>NZ_JARKPQ010000376.1 GCF_029975155.1 Propionicimonas sp. | reverse complement strand
GCTGACGAGTGCTGCGGCAAGCACGCCTGAGCCCGCGCCAGGGTCAAGCACACGCAGAGTTCCCGCCTCGGGTAAGCGGGGCATCGAAGCGATGAGCTGAGCCGCAGCTGCAGGCGTGAAGAACTGACCAAGCTCGCTCTGAGTACGCACATCAAGCCCACCGAGGGCGGCGACTCGCTCGACCTCGGCGACATCCAGGAGGTCCGCCATCAGCACTATCCCATCGTATCTGGGCCCACTGACGCGCCGCCGGAAACACGCAGACCGCGAGCAGGGTACCGCTCCTCCCCGGTCGCCACACGGGTCAGTCTCGCTCGTTGCCGCTGACCTCGTTTGAGCGATCACGCGTCTTGCAGGTCAAGGTCCGTACTAGTCTGTATGGAACTGGGTGATGTGGCCGAGCATAGCCGCCCAGCGGTGAGGAGTAATCAACGTGGTGGAGAAGCGGCGGGGTCCGGGTCGTCCGGCGTATGACTCAAAGCAGAAGCTCGTGGCAGCGACATGCACGTTGCTGTCGGAACGTGGGTTCGAAGCGACGAGCCCGGTGATGATCCAGCAACGCTCCGGCATCGGACAGGGCAGCATGTACCACCACTTCCCCGGCAAGGGGAAAGAGGGCCTGGCGCTGGATGCGATCAGTCACATGCGGGCCAGCACCCTCGCGTTCCTCGACGGCACCCCCTCGCCTCGTGGCGCAGACGTCGAGGCGGTGCGCGAACACATCGTCGCCGCGCTCGATCGTCTGTTCGACCGTCGCGAGGGTCAGGCGCTGATCCGGCTCATGGCTGACGGGGTGGCCGGGGCGATCAAGCCCCTCGCTCAGGCGACGCAGGACTGGTGTGACGACATCCGTGGAGTGATCGTGGTGATGCTCCGCGCCGACGATCCTGCCGAAGACCCTGAGGTGGCTGATGCGGCGGCCAGCTTCCTCGCTCCCGAGTTCGAGCACCTCGCCGACGAACTCTTCACTGCTGCGCTCGGGCGCGGTCTGGCCAGGTTGCCGAAGATCGCGTTCCACCTGTTCCCGGACGGCGAAGAGGCGTAGTCTGGCCACAAGACAATTCCATACGGAGTAGTACGGTGCTCGAACTGCAAGAGGCGTGTCGTCTCGAACAGGGTCTGATTGACGGGCAGTAATCCGGTGTCGTGATCCGCATTTTGGGAGGTGCTGCGCACCTACCTGTCATGAGGACTGAGGATCGACGCCTACGGCTACGGGTGACACGGAGAGACGAGCCTGATCTCGGCAAGCTCATCGAGTGGGTGCTCGGAATCACCGAGGCCCGGCACCGCGCATGGATCAACGGCGAGCCCGACCCCTACGGGCTCCCGCTGCCCGTCGGCATAGAGCCCTTGATCTTGGGTGGCGCAGTCGGTGCCGGAAAATTTCCGGGACCGTCAGGCTCCCCGAAGCGCCGAGCGGTTCGACCACCATGATCTCCACTACTCGAAGCGACCGGCTCGACCACGAAGGAGGCCCATCATGACCACCACGCTCACCACTGACGCCAGCACCGAGGAGGAAGCCCCGGTGCTGCTTGCGGTGTCCTACCTGCGGGTCTCGACGCGGGAGCAGGCTGAGCGTGGCGGCACTGAGGAGGGGTTCTCGATCCCGGCGCAGCGTGAGGCCAACCAGCGCAAGGCCGACGAGCTGGGGGCGCGGATCGTGCGGGAGTTCGTGGACGCGGGCGAGTCTGCGCGTTCGGCGGATCGCGACGGGTTGCAGGACATGCTCGCCTTCATCGCCGCGACGCGGGTGCAGTTCTGCCTAGTGCACAAGCTCGACCGGCTCGCCCGCAACCGCGCCGATGACGTGAAGATTCACGAAGCTCTGCTTGCTGCCGGGGTCACTCTCGTGTCGGCTACCGAGTCCATCGACCAGACGCCCTCGGGGATGCTCGTTCACGGCATCATGTCGTCGATTGCCGAGTTCTACAGTCGCAACCTCGCTACCGAGGTCACGAAGGGGCTGACCCAAAAAGTCGCGCAGGGTGGAACGCCGATGCGTGCGCCGGTCGGGTACCTCAATGTGCGTCGCACCGACGAGCAAGGCCGAGAGGTCAGGACGGTTGAGGTTGATCCCGAACGTGCTCCGTTGATCCGGTGGGCATTCGAGACCTACGCCCAGGGCCAGACTTCCGTGACTGGGCTGCTGCGAGACCTCACCGCACGCGGCCTGACGACCGTGCCGTCGCCGAAGCGACCGTCGAAGCCGCTGGGGAAGAACACGCTCTACAAGCTGCTGACCAACCCGTACTACGCGGGCGTGATCCGCTACAAGGGTGCGCTCCACCCAGGCGCGCACGAACCGCTCATCAAGCCTGCCCTGTTCGACCAGGTGCAATCGCTCCTGAAGGCACGCAAGGCGCAGGCAACCCGACATGTCCAGCACGCCCACCATCTCAAGGGTTTGTTGCACTGTGGAAGCTGTGGATCACGGATGCTGCTCGACTTCGCCACCAACCCGCGCGGCACGACCTACGCCTACTTCGTCTGCTCCGGACGAGCGGCGAAGAAGACGAACTGCACGAGGCGAGCGGTGCCCGTGCAGGTTGCGGAACGACTGGTCGAGGACTCCTACGCCAACATCACGATCAGCGAAGACGACTACCGACACCTCGCCGCCGAAGTCGACGCAGCATTCGACAAGCGAGGTACCGGGCGCGACCAGGAGTTCGCCGACCTCACCGCGAACCGGGCACGTCTGGAGGCCGAGAGCGACAAGCTGCTGGGCGCGCACTTCGCCGACGCCATCGACCTCCCGACGCTCAAGCGGCACCAAGACCGCATCCGGACCGGCCTGGCCGAC
>NZ_JARKPQ010000069.1 GCF_029975155.1 Propionicimonas sp. | reverse complement strand
GTTGCGGGTGTCCGCCCCGCTGTGGGTCACCTTGAGCGCCGTCTTCCTCGCGGGCTTCGCCGCGGGCTGGCTCGTTTCGAAGCGGCGCAAATGACCATGGTGGACGGCCCGCGTCAGCTGTGTATCCGCGTGGAGGGCGAGCTGCGACAGGCTTTGGACGCCGAGCTGAACGGGTTGATCGTGACCCGCCTGCCCTCGGGCACCGAGTTGCGTGGCCAACTGCCTGACGCGACGCGGCAGTGGAGCGTGCTGCACCGGCTGCAACGCGCCGGGTTGGTGCTGCGTTCGGTTGAACGGGTGGAAGTTCCTGAAGATACGTCGTCCGCGGGTGAGTGCCCTCGGCAGGGACCGCTGGCGCTGGTCGAGGTGGAGGGCTATGCGGGCTCTTTGATTGCGGCATCCATCCACAACATGCAGGTTCATCAGAATCCACCGTCGACGACTCTGGCGATACCGTTCACCAGTGATCAGGAACTCTTCGAGGTTCTGTGGGAGTTGGAAACGCTGGCTTTCGATGTGCTCGATATACACATCGTCGATTGAGCTAGTCGTGGTTGATCGACCTGTTGGCGGACGGTCGCGCCCTGTTCGCGCAGACGGTAGTAGATTACGCACGTAGTAGTGCGCCCGCTGGGTTTGGTGCGCCCGGCGCAGTTGGAGCGAATGTGAGGCCGCGTCCATGACTGAGGTGCCAGTGCGCCAGTTGTTGGACTCACGGGCACGGGTGCCGGCACGCTCCGAGCTTTTCATTCGCCGTTCGCGACTGACCGAACTCTTGGACCAAGCAGCTCAACGCCAGATCATCTTGGTGACCGGACCAGCCGGAACCGGCAAGACCCTTGCGGTCGCCGATTGGACGCGGGAGAGCGAGCGGGTGGGCCGGGTAGCCTGGCTGTCGCTGGATCGTGCGGATGGCCGCGCGCCGCGGCTGTGGAGATCCTTGTTGAGCGCGCTGAGCATGGGCCTCGGCCCGGATGTCTTCCGCGACCTGGAGTTGCCCGACACCCCTGACATCGGCGTGCTGTGCGATATGACGCGTGGCCGGGAAACCCCGGTCATCCTGGTACTGGACGATCTGCAGGAGCTGGACCAAGGCGACTCGCTGGATTGGCTGGCCCAACTGCTGCGCTGGTCACCGGATGGCATGCGTATTGTGCTCATCTCTCGGCATGACCCGCCCACCAATCTGCATCGGCTTCGACTTGAGGACAGACTGTCCGAGGTGCAGTTCACCGATCTGGCCTTCACCCAGGCGGAGTCCCGGGAGCTGCTGTCGAAGTGGGGGCTCAGCCTTGACGAACGGGACTTGTCGCGGCTGGTGGACGCCACCGGCGGCTGGGCGGCGGCCATTCGTCTGGCTGCGCTGACTTTGAGCGCCTCGGACGATGCCGGCGTGCTGCTGGAGCGCTTCGCCGGCCCGACCTTCCTGATTGCCGACTATCTGTGGCACGACGTGCTGGGCATGCTGCCCAAACCATATGCTGAGTTCCTGCTGCGCACCTCGGTCTCGGAGCGGCTGTGTGGATCTTTGGCCGAGGTCCTCAGCGGCGAGCAGAACGCCGACGAGCTGCTGCGCACGCTGGCGCGCGATCAGCTGCTCGCCCACGAATTGGAGGGCACGGGCTGGTACCGCACGCATACGTTGCTCAACAAGGCGCTGCGCGCCAGGCTCCAAGCGGACCGTCCCGCGCTGGCCCGGGAGCTGTACCGCAAGGCGGCGCTGTGGTTCGAAGAGCAGGAGGCCTGGGCTGAGGCTCTCGACCAGGCGATCAGTTCGGGCGACTGGGATTTCGCCGGCCAGATCGTGGCCCGCTCGGGTGCCGCGATGTGCCTCGGCGCAGACCAGTCGGTCCTGATCAGCTTGATGGCGCGGGTTCCGGAGACGTGCGCGCACGACTATCCCGAATTGGCGTTGGGGATGGCGGTGGCTCCGGCCATCCGAGGCGATGAACCGACAACGCAGCGCTTCCTCAACCTGGCACAGGCTTCCCTGGATACCTTGCCCGATTCTCGTCGGGCGGTGTGTGTGCTGGCCATGCGTATCCTGCATGCCGTTCAGGCATATCGTGCCTGCGAGCCCACCGCGCTGCTGGTGGCCGCGAACGACGCCGAACGGATTCTGAGTGGGCTCAGTTATTCGGATGCGCCGGGCTGGTTCTACAACCGCGGAAGCGTCTTTGCGTTGCGTGGGATGGCAGAATTGTGGGCCGGGCAGTATGAGACTGCTGAGCAGATCCTTCGCGCCGGACTGGCATCGTTGCCATCGCAGCGGATCGGCTATGACGAGGACGTTCGGCTGTTGGGACTGTTGGCACTGGCCGAGAGCGGTGCAGGCCGGTTCGCTGAGGCGCGAGAGGTCGCCCACCGAGCGCTCGACGCAGCCCGCAGCAGAAGCCGCGCCCGAGGCGGCGAAGCGAAATGGGCGTGGCTGGCGATCGCCTATGTCGAGACGTACTCCTGCGATGAGCAGGCCCGGGAGACCATCGCGAAGTGCGCCCAGGTGATCGATGCGCACCTGAGCCCGTTTTCTGCCGCGCTACTGCAGGTCGTCCAGGCCTCTGATGACTTCGCCCGCGATGATCTGGCAAGCGCCCGCGTGCGGCTGGCATCGGTTGCTGCAAGCCCGGCCGGACGTGGCCGCCTGGTTGCCGCCCAAGTGGTCAAGCTCCGGGTGACCGTGGAGCTCGCCACGAACGACATCGAGCGGGCTCGGTCGGTGCTGCAGGAATACGACCAGGCGATGGCTGCGGCCGATCCCTCGAGGGGGTCCAGCCGGGACTTGGCGTCCACTGCCCGATCCCAGCTCTTCTTGGCGTCGAACGAACCCGAGCGAGTACGGCCGGCCCTGGCGCAGGACCTGGACGAGCGCAACCTACAGGGTGCTGGTGCATGGCTGTTGGTGGCGGTGGCCGAAGACCGGCTGCGCCATGACAGGTTGGCTACCGAGGCGATGGCCCGGGCCGTCGAACTGGCCGCCGAGGAGCATCTGGAGTACATCTTCCGCAGGCAGGATCAGCGCGTGGAGATGATGCTGCGCCGCCATCTCGCTGTCGCCGGGACG
>NZ_JARKPQ010000371.1 GCF_029975155.1 Propionicimonas sp. | reverse complement strand
GGTGGCACGTCCGACGAGGATCGCCCCGACGGACACCAGTGCCGCGATGCCGAACAGCCACAGCACGGACCACAGGACCATGCCGGAGATCTGGTCGGTGTAGGCGGCGACGCCCGTGGGCGCCACCGGGCAGATCTTCAGCGGGACGATCAGCAGGTTCATGTCGGTTCCTTTCGGAGGAGGGCAAGGACGTTCTGGGCCGCCTTGAGGAGCGGGGCGGGCAACGGGTCGGGGGTCAGGCCGGTGACCTGCAGGCGTGGGTCGAGCGGGAAGTCGGCCAGGTGCACGCGCGCGGGCACCCCGGCTACGGCGACCTTGACCGGACGCGGCCAGCGCTTGGCTGTGGGTCCCACGACAACCACCATGGCGTCCCGGCCCAGGAGTTCGGCGCACGACTCCAGGCGGCGGACGCCCGGCACCGTGGCATTCGTGACGAGGACGACGTCGTCGAGCGTGCGGAGCACTGACCCCAGCCACCCGGTGCCCGGATCTGACGCAGTCGCCCAGTTGGTGTCCACGAACGTCCACTCGACCGATGACTCGGTAGGAACCGGCACGGTCGCATCGCCGGCGATGGGGCGCTCGAGCAGGACGTCGCCACGACTGCCGCGGCGCCACGGGCCCGCGGTCCCCAGTTCGGCATTGGCTGCGGCCGAGAAGCCGGACGCCAACAGAGGGCAGCACTCCACCACCCGCGCCGGCACCCCGGTCGCGGTGGCCAGCGCGAGCGCCACCGTGGACGCACCCACTCCGCCGGCGCAGCCCACGACGGCGACCACCCTCTCAGCGGGCGCTGGCGTCCACGCCGTCGCAGCGCTCCGGGCGTGGTGCGCGGACCGGGGCCCGGGGGCGAACTCGCCCGCCTCGATCGCGCGCCATGCCTCTCGTAGCTCGGCGACGCTGTGCGCGGTCACGACGGGTCACCACCCCGAGGCCGCCGATCCAGCAGCCCTGACAAGAGCATGCCCGGGGGCACCTTGGCCAGCTCACGTCTGGCCTTCTGCACGTCGCGGAGCCTGCGCAGGCAGCCGTCCAGGTCGTCCAGGGTCTCCGGCTCCATGGCCGCGATCTTCAACAGGGCGGCCACCTCGGCCGGGGTGCTGGTCATCTCGGCATCACCTCCGCCATCCCTAACGGCCCGCGCCCCTCATCGGTGGACAGTCAGAGAGGGCGTTCAGATACTCGCCGGCGGCTCCGCTGAGGGCCGCCACGCAGCGAGCAGTGCGACGCCGCACCGTCCGGGCGCACACGCCCCACTCCTGGGCCACGACGGCGCTCAGCTGGCGGCTCGACAGGCCGGCAACTCCGCCCTCGCGGGCATGACCATCGGCCTGGTGGGTCTTCGCGGCCTCGATCAGACTCACCAGCAGTTCCCGGTCCTCGTCGGTGATGACGTCCTCGGCGCACGCCCAGGCGAGCAGCTCGGCCAACTCGGCTGCCGCGTCGTCGTCCTCGAGGAGCCGATCGTCGGCCGGGTCGACGGGGCCCAGCGAGACCATCGAAAGCCGGTGGGGCATGTGGTGCGTGGGTGCCCCGCAATCAAGTAGCACGCCTTCACGCAGCTGACCGGCGACCTTCGCGGCCACCCAGTGCGGACGCCGCCACGGCAGCCCGCGGACCTCCACCCACAACTGCGCGGCCAGCACCTCGTCGACCCGATCGTCGGCCAGCCCCAACCGGCGGCGCACGCGCAGCGCGGTCGGGAGGAGGAGCCACGCGAGCACCAGCGCTGCGTCGCGGTCGTCGGCGCCGTCGAAGGCCGCCAGCCGGGCCAGGCCGAGCAGGACGCCGTTGGCCAACGCGGGTTCGGCCGCTCGCCTCCAGTCGTCCAGCCGGGCCGGGTCCTCGACCACCTCCAGCCGGGGCTCGATGGCGACCCATTCCGCCCAGTGTTCCTTGACGACGGACGCCATCCGCTCGTCCTGCAAACCCAACATCTCGGTGATGTTCATGGCCGTGGTCCTTCCGCGTGGGTATGCAGGAAGATCACCAATCGGACGTTGTTCCTTTCGTAGTCCACAGGGCTTCGCGGCATCGAACTGCGACCCACGACGCGGCCAACACCGACCAAAGCGCCTAGTCGGCCCCGCGTTGCCCCGCGTAGCCCCTGACACGCCCTGCCAGAGGCTGGTGATGCGCCAGCGCGTGAAAAGTCGGCCTGGCGCGTCACGGAAGCAACGACGCGGACGGCGCAAGGCCGCGTGCGGACGGTTCGCGATAATCGGCGGGTGAAGAACGTGATCGGGCTCCGCGGCGAGCGGTATCCGGTCACGCCAGACATCGAGCGGTTCCTGCGCTCGATGGACCGTGATGCGCTGCAGTCGCTGGTACTCGAGATGGCGGGGTACAGCCCCGAGGCCATGCGATCGCTGCAGCTGCGCGCCACACCCGAGGACGA
>NZ_JARKPQ010000354.1 GCF_029975155.1 Propionicimonas sp. | reverse complement strand
GGAAGCCCTCGACGGCCCCGGCGTAGTCGTCGCCATGGGCGAGCAGGAAGTCCCGGGCTGCCCGGACGATCTCGGTGGCGGGGGTTGCCGGACGGCCGACGGACACCATTGGCGGACCACTTTCACAGGGGACGACGATCGCCGCTCAGCCTACTCCTACGCCTACGGAACCGTAGGTTCGTCCCAGATCGCCGAGTTGTCAGAAGCTCACCCGCTCAGAGCCGGCAGAGATTCTGACAACTCGGCGGTGGGGGGCGATCCGGGAAAGCAGTTCGGCCGGCCCCGAGGGACCGGCCGAACCGTTCAGGCGAGACTCACTCGTCGTACCAGCTGATGTTGAACTTCGGCGTGGTGAAGGTCTCCCAGTGAGAGCTCTTCTTGGCCGAGCCGAGCGGCTTCAGCACTCGCAACTGCAACGTGTAGGTACCACTCGGCAGGAGGTAGCCCTTGCCCTTGCGGTAGAACGCACCGATGAAGTCGATGTACTGGAGGCTGTCGTCGCGCGACTGCTTGAACAGATGCGTCGACTTGCTGCTCGCCTTGGGGCCCGTGCGGCTGACGTAGTCCCAGTTGATGATGGCGTCGTAGGACTTGCGCGTCACGGTGTTCGTCACCTTCAGCTGCACGTCGCTGGCGGGGTAGTCCAGGTGGTACAGCACGAACGGGACGTCATAGGAGTCCGGGTCCATGGTGTAGGTCCGGCCACTGTTGAACTCCGCCTCGAGGTCGTTGCCGACGACGTAGCCGAGGGCGGGCAGCTTCCAGGAGTCGACGGGGGTGAAGCCGTTGAGCAGCTTCACGGCCTGGTAGTCGCCGCGCATGCCGGCGAAGGGCACGGTCACGGTGTTCCCGGTGCCGGCGCTGGTGAACTTCACCCAGCCGCCGTACAACAGGCCCGCCCGGCCCGGCAGCACGGACGGAGCGGTCAGCTTCAGCTTGACCTTGACCGTCTTGCCCGCCTTCACCTTGATGGTCGACGGCGATGCCTTGAAGCCCGCCGGCCCGTAGGCGTAGTCCGGGGTGGACGTGCCGACGGCGGGGCTCGTGCCGACACTGGCAGCCGCGCTGACCCCGGTGACGACCGACGGCGTGTAGACCTGCGTCACCTTGGTCTTGTTGGTCAGCTTGACGGTCACCGTGCGGCTGGTGCCCTCACCGAGCTTGAGCACGGACGGGGAGGCGGTCACGGTCGCACCGAGGGCGCCCGCGAGGTTGACCAGGCCGGAGCCCTGCCGGAACACGGCCTCGGCGTGGCTGGTGACGCCCGTTTCCGTTGCCCTGGAGACCGGGTCGGCAGTGTTGTACAGCAGCTGGGCGACCGAGCTCGGCTTCTTCTTCAGGCTGGACTTCGCCTGCAGCAGCACGGCGGCGGAGCCGGCGACGTAGGGCGAGGCCATCGAGGTGCCGGACATGTTGCCGTGGGAGCCCTGCTCGACCGGGAGGGTCGAGTAGATCTTGCCGCCCGGCGCGGTGATCGTCGGCACGAGGCTCAGGTCGGCGGCCAGGCCGGCGGAGCTGAACGTCGACAGCGCGCCGCCGTCGGGGTTGGTCAGGTCCGGCTGGAAGTTCAGCCAGGTCATGGCCTGCGAACCAGTGCCGATCAGGCTGGCCAGGTTCTCACCGTCGGTGCCGCCGATGCTGATCGCGGGGATCGCGTACGTCTGCGGCTCGGTGGTGAAGCTGTCCATGCCGGGGACGTTGTTGTAGATCACCACGGCCGCCGCGCCCGCGGTGACGGCGTTGGCCACCTTCTGGCTGAACGAGCAGTCACCGCGCTTGACCAGCAGGGCGCTCCCGGTGGCGGAGCCCGGCACCTCGCACGCCGTGGTGTTGGACGCCAGCCGCAACGGGACGTTGCCGCTCACCGGAGCCG
>NZ_JARKPQ010000353.1 GCF_029975155.1 Propionicimonas sp. | reverse complement strand
GTCCTTTCGCACCGGCTGTGCTGGGCACCGGAATCGAGAACTCCTGGTCGTATCAGGTGCTGAACAAGGTGGTCCCGGAGCAGTTCGATCGGCTTCCCGGACAGGCGGCCGACCTGCTCATCACCGAACTGCCGAAGGTCTTCGGTGGTGACGAACCGACCCTGCCGATTCCCGAACCCGACAGCGATGCGCTCGACAGTCCCGGCGTGGCGGCCGCCTCGTCGAGCATCGTCCAGGTCTATTCGGACGCGCCGAACTGCCGCAGCGATTCGGCCGGCAGCGGCTGGGTGGTTGCGAACCACCGTGTCGTCACCAATGCCCACGTGGTCGCCGGTGCCTCCGCAGTGACGGTCTCGGTGGGCGGCACCGGCCCGCAGCTGGACGCCCGGGTCGTTGCGTTCGACGAGGACCTCGACCTGGCCATCCTGGATGTCGCCGATCTCGGCGCGGCACCGTTGAGCCGGGCCACCGACAACCAGGCGTCCGGCGCCGACGCCGTGGTCGCCGGATTCCCGTACGGCGGGCCCTACCATCTCCGTGCCTCCCGCATCCGCGGCACGATCATCGAGAACCACACCGACCTGTACGGCGGACCGGGTGTCGCCCGCGAGGTCTACGCCATCCGCGGAGTGGTGCGCCCGGGCAACTCGGGTGGGCCGCTGCTCACCGCGGACGGACGGGTGGCGGGCACCGTTTTCGCCATGTCGACCGTGGATGCCGATACCGGCTATGTGCTCACCGTTGCCGCGACGGCCAGCTATCTCGACGCGGCTTCGGCTTATAGCGAACTGGTGACCCCGGGCAGCTGCATGGTCGGCTGAGCCTCCGATTCGACTGGTGAACTGCCTTGTCAGGGCAAGAGTCGTGGGAGCCTCGCGCCGAAACGCGATGACCGGCCGAGCGAATAACGCAATCTCATTGTCGGGAAAGTCTTGAGCAGGCAGACCCCGGCCAGAGACAATATGACCCATGGGCGAATCGCGCGTGGTGATCATCGGTGGAGGATTCGC
>NZ_JARKPQ010000053.1 GCF_029975155.1 Propionicimonas sp. | reverse complement strand
CCTTGTCGGAGGCTGGATGCTTGGCGAGGATCGCCCGGTAGCGGTCCGCGACGGACCTGCCGCCGTGCTCTGCCGCCCAGCACCACTCCATCAGCGTGGCGAAGCCCTCGTTCAGCCAGATGTCCTGCCACTGCGTCACCGACACCGAGTCACCGAACCACTGGTGCGCGACCTCGTGCACGATGGTGGCGGTGTCGGGTGCGCTGCTGTAGAAGGCGCGGTTCTGGGTCTCCAGGGAGTAGCCGATGCCGAGCGTGCGGACGACCATGCCGGCGCTGGTCTGCGGGTAGCGGCCGAGCTTGGCCTCGGCGAACCGGATCGCCCGCGGCAGGAGGGCGCGCTGGGTGGCCAGAGATCCGAGGCCCGGGCCCACGAACGACCACACCGGCAGGCGCCGTCCGGACGCGATCGTCACCTTCCCGGAGAACACCCGGAACCTGCCGATCGCCAGCAGGGTCAGCGCGCTGGCCATCGGCGTGCGCTGCCGCCAGTGCCAGGTCGTCCGTCCGGCCGCGGTGGTGCGACCCACGAGGTCGCCGTTGCCGGCCACGGCGAGGCCTTTCGGCGCGGTCACGACGACGTCGTAGGTCGCCTTGTCGCGCGGGGTGTTGTTGCTGGGGAACCAGGTCATCGCACCGACCGGGGCGCCGAGCGCCACTGCGCCGTCGCCGGTGCGGATCCAGCCCTCCTTCGACCCGTCCGGATCGGTATGGCTGGACGGCTTCCCGGAGTAGGCGACCTTCGTGGTGAACGCCGCCGACGCCCGGACCGGACGGGCGGGGGTGACCACCAGCTTCGTCCCCGCGCGTCGCCAGGCCGCCTTCGTGCCGTCCACGGAGACCCCCGTGACCGTGAGGCCTTTCAGGTCGAGGCTGAACGTACCCAGGCGCTGCGTCGCCCGCGCCGAGACGGTGGCGGTCGCGGCGATCCGCTCCTTCGACCAGCGCAGCCGGATGCCGTAGTGACGCACGTCGTAGCCGCCGTTGCCGATCCGGGGGAACAGCCGGTCGCCCGCGCTGCGGGCCCCGGTGGCTGCGGCCGCGTGGGCGGTCGGAGCCGGGCCGACGACCACGGACGCCGCGGCGAAGGCGAAGACCAACGGCACGACGAGGCGGCGTAAGCACCCTCCCGCACCACCGTTCGTCCCCCAACGACTCATCGCGCCCCCCGCGCCTGGCCGGATGCCGGGACGGTAACACGGCCGGGCGCGTGCGGACCCTGACCCCGGCCACTCCCATGCCGGAGTCTCGACCTCCGGGAGAGGGACGAGCCCCCAGGCCGGTGCAGGGATCCCGGCGTGCGCCGGGATGACGTGGGGCAGGGCGGGGATGGCGAGGGCAGGGGCGGGTTGGCGTTCCGCACCGTGTCATCCCGGGCTTGACCCGGGATCCCCTTCGCCGGTCTATGGAGTCGGCGAGACGAGTTCGTTGGCGACCAGGCGCTGCTCGGCGAGGTCGGCGACGGGAACGCCGCCGAGTTCGAAGACGCCGGGCTCGACCATGGCCGCACCCAGGGACTGGGCCGCGTCCGGGTCGCCGGTGACCAGCACGTACGCCGTCCGGCCGTCGGTGGCGAGCACCCGCACCGGGACGCCGCGGAGAGTGGCGGTGTGCACGACCTCGAACACCTCGCACCCGGCCAGCGGCGCCCGCCGCGTCCATGCACCCGGACGGACCGGCGTCCAGCCGGGCTGCGTCGGCTCGGCGAACCGGGTCAGCTCGACCTCCTCGCCGGCCACGTCGGCAGTGAAGTCGCCGCCGCTCCACCGCGCGCGCGTGCCCACCAGTGCGGTCGGCGGACGCCACGCGCGCGCGCCTTCCCAGCCCCGGGCGGCACCGATGTAGGCCGAGAGCCGCTGCTGGCTGCCGTCCGCGCCGATCCGCCAGTACTCGGCGCCGGGGGAGTAGCGGGTGCGGCTCAACTCCCAGACCGGGACGATCCCCGGTGCGGCCAGGAAGCCGGTGGGATAGGTCGGCCACGCGCGTGCGGCGGTGTCGGTCGGCCGGGCCAGCGACGCGCAGGCCGGCGCCTCGAAGCGGACGACGTCGACGAACGGCGGCGCGTCCGGGTAACCGTAGGCCGCCGCGATCTCACCGGCGGTGCGCAGGACTGTGGCGTCGGCCGCCGCCACGACGATCCCGCCGACCTGGTCGTAGCCCTGCTCGACGATCGCCCGGGCCAGGTTGGCGTTGAGCAGCTTCTGCAGCACGGTTCTCACAGTGGCTTCTCCCTCGTCTCGATGCGGGTGATCTCGATTTCTTCGAGGGGTGCGACCGCCCCCGATACTCGGATTTCGTAATCCTGCCTTGGCACAGCAGCTTCTGTCGGTGCGCATCGCCCCGGATCACTGCCGCCAATCCCTCGTGTCGACGCTGGTCACCTCGACCTCGTTCGCCGGGGCGAGCGTCGCCCAGAGCATGTTCTGGTCACCTTCCATGCCAAGCCGCGCCGCCACAGCCGGGTCACCGGAGCGGAGCACGATCTGACCGTCTGGCAGAGAATTCCACACAGTCACCTCACTGCCGCGCCACAGACCCTGCACACGTTGCTCCCAGATGCGAGCCAGCGTCGCTCTCGGAAGCTGGACCCAGGTTCCGGTGCGACCCTCGCGGAACTCGATCGCGTCGGGGAACTCGTCGCTGCCTGCGCCTGCGTGGCAGTGCAGGCCGACCCAGTCCGCGCCGGTGGCGACGACGGTGTAGGTGCGCCCCCGATACTCTGCATAGCTGCCGCTGGACGGTGGCATGTCAGTTTCCTTGTGGGATCCAGGTGTCGCCTCGCAGCACTGCCACCAGACGCTGAGTGCCGGTGTCGGTGAGCTCCCAGATCTCTGCACCGTCCACCATGCCGACACCGCTCGCGATGTACTCGGGGGCGACGACGTTGCTGGCGCCAGTGAAGCCGTTGCCGGTGTACGGCGGTCCCCAGGTTGTCTGCGGGCCAACGCCACCGAACTGCGCGCCGTAGGAAGTCGTTACGTGGGAAGGATCCGTCGCCTGGAACCTGATCACATGCACCGACGCGTCGCCGGTACTGAACTGGGTGCCGCTGTAGTCCAGGCGGAGGCCATGGAACAGCTCGGCAGGAGAACCCAGCTGCGCCGTGTCTCCGGCGACCGTTACTGAACCGAACACCCGGGTCGGGTCGACCTTCGGGTTGTTGCCCAGGATGTAGTCGTCGGCACCGCCCAGGTGCAGGTTCCCGTGGGCGTCGGAGTAGGGCTGGCCGACGACCTTCTGCAGGACGGTACTTGCGTCTGGCGGGGGGAGGGCGTCGCGAATCGACCGCAGCTGACTCAACTCGGCGGGGGTGAGGTTGCCCACCGGCTTATTGATCAGGTTGATCAGGTCGTCCCGGGTGATCCCGTTGGCGGCGAGGAAGTCGTCGCTGATCCGGGTGGACGACAGCTGCTCCGGCGCGAACGCCGTCGTGTGCGGCACTCCGTCCATCATCGAGTAGATCCGGGACGGGTCGTAGCTCCCGCCCATCGTCCGGCCGAGCCAGCGGCCGAAGTCGTCCTGCCACTGGGACAGCCGCTGCATGGGGCGGCTCACCCGTTCGAAGATTCCTTTGAGTCTGGCGAGGAGGTTGTCGGTGTGGCGGAACAGGGTTTGGAGGCGGTCGAAGCTGCGGATGAGGTCGTCGATCTTGCTGCCGATGCGGGTTGCCCATTTGGCGACTTTGGCGATGACGTCGGCGATCACGTTGGGGAGGGGGATGATGCAGGAGACGGCCAGGCCGACGACGTCGGCGATGGCGTCGCGGACCAGGTCGTGGACGACCTGGACGATGGTGGCGGCGACGTTGAGGCCGGTGGAGATGGCTGCGGCGAGGGAGTTTGTCATGCCCAGGTGTGCGGCCACGTCCGACATCAGTCGTTTGTAGGCGTCGACGGCTTGGGACTGGGCCGCGCCGAGGGTGGCGGTGAGGGAGCGTTGCAGGTCGGAGCCGGCCGTGGTCAGTGCGGCGGCGATGTTGGTCCAGGTGGCGGCGCCGCCGGCTACTGCTCCGGCGTCGCCGGTGAGTTCGTTCAGCCAGCTTTTCAGCGGGTCGAGGTGGTCCAGTATCCAGCCCACGGCCATGGAGGCCAGGCCGGCGATCGGGTTCAGCGCGAACGACACCGCGTCGGCGACGCCGGATACCCCGGCGAGTGCCCCGGATACCCAGTCGCGGTTCTCGATCGCGCCGATCAGTTGGGCGCCGTCCTCGAGCAGCCGGGTGCCGGAGAACGGGGTGGCGGTGTCGATCGGCCCGACGACCAGCGAGCCGCCCGAGCCGGGGCCGCCGACACTGCCGCGGGTGCCGTAGACCGCGGTGCTCACAAACCCTGCCCGAGACTGCTGAACGTCGTCTGAGTAGCACCATCGGTGGCATCGAAGGCGTTCGCGGTGGCGCCGAGGTTGTCCGCGGCCCGCTCGATCGCCGCGGTCGCGGAGTCCATCATCGCGTCGGCGGCGGCCTGGACCAGTGTGTACGCCGGCAGGAACAGCGGCGAGCAGAGGATGCCGAACGCGTTGCCGGGCAGAGCGGCCCCGGACGCCTGTCTCGCCACCTGGACCTGGTCGGCGACTCTCCTCGCCTCGCGGGCGCCGGCCCGCAGTTCCTCGGTCGAGAAGTCGATCATGGACATGCCCGGTATTGAAGCACACCGCCTCCACGCCGAAGGGCCAGATTGGCGTTGAGCAGCTGCGGCAACACGGTGTTCACAGGGTCAACACCGCCGTCTCGATGCGGGTGATCTCGATTTCTTCTGGGGGTGCGATGGCGGTCCATAGGTTGTACTGGTCGCCCTCCATGCCGAGTTGGGTGGCTATGGCGGGGCCTCCGGAGTAGCCGAGCACGGCCCGGCCATCGGGCAGCACTCGCCGTATTTCCACCTCTGTGCCGTGCCACCGCGCATGCACGACTTCGCGCCAGCGGCGCTCGAGCGCTCCCGCAGGAACGCGGGCCCACGGGCCGCGTTGGCCCTCGCCGAACTCCGTCGCGTCGGGGAAGTCCGTTCGTTGGGTTCCGGGAGGCAGCGTGAGACCGACGCTGTCGGCGCCGGTGAACGCTTCCCGAAAGATGCGTCCCCGGTAGATCGCGTAGTAGTCGGTGCCACGCAACATTGTCAGAACTCCACCTTGGCCACCACGGTGTACCCGAGGCGGTCCCGGGTCGTCTGGCCGATATCAGGCACCACATCGGCCGACGTCGTCACCACTACACCTCCTGGCCTCGAACGTACGGAGAAGTTCGCAACGGTCCTTGTCTGGTTCACCTCAGCCTGTCCTTCCCACCGCTGCTCGCTCAGGCGAGCGCCACCCGGGGCGGGTCGAGGGCGAGCGCCCACGCAAGCAGCCTGGTCGGGCGCCACTGTTGCCGGGCGCGTGACCAATACTGGTCGCCGGTAGCGGTGCGGCGGAACCTGAGGTTCCAGCCGACCATGCCGGCCGAACGCAGCGCAGTAGCGATCGCGAGCACCTCGGGGGATGTCGCGGGTGGTGGCGGGGTGCCTGCCACGAGGACGGCAAGGTTGGCGAATGCGTCTACTGGACTTTGCCGCAGCAGGTGGAAGCTGGTCAGGTTGCCGATATGGTCGACCACGATATGGGGAGCGCCGCGGCGTCGCTGCGCACCCAGGAGCCAGCCGAAGCCTGGCTGAGGGGTTACCTTCCAGTCCAGGACTGGGTCACCCAGGTCGGCGGTGTACTCAGCTGCCAGGTCCAGCAGTTCGAGTTCGCTCAGTTCCACGTGACCTCCGTCCAAGCGCTGGAGCCGTCGGGGCGGTGGATGGCGTCCAGGCCGGTGATGTTGTAGCTGTAGCCGGGAGGCCAGCCACGTCGAAGTGGGTGCCGTCCTCGATCAGCCGGGTGACCGAAGCGGTCACCAGACCGGAACCTGGTTGGGGGCGCCCTTGGCGGCGGCGCGCAGCTCGGCCATGCTGAACTCGATCGCTCCGGTCACGGCAGCATTCAAGCACCCCCGGGATTCGCCCCGCGGGACTCACTCGTCCTTGGGCAGGGCGAGCCATGCCTTGAGATAGGTGGGCGAGTAGACGTTGACGCGGATCCCCTGCTGGTTCCCGTTGAGGGAGACGCCGCACCCGGTGGGGAGCCGCCACACACGGGTGGGCTTGGCCCCGGGGTGCGTGGTAGATCGGAGCACCCCAGCGCTCCTCGAAGGCCCGCGAGTATCCGGCGAAAGCACTGGCGACTTCTGCGATGCCTTCTGCTGACCAGTTGGCCGGTCTGTCGGCCACCTTGAAGTCGACTTGGGTGACGAGATCTGTGCCCTCACGGTTGATTGTCACGTAGGAGGCACGGTTGGCCGCTATCGGCAGATCGGTGGTGAAGTAGCCCTTCGTGACGAAGGGCTGCCAACCAAGTTCGGCGGCACGCGTGAGCAGCCCTTCTTCGAGGAGAGGCCAGCCCGTGTCGCTCCAGAACTCCGCTAGGGCGGTGACCTGATCGGCCCCGGCAGCCCGCAACGCGCTCACGTTCTACTCCTCATCCATCGACGTCAGCACCCTTCGGCCCGCACGGCACGCTCTAGAAGACCGAGGTTCAGATGGTCGGGTTCGATCGCGAACGCACGCTCGTTACGCTACCGATCGGATCTGCCCGGACCAGGTGGCGACTCGGCCGCCGGGGATCCCGGGGCAAGCCCGGGATGACGAGGGGCTGCAGGAGGGGCCGTAGGTTTGTCATCCCGGCGGATGCCGGGATCTCTGCACCCGACTGGCTACCTGGGCGCCGGGGATCCCGGGGCAAGCCCGGGATGACGTGGGGTGGGGTAGCGGACTGCTGTGGGGTGCGAGGTCAGTCTTCGGGGTCCAGGAGGGCGTAGCGGCCTTCGTCGTGACGCACGGCAGCTTTCATCCGCACGGCCAGGGGGTTGCGTGGGAAGAAGATGCCCCGCTCCACAGCGCCGGTGCTCTTGTCGACGATGACCGTGGCGCCGGGGAGGGTCTGGAACTGTGGGTCCCGGTCGCGGAGCCACTCCAGTGGCTCGCAGGTGAAGATGAAGGCGGTGTCGTCCTCGTACCACGTGCCGCTGAAGGCAAGCGTTCCCGGGCTCCAGTTCGGTGCTAGGAGTTCATGGACGGCCCGTCGGGCGTGGCCGATGGTCTTGATCGCGTCAGGCTCTCTCGCCATGAAGTCGTTGGGTTTCCCAGTCATCGGTGACCTCAGGCCGGTTCATCGAACACGCCGGGTGGCAGCGCGGCGAGCAGGCGGGTGGGCACGGGGACGGTGTCGTCGCGGGTGGCCAACTCCTGTTCCGTGGGAAGCACGGAGATCGGGACGGGATGGATGATTGCGGCGCCAACGTCGGGCCGGTCAAGCCGGGTGATTCCTGGTCCGTCGGGTGCACACACCACGTCAACTGTCATGGTGCACCTGGCGCGGTGGGCGTGGCTTCGTCCGCCTCTCGTGTGCCGGCTGCAGGTCCTCGGTCGAGAGGTCGATCAGGGACATGCCCGGTATTGAAGCACACCGCCTTCGCGCTGAAGGTGGCACTGACGCGAACTCCCAGCCGGCGAGCTGGGCGCCGGGGATCCCGGGGCAAGCCTGGGATGACGTGGGGCTGCAGGGCTGGCGACTCGGCCGCCGGGGATCCCGGGGCAAGCCCGGGATGACGAGGCTGCAGGAGGGGCTGCAGGGTTGTCATCCCGGCGGACGCCGGGATCCCTGTACCCGGCTGGCGACCTGGGCGCCGGGGATCCCGGGGCGAGCCCGGGATGACGTGAGGCCTCTCGGGATGACTGGGCGGTGGGGCCGGACCCAGGGCCGCTCAGCGGCGGGTGTAGAGCATCGGGCCCTGTCCGGGACGGGGGCCGCGGGGCGGGGTGGGCCCGTCGGCCGGCGGCTCGGGCGGGATGAAGGTCTCCCGCATCGTGGCCGCGGTCGCGGAGTCCGCGCCGAAGGTGGCTTCCACCTTGGCCATCACTGCGTGTCCGGCCCTGGCCCGGGCGGTCTGGACGGTGTCCAGCACGACCTCGCCCAGTTCGTCCGGAGAGAGCGCGTAGGCGGCGGAGGTGAAGCTGATGCCGGTCAGCCGGCCGACCGAGTCGACCTCCACGCTGACCTCGCGACCGGCGGACGTGCCCGACTCGCGCATCGCGTCCACTTCGGCGCTGAGTTGCGCCGCCTGATCGGCCCGGCGCTGGACGTCGGCCAACTGCTCGTCGAGGCGCACCAGGCGCTCGGCCGCCTCCGGGGACAGGTCGCTCATGGTGGCAGGCTACTGGATCGGCGCGCGACCGCCGCCGGGCGAATGGCAGACTAGCGTCGGGCGCACCGCGCCCGATCGAAGTGTTCGCGGCTCCTCGAGGTGACCCCAACTCATGTCCCCAGGTCGTGCGAACGGCCGGTGGGGCCGGGTACGCGCTGCGGCGCGCCGGCGCGCGCCGGCACTCCTGCTCAGCCTCTCCCTGCTCGCGATGGTCGTGCTCGCGTTCCGCAACGAGGGCGTGCCGACCACCCGGGTGGACGTGAACGACGGCGGCATCTGGGTGACCAACACGTCCCGGCAGCTGGTCGGCCACCTGAACTACGAGTCGCGCGTGCTGGACGGGGTGCTGCGCACGGCGTCCAGCGACTTCGACATCGCGCAGTACCGCGACACCGTCACCTTCAACGACCTCTCGGTGAGCGCGCTTGCCCCGGTGGACGTCGCCGGCGTCCGGCTGGGCGCGGCCACCTCTCTGCCTGAGCGGGCGCAGGTCGCCCAGGGCGGCGAACGCCTCGGCATCCTGGACGCCGACACCGGCAGGCTCTGGGTGGGGCCGGCCGCCGAGCCGGCGGACACGCCCCTGACCGACGCCGGCGCCCTCGCCTCCGACCTGGCCGGCGGCGTGCTCGCCGCGGCGCCGGACGGTACCGTTGCCGCCATCGCACCCCGGGCGTCCCGGTTCGTCGTGGTGAGGCACGAGGGGGCGGTGCAGCGGGTCGAGTCCGTCCCGATCACCGGTCTCGCCCCGTCGGCCCGGCTCAGCATCACCGTCGTCGGCGAGCGTCCGGTCGCGCTGGACGCGGCCACGAACACCCTCGTGCTCCCCAACGGGACGCTGCGCCGGCTGGCCGACGACGGCGTTGCCAGCGGCGGGGTGCTGCAGCAGCCCGGCCCCGACGCCGACCATGTCCTGCTGGCCACACCCACCGCGCTGGTGTCGGTGCCGCTCGGCGGGGGCGCGGTGACCACCCGTCCGGCCGCGTCGAGCGCGGCGGGCACCGCCGCGGCACCGGTGCGGCTGAACGGCTGCGAGTACGTCGCCTGGGCGGGTTCGGGCGTGTTCCAGCGCTGGTGCGACGACGGCCGGCAGGTGCAGCTGACCGTGGAGAGCCTGCAGCAGTCGCAGGCCGCGCAGTTCCGCACCAACCGCGACCTGATCGTGCTGAACGACACCGGCAGCGGCCGGGTCTGGCTGCCGGACCAGAACATGGTGCTCGCCGAGGACTGGGACGAGATCGAGAACCAGGTCAAGCAGAACGACAAGCAGGACGACTCCCCGCAGACCACGGACGAGATCGCCGACCCCGAGCGCAAGACCACCAACACCCCGCCGGTCCTGAAGTCGGACGAGTTCGGCGTGCGGCCGGGGCGGGCGACCACCCTCGACGTGCTCGCCAACGACTCCGACAGCGACGGCGACATCCTCACCGCACGGCCGGTCACCCAGCCGGCGCTGGGCAGGGTCGCCCGGACCCGCGGCGGCCAGGCGCTGCGGATCGACGTGCCGCAGGACGCGACCGGCAGGGCCACCTTCGTCTACGAGGGCAGCGACGGCGTGGACGTGGGCACCGCGCAGGTCACCGTGACCGTGCACCCGCTGTCGCAGAACGCCGGGCCGCAGCAACTGCGCCACCCGGTGCAGAAGCTGGGGGCCGGCGCGGAGACCAGCTACAACGTGCTGCCCGACTGGCGCGACCCGGACGGCGACCCGATCTTCCTCGCCGGCGTGGGCTCGGTGGACGGCCTGGAGGTGCAGTATCGCGAGGAGGGGACGGTCACCGTCCGCAACCTCGGTGCGAAGGCCGGGCCGGTCTCGCTGGAGGTGACCGTGTCGGACGGGACGACCGAGACGATCGGCCAGCTCAACCTGAACGTGCAGCCGCCCGGCAACCTGCCGCCGGTGGCCAACGGCGACTTCTACGTGGCCTCCGCGGGGGAGGAGGTGCTGATCCAGCCGCTCGCCAACGACACCGACCCGAACAACGACTCGCTCAGCCTGGTCAGGGTGAGCCCCGCGGCGAAGGGCGCCAGCGCGGTCACCGACCTCGATCTGGGCACGGTGACGTTCCGCGCCACCGTCCGCAACACCTACTACCTGACGTACGCGGTCACCGACGGACCCGCCCAGTCGGTCGGCGTCGTGCGCATCGACGTGGTCGACCCCGACGCCTCCGCCGCCGTGGTCGCGGAGGACGACCTCGTGCTGCTGCCCCAGGGCGGCGCGGCGCTGGCAGCCCCGCTGAACAACGACACCGACCCGACCGGCGGTGTGCTCGTCGTGCAGTCGGTGACCAGCACGGACGATGCCCGGCTGAAGGTCACCCTCGTCGACCACCACCTGCTCCGGATCACGTCGCAGGTGCCACTGGAGGAGCCGGCCAGCCTCACCTACGTCGCCTCCAACGGCACCAGCACGGCGGAGGGGAAGGTGCTCGTGGTGCCCACCCGTGCCCAGGACGACCGGCTGGCGCCCGTGCTGCAGCCCGACCGGGCGACCGTCCGGGTCGGCGACATCGGGTCCGCCTCCGTGCTGTCGAACGACCGCTCGCCCGCCGGACTGCGGATCTGGGTGGACGCCCACCTGGAGTACGAGCCGAACCCGGCGGTCGGCACACCGTTCGTCACCGGCAACCAGGTGCGGCTGGAGGCCGGCACCGAACCCGGCTTCCTGCGCGTGGCGTACAGCGTCCGCGACTCGGCGGGGAACCTGGCGACCTCGACGGTGCTGTTCGAAGTGCGGGCGGACGGCGAGGCCAACGCCGCCCCCAAGCCGAAGCCGCTCACGGCCTGGGCGGTCTCCGGCCAGACGACCCGGATCCCCGTGCCGCTGGCCGGCATCGACCCGGACGGCGACTCCGTCACCCTCGTCGGGATCGACGCCTCCCCGCAGAAGGGCGTCGCGCTGCTCGGCACGGACTGGCTGGAATACACCCCCGGCGCCGACCAGACCGGCAGCGACGTGTTCACCTATCTCGTCGAGGACCGGCTGGGCAAACAGTCGGCGGCCCGGGTGCGCGTGGGGATCGCGCCGCCGTCCGAGATCAACCACGACCCGAGCGCGGTGAAGGACACCCTGCTGGTGCGGCCCGACCGGACGATCACGGTCGCCGTCCTCGACAACGACATCGACCCCGACGGGGACAAGCTGGAACTCGACCCCGCCGGCGTGACGGCGAAGGACGCGCGGCTGGCGCCGCGGGCGCAGGACACCGCCGTGGTGGTCCGGACGCCCGGGCAGCCGGGCTCCTACCTGGTCACCTACACCGTCAGCGACGGACGTGGCGGCCACGACACCGGGGCGGTCACCCTGAACGTCGAGGACGACGCTCCGCTGCAGGCGCCGCAGGCCCGCGACGACGTGGTCTCAGCCGAGGAGGTGGGTACCGACGGGACACCGGTGAGCGTCGACGTGCTGGCCAACGACGCCGATCCCGACGGCGACCTGAGCGAACTCACCCTCGCCACGAACGCGCCCGGGGTGAGGGTGTCCGGAAGCAGGCTGCTGATCACCCCCGCCGAGCAGCGGCGGCTGGTGGTCTACTCGATCACCGACGCCGACGGGCTGGTTGGCCAGGCGGTGGTGTCGGTGCCCGGCACCCAGCGGACCCGGCCGCGGCTGGACGCGTCGAAGCTGCCCGTGCAGGTGCGGGCCGGCCAGGAACTGACGCTCGATCTGAACGACTACGTGATCACCAGGGACGGCCGCGGCCCGCACGTGAACGACCCGGCCACCGTCCGGGCCTCGCTGGGCTCGGACGGCGACCCGGAGCTGCGGGACGACCACACGATCGCCTTCCGTGCGGCGAAGGACTTCGCCGGGGACACCGCCGTGTCGTTCCAGGTCAGCGACGGCACCGGCGAGGACCGCTCCGCCCTCACCGCGAGCCTGACCATCCCGATCCGGGTGGAGGCCAGCATCAACCACCCGCCCCGGCTCACC
>NZ_JARKPQ010000336.1 GCF_029975155.1 Propionicimonas sp. | reverse complement strand
AAGACCTCGCTGCTGCATGCGATCGCCGGTCTCATCCCCTTGTCCGGCGAGCTCCGGCTGGCCGGCCAGAATCCGGCGACGCTCACCCGCCGCCAGTACGCGCGTGTCGTCGCGCTGATGCCTCAGCAACCTGCCGTGCCGGCGGGCATGAGCGTGCGCGACCTGATCGCGTTGGGACGAACCCCCTTTCTGCACCGCTTCGGCACCGAGTCATCCGACGACCGGGAGGCCGTGGACACCGAGATCATCCGGCTGGGCCTGACCGAACTGGCCGACCGTCCGGTCGATCAACTCTCGGGAGGGGAGTTGCAGCGAGTGATCCTCGCCCGTGCGCTGGTTCAACAACCGCGCCTGCTGCTGCTGGACGAGCCCACCAGCGCTTTGGACATCGGTCACCAGCAGACCGTCCTGGAATTGGTCGACCAGCTGCGCCGGGAGCGCGGCATCACCGTGCTCGCCGCGATGCACGACCTCACGCTGGCCGCACAGTACGCCGATCAGATGCTGCTGGTGGAGCGTGGCCGCCTGGTCGACAGTGGTAAGCCCAGCGATGTTCTCCAGTCCGTTCAGCTCAATCGCACCTACGGCGCCAGGGTCGAAGTGCTGGCGCGCGACAGCGGGCCCGCCGTCATCCCGGTCCGCCCCAACAGGGCGTGAGCGAACAGCTCCTAGGATGGCGGGGTGACTCATGAATTGCACCCCGACAGCGTCCGGCTGGCGATGCCCGCCGAGGCCGTCGGCATCGTCGAGGTCCAGCGGGCCTGGTTGGCTGGTCAGCCCCGGCTGGCCCCGGTCTTGGACGAGTTGGCCGCCGAAGCGATGGCGCAGGCCTGGGTCAGCGCCATTTTGCGTCCCCCGCTGGCCACCTATCGGGTGCTGGTCGCGCTCGACCAGTCGAACGGGATCGTCGGTTTCGCTGCCGTCGGGCCCAGCGACGATCCGGACGCCGAGCCGGCCGACGCGCTGGTCGCGCAGTTCTGCGTCCACCCGAATGCGCTCGGTCTGGGGCACGAGGACCGGCTGATGCACGCGATCGCCGACACGCTGCGGGCGGATGGCTTCGAGCGGGCGACCTGGTGGGTGAACGCCGACGACGACTCAACCCGTGAGTTACTCGAGGCGTCCGGCTGGGCGCCCGACGGCGCTCATCAGGAGATCGGCGACGAGGACGATCACGTGCGCATCAAGCAGGTGCGGCTACATACGGCACTGACCTAGTCGGTCTCCGGCACGCCGACGCGCCGGCTCAGACGAAATCGCCGACCGCGACGTTCTGGCCGGTCAGCCGCACGCTGATGGTGTCCTGGCCGATGCTGAGGCCCTGATAGCTCAGCCCGGCCGGAGTGGGCAGTTGCAGATCGGGGGCCAGCTGGTCGAGCGCCAGCTGGACGACGGTCGAGGGCAGCGGCAAGGTGTAGTCGGCCAGCGCAACGCTGGGATCGCTCAGCACCAGGGCGCCGTCGGCCTGCAACGAGAGCTCGGCCTGAAGTTCGATCGGGATGACTCGTTGCAGGACCTCCACCGAGGTCTTCGCCGAGACGCGATCGCCCTGCACCCGACTGATCGGGAAGCCGAGCAGCACGCTCAGTTGGTTCCAGGTGATCGATGCTGTGGCGTCCAGCTGCTCCACGCTGGCCTGACCGAGATCATTGATGGGGCTCAGGCCGGTCACCGCGATGTCGACGCGTTCGACGGTCGCCTTCCTGTCCTCGTTGGCGACCTCGGCGTCCACCACGCTCACCTGGGCATCGGGCAGCCTCTTGGTGAGGCCGGCCAGCGCAAACGGCCAGCCGCCCAGCCGGACCCTGGCATCTCCTCCGTGCTGGCTCTCGATCTGCTGAGTGATCTCGTTCTCGACGTGAATGCGCAGCAGTTGATCGCCGCCGATGATGGCGACGGCCAGAGCCAGCACCGCCACAACCGCGATCCAGGGCTTTTTCATGTGCGGATCTCCGGATGGGCCGGATCAGGCGATGCCGAGCAGGTCGTCGATGCCGATGGTCAGGCCGGGACGCTTCCCCACCGCCCGCACCGCGGCCAGCACACCCGGCATGTAACTGCTGCGGTGGAACGAGTCGTCGCGGATGGTGAGCATCTCGCCCGGGTTGCCGAAGACGACCTCCTCGTGAGCGAACAGGCCCTGCAACCGCACCGAGTGCACGTGGACTCCGTCGACGACTGCGCCGCGGGCACCGTCCAGCTCCTTGACGGTGGCATCGGGCATCGGCGGGCAGTCGGCATCGGCCCGCGCTGCAGCGATCATGTTCGCCGTGCTGATCGCGGTGCCCGAGGGTGCATCCACCTTGCGAGGATGATGCAACTCGATGACCTCGACGGATTCGAAGAACGGGGCCGCCTTCGCCGCGAAGTGCATCAGCAGCACGGCAGCGATGGAGAAGTTGGACGCGATCAGCACGTTGACACCCGGCTTGGCGGCCAGCCAGCCGCGCACCTCGTCGTACTTGGCGGGGCTGAAGCCGGTGGTACCGACGACAGCATTGATGCCATGATCGATGCACCATTTGATGTTGTCCATCACGGCATCGGGGTGAGTGAAATCGATCACGACCTGCGCTTTTTCGACCTCGGTGCGATCATCGCC
>NZ_JARKPQ010000328.1 GCF_029975155.1 Propionicimonas sp. | reverse complement strand
CGTAGACGCCATCCACTGTGGTGCGCATCGTGCGGTCAACCTTGATGGCGCCGGTGGGGCCGAGTTCGGCACCCACGTGGAGCGCGAGAGTGGTGTCGGGGCGGACGCCGACGGACAGGATGACGAGATCCGCGGGGAGGGTCTCCCCAGTGTCCAGGCGCACACCGGTGACGGTGTCGTCGCTGGCTTCGATGGCGGTCACGCTGCGGCCAAGGTGAACCGAGACGCCCCTGCGGACGAGTTCTTCCTCGACGCGGAAGGCCATATCGGGGTCGAGGGTCGGCATCACCTGGGGCAGGCGCTCCACGATGGTCACCGCGAGGCCCGACTCGGTGAGCTGTTCGGCCATTTCCAGCCCGATGAAGCCGGAGCCCACCACGACGGCCGTCTTCGGCTGGCGAGTCAGGATCCAGGCCCGGATGGCTTCGGCGTTCTGCACATTCCGGACGGTGAAAACCCCGGGGGCGTCGGTGCCCGGCATGGGCGGCACGATGCTGCGGGCGCCGGTCGCCAGGACGAGGGTGTCGTAGGTATCGGTGAACTCTCGCCCGGTGGCCAGGTCGACGACCCGGATGGTCCGGGACGGATGGTCGACCGAGATCACCTCATGGCCTGTCCGGATGTCCATGGTGTACCGCTTGGCGAACCAGGCGGGGTCGCGAGGGTGGAGTTCATCGGCGTCGGCCACGTGCCCTCCGACGAAGTAGGGGATGCCGCAGCCGGAGTAGGAAATGTCGCGGTCGCGGTCGTACACCACGATCTCGAGCTGTTCATCGTTGCGTCGAGCTTTGGCGCCCACCGAGGTGCCGGCGGCGACGGCGCCGACGATGATCAGCCGACGCGGCGGCCCGCCGTGGCCGGAAGCTGGCGGGGACGCGATGACGGTGTTGGACATGTCAAACCTCCATGAGTTGGGGGAGCTGGCAGTTGGGAGGCGCAGGTGAGACGCGGATGACCATGGGTTGGGCAACTTCCCGTCGGCTGCCAAGACCTCGTTTCGAAGGTCCGGGCGCGGACGGAGTCCGCGTCACCGGTCGAGGTTCATGGGTTCGATTCCCAGTTCGCTGAGGAGCTGGCGGACTTTGGTTTCGATGCGGTCGGCGATGCCGGCCACGATGTCGAGCGGCTGGTCTGCTGGGTCGGGTAGGTCCCAGTCGAGGTAGCGGCGGCCGGGGTAGATGGGGCAGGCGTCGCCGCAGCC
>NZ_JARKPQ010000321.1 GCF_029975155.1 Propionicimonas sp. | reverse complement strand
CGTGGCATCTACGAGGCAGCCCTCGGACATGAGGTGGACGTCACCAACCTCTTGCGGGTGCTGCAGCGCCGCGGACAGATCGAACGGGTCGGTACTCAGGCGGGGTCCGGGGCCAGAGGTGGTCGCCCGCCGAGCACCTGGCGGTTCACCTCGAATGAGTACCAGGTCACTGATCCGTTCGCAGCGCTGGGTCCTGGTCGGAGGGCTTAGTTCCGACCAGGCCGCGAGTGTTGGACGCCTCGGACTCGCAATTACCCGCCTCAGGCGCGAGGATTCGGTTCCGGATCGGCGGGGTCGGGCTCACCGTTGCCGGGGGACGCCGGCTTGGTCTCGTTGAGTGCCTGCTGGACGGCCTCCTGCACGCGCTCGTCCTCGCGCTCCTGGCGGCGCACGGCCGCGGCTCGAGAAAGACGAATACCCAGCCACACGAGTGCTCCGACTACGGCGAGAAGAAGCAGCAGCATCCACGGCACGGCCAGCGTCCCGGCCTTCGCGTAAACGGGGTCGAACTGCGACGTGGTGCCGGCAGCGTCGAGCGCCAGCGGAACGACCGTGGCGGTGCCGGTCAGCCACACCATCGGAGCGACGTGGACGACCGTGGTGACGTCCCAGGTCTCCCCGGGCAACAGCTGCGGGAGATCGTCCTCGGCCTGCACCTCGGAGGAGAAGATGCCGAAGGGGCCGGATACGTCGGTGCCGTGCAGGGCCGCGATGACGGTGTTCCCGGTGTTGCGAATGGTGTAGCTGAGCGTGGCGTCGCCGCCGGCGAACGGATTCATGCTGCCCGCCCAGTCCGGCTGCGCATTCTCGACGGCAATGCCGGGGGCGAGATCTCCGCTGACGCGCAACGCCATCTTGATGCCGAGGCGCCTGTCGGTGTTGACCTGGCTCGCGTCCGACGACGACGTGAGCGAGGTGAGGATGCCGCCGACGTAGTCGCCCGGGGTGGCGTTGTCCGGCACGCTCACGGTGAATGCGTACTCGACCGAGGAACCCGGATCGATGCTCAGATGATCGCCCTCGCCGTGCACCCAGGCGCCGACGCCTGTCGGTGTCGCGCCGGCCTCGTTGAGATCGAGCTGGCCGTCTTCATTGGTGTAGCCGTCGGCGGCGTAGATGCCGAGTTCGAGCGATTCGCTGCCGCGGTTGGTGATGACGATGGAATCACTCAGTTCGTTTCCCGGATTGATGCTGTAGCTGTAGCTGCTGCGCTGCGCCCCGAATCCGTTGTCGCCGGTGCGCACCGTCCACGTCACCTCGCCATCGGCAAATGCCTGGGTGGGCAGGACCAAACCCGTGCCCACGATGGCGGCCAGCAGGGCCACGAAGGC
>NZ_JARKPQ010000313.1 GCF_029975155.1 Propionicimonas sp. | reverse complement strand
CCAGTGCGCTGGCGCCCTTGCACGCCCGTGGCATGTTCCATCTGCGCATCAGCCCGAGTTCAGTGATCATCACCGTCAACGGCAACATCAAGATCGTCGGCTTCCTGATCGACGCGGCGCTGCGTCCCAAGCCCGGTGAAGACCAGCTCAGCTGGGCGGAGCAGTACGCCATCGACGGCTATGACCTGGGCCGGTTGCTGTACAGCTGGACCACTGCCACCTGGCCGGTGCCGCCCGACGAGCCGCAGCGCGCCCACTGGGGCCTGCCGGCAGCGCCGTTGCGGCTGAGCCGATCGAGCGGACAGGGCGCCGAGCAGCTGTGGGCGAGCCCGCACGACGTCAATTCGTCGATCGCGCCCAGCGTGTCCACCGTGACGATGGCTGCGCTGCGTCCGAAACTCGGGCTGGTCGGTCCGGGTCTGCATAGCGCGAACGACATCGCCGATTCGCTCGACGGGCTGGCCGACCTGGTGGACGCGGGCGAGTCGCTGGAAACGCTGATGCGCCACAACCACCAGATGCCGACACCTCCGCCGGCTCCGGTGCAGACCGAGTGGGTCTCGATGCGCGCGGACCCCGCGGAGACGACCCAGCGAATGGCGTCACTGGACGTGAACCTGCCCGACCCGATCGACGAGTCGGAGGCCCCGACCGAGGTGGTGAAGGCGCAGGAGTGGCGGCCGGCCGCCGATGATGACTGGCGACCCACCTTGGCCCAGCCCGCGGTGAACGAACCGCCGGTCACGGCACCACCAAGCGCCGAGACACATCCTCGTCCAGCACCTGCGCCACCCCGGTTGAAGTCCAAGAAGGTTCCCTCCGCGACTCTGGGTCGACGAGTGATCGTCCTGCTGATCGGCTTCGTCGTGGTGTCGTTGCTGGTGCTGCAGATCCGCGGTTGTGCCACCGGTGGCTCCGGAGGAGACGAAACCACCAGCGGCCAGCCGACTGCGATAGCGCCGGTGGCGATCGCCTCGGTCTTCGACTTCGACCCCGCGGCCGACGGCGGCGACAACAACGAGAACTCCAGCCAGGCGCCGTACGCCGCCGACGGGGACACCTCGACGGTCTGGCACACCCTGACCTATCTGAACAACCCGGCCTTCGGTGGTCTCAAGCCCGGCGCAGGCATCGTCTACGATCTCGGGTCCGCCGTGCCGGTGGCCAGCGTTCGGTTGCTGCTCGACAACGAGCCGACCGCTGTCCAGCTGATGGTACCGATCGAGAACGACGCCACGGCCGCCAGCCC
>NZ_JARKPQ010000306.1 GCF_029975155.1 Propionicimonas sp. | reverse complement strand
GGCGAGATCGAAACCTGACGCGATCCGGCCACTCAACCACCCAGTTGTGACTCGAGTGACACCGCGGGCAACTCAACTGGCCAGATCACGACATGCGCGACCAGGTGACGTCAGGCCCCTGCGCCGGTCGCGGAGTCGGTGGGACTCGGCTGCTCACGCCTAACCCGCACGCCGGAGCCGCCCGGGCCCTAGCGTTCCCCCATGGACCGAATCGCACGCTGGGAGCAGGCCATGGAGTGGCCGCTCACCGTGACCGCCCTGGTGTTCCTCGTGGCCTACGCGTTCCCGATCGCAGTGCCCGACCTGCCTCGTACAGTGGCCGACGGATGCGAGCTGGTGGTCTGGGCGGCATGGGCAGTGTTCGCTGCCGACTACGTGATCCGCTTCGGGATGGCGCCGCTGAAGTGGTCCTTCGTCAAGTCCAACCTGCTGGACCTCGCCGTGGTGGCGCTGCCGTTGTTGCGTCCACTGAGGCTGGTGCGGCTGTTGGCGCTGCTCTCGATCCTGCACCGTACGGGAACGCAGGAACTGCGCGGCAAGGTGGTCGTGTACACGGTGGGAGCGACGTTGCTGCTGGTCACGGTTGGCGCGCTGGCGATCACCGAGGCGGAACGCGGCGAGCCGGGAGCGACGATCACCAGCCTGGGCGACGGGTTCTGGTGGGCGCTGTCGACGATCACGACGGTGGGCTACGGCGATGCATACCCGGTCACGGTGACCGGGCGGGCCGTCGCCGCTGGTCTGATGGTGGGCGGGATCGCGCTGCTGGGTGTCGTGACGGCGACCATCGCGTCCTGGCTCGTGCAGCGGGTCAGCGAGGTGACCGAGACCGAGGAGGCCGCGACCAGGACACAGGTGGAGCTGCTGGCCCGGGAGGTCGCCGCGCTGCGGGCCGAACTGCGCGAGGGCGGTCGGACGAACTGACGCGTCAGCCCTTTCGCAGCCGGTCGCGGAGGCGCATGAGCTCGCGGCGCTGGGCGTCGGTGAGACTCTGAATGCCCTGGTCGTTGATCTGGTCCAGCAGCGCGTCCAGCTGTTCGCGGTCGGTCATGCGCCGCTGCTCGCGGCGGACCTCGGAGCGGGGGACGTGCCGCGTCCGTGGTGGTGCGGCCGGGCGGGTACCGGGGCGTCCGGGGATCCAGTCGTAGGCGCCGAGCAGGCCGAAGCGGCGGGCCATGATGGCGACGAAGACGAGGCTGAACACCAGGCTGAGCAGGGAGCCGAAGGCGCGTCCCGCGATCATGCCGAGGGCCTGGACGGCGACGATGATGGTGCCGAAGACCCATGCGGGGATGCCGAAGAGGAAGGGCCGTTTGGGGTATTCGGCGATCCACAGCAGGAGCACGGCGAACTGGATGAGGTCGAGGCCGGCGAGGCTGGAGCCGGTGAGTCCGGGCAGCAGGGTGATGAGCGTGGACGCGGCGGTCAGGCTGGCCCAGGTGCCGAGCAGGAGCCAGAGCATGCGGAGGCGTCCGAGGATGCGTTCGAGCTCGGAGCCGAAGTACCACAGGATGAGCGCGGTGATCGCGACCCAGATGGTGTTCGCGAACGGCCAGGTGACCACGCGCCAGACCTCTCCGTCCCCGACGAGCCACGGGTGGAAGAAGAGGAGGTCGGGCAGGCCGGGCATCACGACCCAGGCGATCCCGGACGCCACGCCGAGCAGGCACACCAGGACGACCGTCGACACCTCGAGGCTGCCGAGGCGGAACCACGGCTCGGACGGGGACGCGAAGTGACGGCTCACACGGACAAGGGTGCCAGACCCGATGGTGGGCGCCACAAGTGACACCTGTGCGGCGGGTCAGGCGAGCTCGTCGTACTCGTCGAGGCCGTCGTCGCCGAGCGGGACGATCTGAGCGATCAAACGGTGCATCGCGATGGTGCCGAACGGTCCGACGAGGCAGCTGTCGTCGTACGGCGAGGTCCACTCCAACACGCCGGGCGACCACTGCCTGGGACACGACGTGGTAGCGACGGAAGGGAACAGTGCACCAATGCCGTGGTTGCCGAGGCACCCCCGGCGCGGCGGAGCGCCGTCCCGACGCTAGAAAAGAACTCGTCGCGAGGACGGTCGGTGGACAGGCACCGGACTCCCGGCACGGTTGCGCAGAGCTCTGGTCGCATTCTGGCCCCTCGTTGCCCAGAGTCCCCTTCTGCGTGACCGTGACCCGGACGGGGACCAACGTCGTCCGGGCCGTCGCGTCGACCACGCGGCCGTCGGTCGGGACGGGGTGCCCCCCACCTGGTCCCGGCCGACGAGGGCCCGGGGCCCCAGGCCCTCGGGCGTTCGGTGCCCGGCGCACCAAAACGTGCACCAAATTGAGGTGCATTCGAGATGACTCCCGCTTGGTCACCTGCGCGGGCGCGAACCATGGAGCCAGAGAGGCTACTCGTCTCGCCCGGAACACGGCGGCACGACGCCGGGCCTTCCCAAGAGGAGACGCCGGGGGGCGCCGCGCACACGGGAAGTGGCGCCAGCACCTCAGCGTCCACGACGCCGAGCCGAGGCGCCAGTGCGGTGCACGAGGCGGCTCGAGGTGGAGCTGATCAGGGCTGACGTATCTCGGGCGGCACCGGTGCGGAGGAGGTAGCAGGTTTGGTGTTCAAGCGCTTCGAGGAGGTTCAAGCGATGGTTCTGTACAGCTTGCCCGCGCTCGCGAGTGGCGGAGCGGGCCTGGCCGAGCACGAGGAGCGCTATCTGCAGGACGTGGCCAGGTTGTGGGAGTCGCTGGACGCGGACCGCTTCAGATTCGCGCAGGATGCCCTCGGCGGACGCCTGCCCAACCTCGACTGGGACGGCGTCGTCTCGTGGGCGCTGGACGCAGAGGTGGCGGAGTGGTCCGGCGGTGCGCTGCTGCTGAAGCACTCGCTGGTCACGGACGGACGCAGGCAGGTGAGTCCGCAGACCGCGTACACCGCTCGCACGCTGCTGGACCGCTGGCTCTTCGATCCTGACCCCTCCCTCCTCGTGGACGCGCTGCGCTGGTGCGTCCTGCTGGAGGCCTGGGACGTCCTCGCTGACCTGTGGGCCGAACAGGTCGCGGCCACGCCGGCCGGCGCGATGGCGTCCACCCGTGCCCTCTTCGCCGAGTTGCCGGAGGAGGCGCGACGGCAGAGCCCGATCCTCACCTGCGGCTGGGCCTGGGGGCAGGCGGGGCCCGTGACCAGTCCGGAGGCGGAGCGGCGCTTCCTGAACTGCCTGCTGTCCGACGGTCTCTCGATCCATGCCTACTGGCGCGGGGCCGAGCGCACCGACGCCGGCGTGATCGCCGGCAGCCTGTGGATGACGGCGCAGCGGCTGATGCCGACCAGCGATGCGGCGAGCACCCTGGATCAGGCGTGGGCGACGCAGAACGAGATCGCCGAGTACATCGCGCAGCAGCGTGGTCGAGGGCGTGCACCGAGCAGCACCAGCGAGGCGATCTTCCGGGCTTCCTCGGCGCGGCTGGCACTCGCGCGATCCGACCTCGACAAGGCCATCGCCGAGGCCGGGTACGCCATGGCGATCGATCCGGCCGGCGAACTGATCGCCGGTGGCACCAAGGCGCTGGCCATGGAGTTGTCGGGATACGGGGACGGCAGCGTCCCTCAGGCAGCACCGTTCGCTCTCGCCTGCACTCCGATCTCCCACGGATGCGTGGGGCAGGACGCCGCTTCGGCTGCCATCGCCCGTGCGCACGCCGCGCTGCGAACCGTGGACCGGGAGCTGGGCGCAGAGGCCATCGCGGCGATGGGGGAGATCCGCATCGGCTCGACGCCGTGGACCAGCTGGATCTACGTGCAGGCGCTCTACGCGGCGCTGTGGGGAGATCCGGGCCGGGCGCTGCCGAAGCTCGATGCGATGGTCGCCAAGTGCAGTGTGAACTCGGTCGAGCAGTACGAGCCGCTCGGCCGGGCGCTCCTCCGCCGGGGACGGATCTTCCTGCTGGACCGGCTGGGAGCCTCGGCGGCGGCCATCAAGAGCGCGAAGACGATCCCTGGGGCCTGGCGGTACGTGCCGCTGGCGGGCTCGTTGTTGTGGGCGGGCGATTTCGAGGAGGCGGAGCGGACGACGAGGGCGGGCATCTTCGACCCGGACACCCGGATGGCGGACCGGATCATGCTCCAGGTCGTCCGTGCCGCGGCAAAGGTCATGCTCGGGACCGACCCACCTGAGCTCTGCCGAGCACTGGCCAACGAAGCCGTCGACGCCTGTCTCGACGGTCGCCTGATCGCGCTCGCCATCCTGCCGACGAACGTCCGGCATGAGCTGGTCAGGTGCTACTCGGCACCGGACGGGACGAGCGGCGCCGCCGCCCTCGGCGAGGACGTGGTCAGGAAACTCGATGGGGTGGTCGTCGGCGACAGCGGACGCAAGTCGATGATCCGGCTGACCAAACGCGAACAGCAGTTGTTGCCGCTGCTCGCGTCCGCCGACACGGTTCCGGACATCGCTGCGGCGCTGCACGTCTCGGCCAACACCATTCGTAAGCAGGTCGTGGGGCTCCGGGGCAAGTTCGAGGCGAGGACCCGTGCCGAGCTCATCCGCAAGGCGCGCGACGCCGACTTGCTCCACTAGGGACAGATGGCCGTGCCCCGCACACCGCTGGCCCGCCGGGACCGCGAGATGAGGACGCTGTTCCCTCGGTCGATGGCCACCAGCGTCGTCGTGATGGCTGTCGACACCGGCAGTTGGGCAGCCGCCTTCGCCGTCCCGGGCGTTTCGGCGATCCTCAGCCCGGGCGCCGACTGGACGCCGGAGGGACTGTTCGTCGTGGTCGCCCTCACCGTCCAGACCGCGCTCGGTCAGGCTCGAATCCTCGAAGGATGGGAGCCCCACCTCGCCGGCCCGGGTCGATGGGCGGCGGCGAGCGGGACGGCGGCGATGGTCACGACCGGGGCCTTCGGCGCGTCCGCTGTCGGCTGGGCCACGCTCGGCGTGTGCGCCATGATCGCGCTGATTGCTCGAGCAGTCATGGTCTGCGTGGTCCTGCTCCTGCGGGGACCCTGCTTCGTCGGCTGGCTGCCCGCTCGTCCCGGTTGCCGCCGTGCCCGGGGTGCTCCTCGGTCGTCCTCGTCCGGTCGGACGTTAAGCATCGCCGACCGCAGGCCAGCCGCCCACGGGCCGAAGGCTGACGTCCACTCTGGTGGGGCCACCGAGGCCTGCCAGCAAGGCCAGAACCCGGCCAATGGCCGGGCTCTGCCAGGCTTGACGTATGACCCCGCACGGGCGGGGGATGGCGGCGAGTGACAGTCGTCCATGACTGCACGCCCCAGGTTCACCCCCGCGCAGGCGGGGACGGC
>NZ_JARKPQ010000288.1 GCF_029975155.1 Propionicimonas sp. | reverse complement strand
AGCGACTCCGCGCTCGCCAGACCGGGACGCTCGCCCAGCAGGACGCAGGTCACCGTGGCGCCCAGCGCCTCCGAGATCGGTTCCATGGACCGCACCCGGCCGTAGCGGACGAAGAACGGCGTCCCCATCGTGAGGCCGTGCAACTTCAGGCCCTGCTCGAGCGCCGGCAGCAGTTCGGGCACATTGACCTCGACCGCCGTGGACGAGAGGCCGTCGGCGACATAGACCTGGACCTGCGGGTTCGGGGTGCACTTCGCCTTGATCTCCGCGATCGCCGCGTCGTCGAAGCGCGTGCCCAGCTCCGGCCTGGTCAGGTACTGGTCCTTCGACGGGCAGCTCGTCTGCACGGCGAAGAGGTTGAGCCGAGCGATCCACTCGTCCGGGACGTCGGTGAACACCGCGTCCATCGCCGCCGCGTTGTCGGCGAGGAACCGCAGCAACGCGGACGTGGTGTAGCGCGGCCCGCTGTGGCCCAGCCCCAATCTCGCCCAGGTTCGAGCCTTGATCCGCTTGAACTCCTCCGGATTGGCCGGGTTCTCGATCGCGAGGATCTCCCGGTAGTCGATCGAGCGGATGTCGGGAATCTCGCCCGGCTCCACGGTGGCGACCCCGGTCGGGGCGGCCGGACGCGGCCCGGTCACGTCCTTCGGTTGCTCGTCACCGAGTTCGGCGATCACCCGCCGGACGAGTTGTGCCAGTTTCTGATCGTTCATTGCCGTTGCCTCACTTCAGGAAGATCGAGCCGTCGCCGGCACGCTCGGTCAGGACGCCGCGCTCGTCCATCAGCTCGCGCGACATCATCCAGCGGTGGAACTCGGGGGCGGGTGTGCGCCCGAGCATCTCGCGCAGCGTTGCGTTGTCGTGGTAGCTGGTGTCCTGGTAGGCCAGCATCACGTCGTCGGCCACGGGGATGCCGATGTAGTACGTCGCGCCGGCGACCGCCAGCAGCATGGTCGCCTGTTGTTGGTCGTCCATGGTGATGGACGTGTGGTTGGTCCAGCAGGGAGCCATGCCCATCGGGAGCCCGAGCAGCTTGCCCATGAAGTGGTCCTCGAGGCTGGCCCGGATGAGCTCCTTGCCGTCGTAGATCGTCTCCGGTCCGATGAATCCGGTGACGTTGTTGACCATGAAGGGCCGGAAGAACCGTCCGAAGCCGTATGTCCGGGCCTCCAGCGTCATCTCGTCGATGCCGTGGTCGCGGCCGATCGACACCTCCGATCCCTGGCCGGTCTCGAAGTAGAGCAGGTTCGCGCCCTGGCAGATGCCCTGCTGCTTGACCAGTTCGTACGCCTCCTCGAGCAGTGCCCGGTTGACGCCGAAGTCGTCGTTGGCGGCCTGGGTGCCGGCGATGGACTGGAAGATCATCGACAGCGGCGCGCCCCGGCGCACGGCCTCCATCTGGGTGGTGACGTGCGACAGCACCACGATCTGCGTGGGGATCTCGTAGCGCACCATGAACTCGAACAGCGCGTCGGCGATCCGCTTGGTGTTCGCCGCGTCGTCGTTGACCGGGTTGATGCCCAGGCAGGCGTCCCCGTTGCCGTAGCTGATGGCCTCCATCGCGCCGAGCACGATGGTCTCGGGGTCGTCGGTGGTGGAGTTCGGCTGGGCGCGCACCGACAGGGTGCCCGGCTGGCCGATCTCGGTGTTGCAGTGGGTGGTGTAGTGGATCTTGGACGCGCCGTAGACCAGGTCCATCGACGTCATGATCTTGGCGACGCCGGCCGCCACCTCGCCGGTGAAGCAGCGACCGGAGCGCTTGAGCTCGTCCGGCGTCGTCCGGCGGTCGAGGACCCACTCGCGCAGCTCCCCGATGGTCATGTTCCTCTTGGCCTGGTAGCCGGGCTGGTTGAGCCCTTCCCAGTTGACCCTGGTGACCTCGTCGTCCTCGTAGGGGACGGTGGGGTTCTCGGTCAGGTCGCCGACGGTCAGCTCCGAGAGGACGACCTTCGCCGCGACGCGCTCGCTCGCGCTCTCGGCGGCGATCCCCTGCATGCGGTCGGCCGACTTCGGTTCGTTCGCCTTGGCCAGGACGTCGGGGATGCCGGTGAACCGGTAGGTCACCCCGTTCAGGCTGGTACTGAGCTTCATTGCTGCCTCTCTGTCTCAGTCGTTGAAGACGAGCGTCTTCACCACGACCGGCACCGCGCGTCCGGCGCCGACCGGGTTCCCGATATCGATGTAGTCGCCGGCCCTGGTGTGCACGCCGTCGATGCAGATCACGTCGTCGTGGCGGCCCCGCAGCGCCGCGAGCGACTGCCCGACCCCCTTGGCCAGGTCTTTCTCCAGCACGATCACCAGAGGGTTCGGCCCCTCCAGAACGGGACGGGCGCCCTCCAGGATCGCCGCGGCCAGCTGCCTGACCTCCGCGAACGAGCTGGCGTGGGTGCCCGACAGGCAGACAGCCACGGTCTGGTCGGCCCCGCCGGGATGGAGGAGGTCGAGCCCCTCGCGGATCTCGGTGGCCAGCCCGGCCGCATCGGCCTCCCTGCCCTCCGGAATCCGGATGGTCGGCACGTTGCGGATGGGCAGCCGGTCGGCCGCGTACTCGATCGTGGAACCCGAGATCTCCGTCGTGTGGACGCCCGCCCCCACCACGGTCGCACCGATCGTCTCCGCGCCATGGTGCCGTTCGACGAGCCTGAACGCGCTGTCGTCGGCGATCGCCCAGCCCAGGAGCACGCCGATGTCGTTGTACCGCAGCGGGTCGGAGTCGCGCGGCGTATCGATCAGATCGGCCACGCCACCGGAGAAACTGACCATCGTGGGCACCGCGGCCGCCGGCAGCGGCTGCCCGTCGTTGGTGTACAAGGTGGCATGGATGGGGTCTGGATCGACCAGGTGGACGCCCATCGCCAATTGCCTGGCCATCACCCGGGTCAGGGTCCGGAGGCGATCCAGGTCCGCCCGGTCGCCGACCCGCAGCGGGATGCCGCTGGCCTCGGCGAGCCGCTGCAGCTGCGGCGACACGTAGCGCACCACCCCGTCGCCGACCCGGACCAGGCGTCCGCCGATGTCGAGACAGCTGGCACCCAGCAGCCGGCCGCGCCGGTAGCACGCGACGTTGGTGGTGCCACCGCCGATGTCCAGGTTGGCGACGACCGCGGCGGAGTGCTGCGAGAACGTGTCGATGCCCGCGCCGCGGGCGGCCAGCACCGACTCCAGGTGGGGACCGGCGGTGGCGACCACGAAGTCGCCGGCGAGTTCGCTCAGCGCGGCCAGGACCTGCTCGGCGTTGTCCGCGCGGGCCGTCTCACCCGTGATGATCGCTGCTCCGGTGCGCACGTCGGACGGACGGACGCCGGCGCTGTCGTAGTCGTCGAGGACGATCGTCCTCAGCCGGTCGGCGTCGATCAGCTCCGGCGTGACCAGCGGGGTGTCGTGGACGGGGCTGCGCCACACGATCTCCTTGTCGACGATCTCGATGCGCGGGACCGAGAACGCTCCGGCCAGGTTGTCGATGGTCAGCCGGCTGAACACCAGTTCCGTCGTGGACGTGCCGACATCTATGCCAACGCTGAGGATCGTCTCGGCCATCGTTCAGTCCGTCGCCGCCTGGATCGCGGTGATCGCGACCGTGTTGACGATGTCCGCCACCAACGCACCGCGGGACAGGTCGTTGACCGGCTTGTTGAGCCCCTGCAGCACCGGGCCGATCGCGAGCGCTCCCGCGCTGCGTTGGACGGCCTTGTAGGTGTTGTTGCCCGTCTGGAGGTCGGGGAAGATCAGCACGGTCGCCTGGCCGGCCACGGGTGAGTCCGGAAGCTTGGTGCGGGCCACGGTGGGGTCCACCGCGGCGTCGTACTGGAGGGGGCCGTCG
>NZ_JARKPQ010000282.1 GCF_029975155.1 Propionicimonas sp. | reverse complement strand
GTTGGCCGGCGTCTTCCAGGTGTGGCGGTCCTGTGAGAAGTAGGCCGGGTTCTGCAGCCAGCTTCGAGGGTTCGGCACTACGGAACCGTACGGCACCACGCTCGCGATTATCGCGACTTTCGTCCGACCTCCAGTCACTCGCGATTATCGCGAGACTATCGCGATTATCGCGAGCGGGTTGCGCATGTTCCCGGGTATGGAGCGGGATCTACGAGCTGCCTTCGTGCGGCGGCCACAGGGCCTGGTTCAGTGCGACCTCGAGCAGGGCGATGGTGCGGCTGTCCGGCCAGGATCGACCAGCGAGCATGTCGGAGACGACCGAGTGGTCGAGGTCGACTTCGGCGGTCACGTCTCGAAGGGAACGGGTTCCGACCGCGTCACGCAGACGGAGGGCGAGGAGGCGGATCTTCTCGACGGCCGGATCTACGCATGGAACGTCCGGCCATCCCGGAGCGACGCTCGAGGGGGCGGGACGCTTGGGACGGGGCACGGCTACACAGTAGGCGAACGCGACGCCGGCTTTGTTGGCGTGCCGGGGCGAGGTGTCAGTAGCAGCAGTCATGCTGTTGGTATGTACCAACGTCGTCGACCGGCCGGCACCATCGCCGAGGTCATCGACAACTACCAGCCGCGCGAAATCGACTTCCCGCAGTGGTCCATGGTCCGCAGCTTCACCTGCATGGTCGTCACCGTGATGGACGCCCACTCCATGGACGAAGCCCGCCGCTGGATGACCGTCATCTCACGTCTGGCGGTCTACGGGCACTGCACCTGCGGGCATCCGCTCGAGATCGAATCGATCCTGCACCCGGGCGTGATCGCCGAATTCATCGACAGCGGCCTGGGCTACTCCCCGAAGGTGTCCCAGATGTGGGCCAGCAAACTCAACTCGCTCGCACGACGACTGAACCCGCAGTTCCCCGCTGGGCCGGTGTTCAGCCCGCACCTGGCCGCCTGGCGGCCCGACCCGTACACCGAAGCGGAGATCGGCCGGGTCCTGGACTGGGCGGACGGGCAACGGACCGCGAAACGTCGCGGTGACGCGAGCCGGCTGATCGCCGCCACACTCGGCGCCGGGCTACGGACCCGTGAACTGGCCGACCTGCGCTGCTACGACGTCGGCGTCGACGACGTCGGCGCCCTGGTGACCGTCCGGCACACCCCCCGGCGGGTCGTGCCCGTGCTGGCCAGGTTCGAGGCTCCGCTGGTCGCGATGGCCGCCGAATGGATGGACCCGGTCAAGCATGTGTTCGTGCCTCGTGCGACCGTCCGGAAGTCCAAGACTGTCGCCGACTTCCTGAAGGACTGCAACAAGGACTGCGGCACGCAGATCGACACCCAGCGCGCCCGTGCCACCTGGATCGTCGGCCACATCCAGGCCGGTGTGCCGATCGCCGCCATCACCCAGGCCGCCGGCCTGACCGACCTTCGCGGCTACGAGCAATGGGTCTACGACGCGTCCCAGCTGGACCTCGCGCGCACCCGAACCCTGCTGATCCGCCGAGGGGGGCGGCACTAACCCATGGCGTCCACGGCCACCACGAACTGGGGGGACGACAGCCTCGTCGCCTCCTTCTTCGACGTGCCCGAGGACATCCACACCGTCGATCGCAAGGCGCAGCCCGTCCACCTTCCCCAGCTGAAGCAAGCCGCTGTCCTTGTCGATCAGGCCAGCATCCCCGCCGTGCTCGCTGGCTATCGGATCAACGACGGGTACACCCCGGCTAAGGGCGGCCGGCCGGCCGTGTTCAACGACCGCCAGATCCTCACCCTGCTGATGCTGCTGCAGCTGGAAGGCTCGCCGCTGCACATCACGCGGGCCCGCGACCTGCTCTGCTACCGGATGACTGACGCCGCACTCGGAGCACTCGGGGTGACCCCCGGCAACCTGGCTGGTGGTGAGGCCGCTGTCTATCGGCGGCTGTACGGCGCCTACCGAAGGATGCTTGCTCCGCTCAACCCGTTCCCGAATCTGCAGCATCACCGCCGTTACAAGAAGAAGAAGTTCAGGAAGCTGTTCGAGCGCAGGGACAAGGCTCTCGAAGAGGTACGCAACCTGCGCCTTCACCATGTGATGAACCTGCTGGTGTGGGCGTCAGTGCAGTGCGCGCCGCAGCGAGCCCGCCAGAGCTGGGACGGCAGCATCTGTATGGACGGGACCGCCTACGTCGCCACAAAGAAGGGCACGTCAAGGCGATCGAAGCGCGTCTCAAGCGAGTTCAACGGCGGCTGGTACTGCCACGAGGGCAGCCACAAGCTCAAGCGGGGGAGGAAACCGCTGTTCTGGGCATACGAAGCCACCACCGTCACGATGGGCGCCCCCCGCAGCGACGACTCGTTCGCGAAGCTGCTGGTCGGGGTGTCGATTGCCCGGCCCGGCGTCCAGCCAGCCAAACAGGCCATGAAGGCGATGGAGAACCTGATCGCCAACGATGTACCGGTCGGCTACCTGGCCGCCGACAAGCTCTACCTGCCAGGTCAGAACCCCGCGCAGTTCCAGATCCCGATGCGGCAGTTGGGATACCGACTGATCAGCGACCATCGCAAGGGCGAGACCGGCCGGCAAGCATCCCACGAAGGCGCGATCCTCGTAGACGGCAACTGGTACTGCCCGGGCATCCCCGAAAGCCTGATCACAGTCGAAGCCGACCTCGCCGCCGGCCTGATCGACAAGAAGACCCGCAAGAGCCGAATCCGGCGCCGCGCCGTCTACCTGCTGCGCGAGAAAGAAGCACCCCGCGCCGACGGCTCCATCCGCTACAAGCCGCCCTGTATCGGACCAGGAGCAACCTGCGACTGCCCCCTCCGACGGATCGGCGCATGCCCACCCGTCAACGGCAAGCCACTCGCACCGGTACTCGTTCCACCAGCAGAGCCGCGAGGCATCTGCAAGCAGAACAGCATCACCATCCCTCTCCACGTCGGCGCCAAGTACGCCCAGCAAGGCGAACAGACCAAGACCAAGGCGTGGCACACCCAGTACAACCACCTCCGCGAAACAGTCGAAGGGCGGAACAAATACCTCAAGGACTCCTCCGGCGGAAACCTCGGCGACCGCTCCCGACGACTGATCCGCGGGTTCACCGCAGCCGGCCTCGTACTCGCAATCACCGTGGCCGCCGACAACATCCGAGTCGTCAAAGCCTTCCTCACCCGGCCGACGACCAAACCCGACAACAGCAGCACCCCGAAACCCCGACGCGCACGCGAAGAACGCTGGACGAAGACAGCCGAGCACCTGCTGGCCAACCCACCGAACGCTCCCAGCACCGCCGCCTGAAAACCCAGCACAACACCAACAACACGATCCAGCGCTGACCGACAGGCCAGCGCTACAACCATGCCCGCAGCAGGCTGGCACTGACCGACCCGGGCCCATCCAGCACTCTCCGAACGAGCCAGATCCCTCACTCACGGGCGTCCGGCCACCACCGACGACGACCAATCGGTCCCGGCCCAGTACTCGCCGAGGTTTATAGTACTGTTCGGAACGGTTCAGGAAATCCCCCACCCTCGCCCTCGGCGACCGGTTCCGGCTGCACGCGATCGGCTTCGGCCTCAGCTACCGGCCGAGCGTGACCATCCGCCGCCACACGCTCACCGACGTCGACCTCGCCCAGCTCAGCGCCGGCGGCATGATGCCGCTTGAGGTGGCCCGGTTCCTGCACGCCGCCGTGCTGGCCCGCAAGTCGATGGTGATCTCCGGCGACCAGGGCGCAGGCAAGACCACCCTGCTGCGCGCCCTGATCGCCGCGATCCCCGACAACGAGCGGTTCGGCACGCTGGAGACCGACTACGAGTTGCTCACCCACCTCCAGCCGGGCCGGCGCAACATGCTCGCCCTCCAGGCCCGGGTGGGCATGGGCGAGGTCCTCAACGGCCGTCGTCTCGGCGAACTCACCGTCGCCGACCTGATCCCCGAGGCGCTGCGGCAGAACCTCTCCCGGCTGGTCGTCGGCGAGGTGCGCGGCGACGAGGCCGGCGCCATGTTCGAGGCGGCGACATCAGGGGCCGGCACCATGAGCACGACCCACTCCCATTCCGCTGCCTCCACGATGGACCGGCTCGCCTCGCGGGTCGCGCAGGGCGGCGTGCTCACGGTGGCGGAGGCCTACCGCCAGATCGCGCACCACATCCACCTGCTGATCCACGTGCGGCTGGTCGACGACACCTGGCGCGGCGGTGTCCGCACCCGAGCGGTGGCGGAGATCCGCCAGCTCACCGGCGCCCTGGAGAACGGCCGCCCGGTGACCCACGTGTGCTACCGCTCCGGTGACGGCGAGTCGTGGTTCGGCCCGGAGCCGGGCCTGCTCGCAGAGCTCGCCCCCTTCACCTCGGCCTGGGCCTCGTGATGGCCGGGGTTCTCGCGACGCTGTGTGGCGTCCTGGTGGCCGGCGGCCTCGTCCTCGCCGTCGCCGGTTTCAACAGCCCTTCCGCTCAGCAGGGCTCGTCATCCACAGGCCTGTGGAAGAGGGTTGTGGACAGCCGGCTGGGTGGAGCGGTCCGGCGACGCTGGTGGCACGTCCTGCTGGCGGCCCTCGCCGGTGTCGTCGCGGCGGGTCTGACCGGCTGGCCACTGCTGGTGGTGCTGGTCCCCGCGGTCGGCTACGGGCTGCCGGTCGTCCTCTCCGCACCGGCCAACCGCGATCTCGCCCTGCTGGAGGCGCTCGACCGCTGGGTGCGCACGCTCGGCTCGCTGCTGCCCACCGGCCGCTCGATCACGGACGCCGTCCGCGTCTCCGTCCGCCAGGCTCCGGCCCTGCTCGGCCCGCACCTGCGGCTGCTCACCGCCCGCCTCGACGACCGGTGGACGATCGAGCAGGCCCTCTTCGCGCTGGCCGACGAACTGGACAGCGCCGACGCCGATGCCGTGCTGGCCGCCCTCGCCCTCGCCGCGGAGCGCGGCGGTACCGGTGCGGGCGCCACCCTCGCCGCGCTCGCCGACAACATCTCCGACCGGCTCCGCGCCCTGCGCGAGATCGAGACCGAGCGCGCGAAGCCCCGGATCGTGGTGCGGCAGGTGGCCATCATCACCGTCGTCGTGCTCGCTCTGGCGCTCGCCTTCGGCGGATCGTTCTTCGCCCCCTACGGCACTGAACTCGGCCAGGTGCTGCTCGCGATCCTGGTCGCCGCCTATCTCTGCTCGCTGCTGTTCCTGCGCCGGATGACCCTGCCGCGTCCCCGGCAGCGCATTCTGAGGAGGGCGGCATGAACGCTTTGCTGGTCGCGACCGGCGCCGGCGCGGCGATCGCGTTCGGGCTGTGGGCGCTGGCCGGGACGCTGCTGCCCGTCCGCCCCCGGCTGGCCGACGCGCTCGACCTTCTCGACGGCAGCCTCGACGTCCCCGCCGAGCCGGCCGGCACCGGCCTGGACCGACTCGGCGGCTGGCTGCGGACGCGGCTGCGCCGGCCCGTGCCCACCGCCACGCTGCGTCGGCTCCGGATGGCCGGGCGAAGCGTCGACCGGCACGTCGCGCACAAGGCGCTCACCGCCTTCGCCGGGCTCGCGCTGCCCAGCCTCGTCGGCGTGGTGCTCGCCGCCACCGTCGGCGCCGGGCCGGAAGTCCCGGCGGCCGTCGGGCTGGTGCTCGGCGCGGTCGGGTTCTTCCTGCCCGACATCCTGCTGCGCGGCTCCGACACCGACCTCACCGAGGACGCGACGGAGGCGCTGCTCACCTATTTCGACCTGGTCACGCTCGAACGTCTCGCCAACGCTTCCGGCAGCCAGGCCCTGCGGGCGGCCGCGGCGATCAGCGACGTGACCGTCTTCGCCGCCGTCCGGGACGCGCTCGAACGCGCCCGGCTCGAACAGCGTGTCCCCTATCCCGAGTTGCAGCGGCTCGGCCGTGAACTCGAACTGCCGGCCCTGGTCGACATCGCGGACGTGATGGCGCTCGACGAGGCCGGCGCCGCGCTCTCGGGCGCGCTCCGGGCGCGCGTGCGGGAACTGCGCGACGCCCACCTCACCCAGGCGAAGATCGCCGCGGCCGCCGTCTCCGAGCGGATGGCGTTCTTCATGGTCATCCCGAGCCTCGTGTTCGGGCTGTTCTTCCTCGTCCCACCTGTCCTGCGGCTGCTCGCCGGCTGAAACCCACCCCTGGAGAAGGAGAAACCGATGAGGTACCTGCACCTGCTGGTCGCGGCGCTGGTGGCGCCACCGCCGCGCCGCGACGAGCGCGGCCTGTCGCAGTCCACGGAGACGGCCATCCTGCTCGGCGGCGCCGTGCTCGTCGCCGCGGCCGTGGTCACGGCGGTGACCATCTATGTGAACGCCAAGCTGCCGCGGCCGTGAACCAGCGCGGGGTGGCCGAGTCCACCCAGTGGGCGCTCCTGCTGCCCACCGTCCTGCTGCTCGTCCTCGGGCTGGTGCAGGTCGGGGTCTGGCTCTACTCCCGGACGGTCGCTGCGCAGGCCGCGGCCGCCGTCGCCGACCTGCGGGCCACCGGTCCCGGCATGGACGACGCGGCCCGGGAGGCGGGTCACCGGATCGCCGACCGGGGCGGACTCGAGCACGTCCGGATCAGCGTGGCCGCGGACGCCGGCCACCTCGTGGTCACGGTCACCGGACAGGCCCCGCTGTTCTTCGACGTCGGCCAGGGCCGGATCGAGGAACGCGCGGTACTGCCGCTGGAAGAGGTGACGAGATGAGGCCCACGCGCGGTCAGACGGGTGCGGTGGCGGTCGAGTTCGCCATGCTGGTGCCCGTCCTGGTGCTGCTGGTCGGGCTCGTGGTGGGCGGGGCGCGCACCTGGCTGGCCCGCAGCGCGGTGGAGCAGGCCGCGGCGGCCGCTGCGCGCGGCGCGTCCCAGGCCCGGACGCCTGCGCAGGCGCAACGGACCGCCGCCCATCTCGCCTCGGCCCAGGCCGCGGTCGGCGGACTGCGCTGCGACCGGTGGGCGCTGGACGTCGATGCTCGGGTGCTCGCCGGTCCTCCCGGCCAGCCCGGTGAGGTGGCGGCGACCGTGACCTGCGAGGTGCCGCTGGCCGACGTGCTGGTGCCCGGGTGGCCCGGTGCGATCACCGTGCAGTGCCGGGCCACGGCTGTCGTGGACCGCTACCGGGGGAGGCAGTGATGCGCCGGCTGCGTGCGGCCGGCGCCGCGGTGACGCTGGCGCTGGTCCTGGTCGGCGCGCCGATCGCGCTCGCCGAGTGGGGACGGCTGCCGGCCGGCTGGTCGAGCCTCGCCCGTCCCGACGACGGGACGCTGGTGCTGGGGGCCCTGACCGTCATCGGCTGGCTGGCCTGGGCGGCCTTCAGCGCGTCCACGCTGGTCGAGGCGGTGCGGCTGCTCGGGCGTTCGCACCACCGGCTCCGGCTGCCCCTGCTCGGCGGTCTGCAGCAGGTCAGCGCCACGCTGCTGCTCGCCGTGCTCGCGCTCGCGCCGGCGTCGTCGACGTCACGGTCGACCGAGCCGGTGACCGCGGCCGCGACCCCCGAACCGCCTCCCGCACCCGCGGCTGACCAGGAGGAGGACTCGGTCGGCGGCTATGTCGTCCAGCCCGGCGACGACCTGTGGACGATCGCTGCGCGACTGCTCGGCGACGGCGGCCGGTGGCGGGAGCTGGTCGCGGCCAACCCGGACCACTTGCGGGACCCGACGACCAGGCTCGCCGCCGGGACGCGGCTGGCGCTGCCGGCGACGGCCCTGCGGCCGCAGCCGAAGGTCACCGTCGAGCGCGGCGACACCCTCAGTGGGCTCGCGCTCGAGCACCTCGGTGCCGCCGGGCGCTGGCCGCGGATCGCCGACGCCAACCGGGATCTGATCGACGATCCCGACCACATCGAGGTGGGCTGGCGGCTGGCCATCCCCGGAGCCCGCGTTGAGGGTGAGTCCGCTGGCCGAGCCGACACCGCCGACCGGGCCGAAACCGCCGGCCGGGCCGAAACCGCTGGTCGGGCCGAAACCGCTGGTCGAGCTGGTCGAGACCCGGGCGGTGGCGCTGAAACCGCTGGTCGAGCTCGTCGAGACCCCGGCGAAGGGACGACCGAAGCCGAGCGGCCAGCCAGTCCCGGGACGCCTGAACCTGCTGCCGAACGCGCGGCGCCCACGCCGGACGAGCCAACCGCCACCAGCGGAACCACCCAGCCGCCCGACGCACCAGACCACCCGGCGGTCCCCCTGCTCGGCGCCCTCGGCACGCTCGCCGCGGCCGCGATCATCGGTGTGGTCGAGACCCGTCGTGCGCTGCGGCTGCGGGAACGACCGGTGGGTCGGCGGCTGATCCCGCCGGATTCCGAGGCAGTCGGAGTGCGCACCGCGATCGGCGTGACGCAGCGTCCCGACCGGCTCGCCGGCCTGGACGCGGCACTGCGGGCGGTCGGCCGGCACTGCCACCACCACGGCCGGCCGCTGCCCGGGTTGGGCCGGATCGTCGTCGGCGAGCCCGGTGTCACCTTCGAATGGGTGGAGCCGGCCGGTCTGCCCCCGGCGGGCTTCACCGGCACGGCCGAGCGATGGACCGTGTCGCTGCTGGCTCCGCCGCCCGCCAGCGATCACCCCTGCCCCTATCCTGCGCTGGTCAGCCTCGGCAGCACGCCGGACGGCGACACCGTCCTGGTCGACGCCGAACGCTCCCGGGTGCTCGGTGTCGCGACGGCGGACGCGGAGTTGCGCCGGTCGGCCCTGGCGGCGATGTCCGTGGAACTCGCGTGTGCGCCCTGGGCCGCGGAGGCGCGGCTCTGCGTGGTCGGCGTCGATGCCCGGCTCGTGCTCATGGCCGGCGCCGACCGGGCGGAGGAGTTGTCCGGGGTGAGCGAGGCGGTCGCCCGCCTGCGCGGGCTGGTCGCGGAGCGTCGCGAAGCGCTCACCACGACGGGGCTGGCTGTGCTGCGGGTGGATCCCGATCGCGCCGACGCTGTCGCGCCGGTGGTGTTCTGCCTGCTCGACGACGTGGCCGCCGACGTGGTGGACGAACTCGACCGGTTGCTGGCCGGACCGGCGATCGGCGTCGCCGTCCTCGTCGGAGCCAGCGACACGGCGTCCGCCACATGGCGGGTCGGCGGTGACGTCCACGCGCCCACCGGGCGGCTCCGCGGCACTCCGGGAACCCTGCTCGCCCACGCCATTCCGGAGGCCACCCGCTCGGCCGTGGCAGAACTGTTCCGCGCCGCGGACGACGCGGCCACCACCCCGGCGCCATGGTGGGGCGGCGCCGAGCCCGACAGCGAGCACGGCAACGTGCTCGCCCTTCCGCAGCGTGCCCACAGAGGGGAGGAGCCGGTGGACATTGTCAGGCTCGTGTCGGCGGCCGAGCATCCGCAGGTGCTCCTGATCGGGCCGGCGGAGTTGCACGGAGCATCCGGGCCGGAGCCCACGCGCTCGCGACAGCAGATGGTCGAGTCGTGCGCGTGGCTCCTGGAGCACCCCGGCAGCACCGGGACGGCCATGGCCGCCGGTCTCGCCGTCGCGGAGACCACCCGCCGGTCGAACCTCAGCCGACTGCGCACCTGGCTGGGCGCCGCGCCGGACGGCAAGCCCTACCTGCCCGAGGCCTACACCGGACGCGTGCTGCTGCACCCGGCCGTGTCGTCCGACTGGCGTCGCCTGCAGCTGCTGCTGGCTCCGGGCATCGACCGGGTCGGGGACGCCACCCTCATCGAGGCACTGGACCTGATCCGCGGGGCACCGCTCGCGAACGCGGCCCCAGGTCAGTGGCGCTGGGCGGAGGAACTGCGCATCGACGTGTCGAGCGCGCTGCGCGACGTCGGGCTGGTCCTCACCGAGCGCGCCCTCGAACGCGGTGACATCGATCTCGCCCGCTGGGCGGCGGCCCGTGCCCTCGTGGTCGCGGCGGAGGACGAGCAACTGCTCTGCGCGCGGATCCGGACCGAGCACCGGGCCGGCAACGTCGCCGAGGTGAAGCGCCTGGTCAGCCAGGTGACGCTGCAGGTGCGGGAGCTGGGCGTCGACCTGCTGCCCGAGACCGTCGAGCTGTGCCAGCAGGTGGTCGAGGGACGGATCCGCGCGAGAGCCTGAGGTCGCAACCGCTCGTCAAAGCCGCAACCGCTCGTCGAGCCTGTCGAGACGCGGCGAGGAACCCGACCGGCTCGCCCCGCGCGTCCTAGCGCCCGGCCTGACCCTCGGGGACAGCCGGGGTCGGCTCGGTCGTGGGGCAGTCCTGAGCGCACTGCGCGACCGCCTGGTGCGTTTCGGGAACCGGAGGCGTGCCGCCCACCAAGCCGGGCAGCATGACGACGACGAGGGCGAGCGGAGCCACACCCAGGCCGACGCACAGGTTCTTCACGACAGCAGCTTCCCGCTGCGCGCGGCCGGAGCATAAGTCCCCGTCAGGGCGACTCGGAGAGCAGCGGTTGGGACAGGAACGGTCCCTGGCCGCGGCCGGCCAGCCAGGCGTCCCGGTAGCCACGGACGATGGCGGGCCAGTCGGTCTGGATCGCGTCCACCCCCAGGGCGAGGATCGGGCCGTAGGCCTCTTCCGGCGAACTGGCGATCGCGAGCTCGTCGTCCAGACCGCCGAACAACGGGATGCCGGTGGTCAGCGTGACCGTGTTCACGAAGACGAACACTCCGAGCCCGTGCAACTCCTCGATCACCGAGGGCGACAGCCAGGGGTGCTGGCGCGTGTTGGTGATCAGCTCCACTCCGACGGTGTTCAGGTTCCGGTCGTTGACCACCCGGTAGACGTCCTCGGGGCTGCTGCAGATCGGCAGGAACGGGAACTTCACGCTGAATTCGCGCAGCCGGTCCAGTGCCGCCGTCTCCCAGGCGGGGCACTTCATCAGGATCTGGTGAGCCATGTACAGCCCGTCCAGGGCCTTCAGGGCGTTCGGCCAGCGCCACCAGGAACGGTCGACGTTGAACAGCACGTCCGTGTCCTTGAACCGGCGCAGCAGCGGCAGTAGCCGCTCCACCCGCGCCGGGCGTCCCGGACGGTCCACCCACAGGTACGGCAGCCGATCGATCTCCTCCGCGGTCAGGGTCTGCAGGTTCGCGTCGATGCCCAGCAGCTCCGGCTCGTAGCCGTCGTGGAAGCAGTAGAACTCGCCGTCGCGCGAGGCGGTCACGTCGATCTCGACGATGTCCGCGCCCTGTAGCACGGCGGCCTTCACGCCCAGCAGGGTGTTCACCGCCACGCTGCCGCCACCGCTGCCCCGATGGGCGGAGATCAGGATGCGTTGCCGTTCGAACACCGAGTTCAGGTGCGCGTTCATGGCTGCGAACTGGGGTTGGCCGAACATCGCACCTCCGTCGATCAGCGCCGACATCATCGTCAGCACACGTCCGATGCTACCCACCACCGCGTCCGGTTATGCGGGTTCGGCAGCGGTGGCCGGTGCGCGATGGAAGGATTGACGACGGCTGAGCAAAGGAGTGTCATGGCCGAATTTCGCTACGAGGACCTGCTGCCGATCGGCGAGGACCGCACCCCCTACCGGCTCCTCACGACCGAGGGCGTCGAGACGGTCGAAGGGCCGGACGGGCGCACGTTCCTGAAGGTGGCGCCGGCGGCGCTGGAGCTGTTGGCCGAGACGGCGATGCACGACATCGCGCACTATCTGCGTCCGGCCCACCTCGCCCAGCTGCGGACGATCCTGGACGACCCCGAGGCCAGCCCGAACGACAAGTTCGTCGCGCTCGACCTGATGAAGAACGCCAACATCTCCGCCGGGGGCATCCTGCCGATGTGTCAGGACACCGGCACCGCCATCGTCATGGGCAAGCGCGGCCAGCAGGTGCTCACCGAGGGCACCGACGAACTGCCGCTGAGCAGGGGCGTGTTCGACGCCTACACCAGGCTGAACCTGCGCTACTCCCAGAACGCGCCGCTGACCATGTGGGAGGAGAAGAACACCGGCTCCAACCTGCCCGCGCAGATCGAGCTGTACGCCGACACCGCGCCCGGCCACGAGAACACGTACAAGTTCCTGTTCATGGCCAAGGGCGGCGGCTCGGCCAACAAGAGCTACCTGTACCAGGAGACCAAGGCGATCCTGAACCCCGAGTCGATGATGCGGTTCCTCGACGAGAAGATCCGCTCGCTCGGGACGGCCGCCTGCCCGCCGTACCACCTCGCGATCGTCGTCGGCGGCACCTCGGCGGAGTTCGCGATGAAGACCGCGAAGTACGCGTCCGCCAAGTACCTGGATTCGCTGCCCACGTCCGGCTCGATGAGCGCGCACGGCTTCCGGGACGTGGAGCTGGAGGAGCAGGTGCTCGAGCTCACCCGGCAGATGGGCATCGGCGCCCAGTTCGGCGGCAAGTACTTCTGCCATGACGTGCGGGTGGTGCGGCTGCCGCGGCACGGCGCGTCCCTGCCGGTGGCGATCGCGGTGTCCTGCTCGGCCGACCGGCAGTGCCTGGGCAAGATCACGCCCGAGGGTGTGTTCATCGAGCAGCTCGAGCGGGAGCCCGCGCACTTCATGCCCGACACCACCCACGAGCACCTGGACGCCGGCGAGGTCGTCGAGATCGACCTCGGCCGTCCGATGCCGGAGATACTGGCCGAGCTGAGCAAGTACCCGGTGAAGACCCGGCTGTCGCTCAACGGCACGGTGATCGTCGGACGCGACATCGCCCACGCCAAGATCAAGGAGCGCCTGGACGCCGGCGAGGAGATGCCGCAGTACCTGAAGGACCACCCCGTCTACTACGCCGGCCCGGCCAAGACGCCCGAGGGCATGCCGTCCGGCTCGTTCGGACCGACGACCGCCGGCCGGATGGACTCTTACGTCGACCAGTTCCAGGCCGCCGGCGGCTCGATGGTCATGCTGGCCAAGGGCAACCGGTCGAAGGCGGTGACGGACGCCTGCGCCGCGCACGGCGGGTTCTACCTCGGCTCGATCGGCGGTCCGGCCGCCCGGCTCGCCCAGGACTGCATCACCAGCGTCGAGCTGCTGGAGTACCCCGAGCTCGGCATGGAGGCGATCTGGAAGATCGAGGTGAAGGACTTCCCGGCCTTCATCGTGGTGGACGACAAGGGCAACGACTTCTTCGCCGATGTCAGCAAGCCGACCGTGCTGCACCTGCAGGGCCTGACCAGGTAGCCCTCCTCTTCGCATCGCCCCGCTTCCTCGCATCGCCCCGCGCAAGGTGGACCGAAACCGTCGACGACGACGGTTTCGGTCCACCTTGTGGTGGGACGGCGGAGGTATCGACGAGGATGCGAGGCGGCTGTCACATCTCTGGTCGGGGGCCCGATGATCGAACGACTCAGCGGCGACGACCTGATGTCGCTCGACGGCGACCACGGCACGGTCCCGATGCAGGTCGGCGCGATCCTCTGGTTCGGTCCGGACGCGCCCGGCGTGGACGCCCTGGTCGAGCACCTGGCCGGACGACTGCCTGCGGTGCCGCGGCTGCGGCAGGTGATCCGCCGGACGCCGCTCGGTTGCGGTCGGCCGATCTGGGTGGACGACGCAGGCTTCCGGCTGGCCGGGCACCTCTCCGTGGCGCCGGTCGAAGACCCGCAGCAGGTCGACCGGCTCGCGCTGGACCTGCTGGCTGTGCGGCTGCCGCGAAACCGTCCGCTGTGGGCGGGCCGGATCGTCACCGGCCCGGACGGCTCGGTGCTGGCGCTGGTGCTCGTTGTGCACCACGTCCTCGCGGACGGCCTCGCGGCGCTGGCGCTGCTCGGTGCGCTGGCCGACGGCGCGGACGTGCCCGCGCCGGCCTTCCCGCGGCCCGTGCCCTCCCGACGTGACCTGACCATGGAGAACCTGCGCGGACGGGTGGCCGGGCTCCGGACCCTGCCGATGGTGGCGCGGCAACTGGTGATGGCGGTGCGGCTGCTGGTGGCCGGTGGCGCTGCTCCGCGGACGTCGCTGAACCGCCCGACCGGGACCCGCCGCGTCGTGTACTCCGTGTCGAGGGAGCTGGAGACCGTGCGCGAGGCCGCCCATGCCAGCGGCGGCACCATCAACGACGCAGCCCTGGCCGTGGTCAGCGGAGCCGTCCGCCGGCTGCTTGCCGGTCGCGGCGAGGATGTGGCCGAGTTGGTGATCTCGGTGCCTTTCGCTTTCCACGCGCCTGGTGGCGCCGAGGGCAACGCCAGCGCGGTGATGCCGCTGCGCCTGCCGGCGACCGGCGAACTCGCGGCACGGATCCGTGGGGTCGCCGACGTCACCGCGGCCGCGAAGCGCCGACCCCGGGCGATGACCAATGCCCTGCTGCGTCCCGGCTTCGCGTTGCTCGTGCGGGCCGGCCTGTTCCACCGCTTCATCGACAGCCAGCGCACCGTGAACACGCTGGTCACAAACGTGCGCGGACCGGTGGCGCCGTTGGTGCTCGCCGGTCGACCAGTGACCCGGCTGGTGCCGCTGACCTCCCCCACGGGAAACCTCACGGTGGCTTTCGTCGTGCTCTCCTACGCCGGACGCCTGTCGATCACGACGATCGCCGACCCGGATGCCTGTCCCGACCTGGATGCGCTCGCCGCCGCCCTGGCCGACGACCTGGACAGGCTGTCCCGCCCCCTCTGACGGCCTCGGGCCCTCAGGCGTGCGCCTACGGTTGACCCCGCTTCCTCGCGCCGCCTCCGCGCAAAGTGGACCGAAACCGTCGACTGCGACGGTTTCAGCCCACTTTGCTGGCCACGTGGCGCGTCACAGCCGCGGGATACCGGAGGCGAAGCGGCCACGACAGGCCGGACAGGGTTTCAGGGTGCCCTGCCAGCCGCGGGACTGAAGCACCGCGCCGGCCTGCATCGCCACGTCACACGGTCGGCCGCGGACATCGCCGTTGCCGTAGCGCAGCGTCAACCACTCGCGCTGGGCGTGGGCGTTGTTGCGGTGCAGGTCCCGGAAGGCTGAGTCGGTATCGAGGTGGCCGACCCTGCCGTCCAGCTCGATGAGCACCCCGTACTCGTCGTAGAGGACGTCCGTCCGGGTTCCCCTGCTGGCCGATCTCTGCCGACGCGCCCGTGGCAGGCCATGGGCACGTTCGACATCACGACGGTAGACGTATTCGAGCGTGCTCTCGATGCCGTCGAGGTCATCGAGCAGATCGAGCAGGAGCTTGCGGTTGCGGACGCGGGAGCGGTCGGAGATCGTCGAGCGCAGCGAATCCAGCGTGATCAGTCGGCGCCGGACGGCTTCCGAGATCAGGCCGACCGCATCCTCGACCCCGAGTCTCTCGGCGACGTCGATGACGGCATCCTCGGCCCGGATCCGGGGGAGCAGTCCACGACGGCGTGCGAGGCGTCCGATCTTGTCCCGACGCATCGCGACCGCCGGATCGGAGCGGGGCCGCCGGTCGGCAGGCACCCAGACGACGATCCGGTCGAGTGGGCGGTCAAGGCCGTAGAGGCGCAGCGCGGCTTCGCCTCCCACTGCGCACGGGTCCCCTGCTCGCAGGGCTGCGGCCCAGATGGACTTCTCGGTCGACTCGACGCCGGGCCGGAGGTCGTACACGCCTTCGCTGACGCGACACCAGTGGCCCTGTCGGACGAGGCGCCGCACCGACTCGTCGCCGAGGCCGAAGATCCTCGCCTGTGCCGAACTGAGCAGCCCGCCCTGGGCCGCGGCGAGGTTGCGGAGCTGAGCGTCCGGGTCGCGTCTGGAGTGCATTCCCGGATCGTGGGCCATCCGAGGCCACGTCCGGGAGGGGGCTGAGCTCAAATTGTGGATAACTCCGGGAATTCGTCGCGCCCGGCGTCGGGCGTCGGGAGCTCCCATCGCTCACCGCACGCCGCTGCCCATCATCCACATCGCCGCAAGGTGGGCTGAGACCGTCGTTGTCGACGGTTTCAGTCCACTTTGCGCGGAAGAAGGCGAAAGAAGAGGGAGGGGGAGGGCGAGGGAGGAGGGAACTGGGGCGAGGAAGCGACGGGGTGAGGAAGGGACGGGGGTGAGGAGGCGCGACTGGGGGCCATGGCGGGAGACGTACTTCGACAAGTGGTCGGAGTCGTGAGGATGCGTGCCGATACCCGGGGTGGCAATTCGGGTCACTGTCGGCGCCGGGGCGCCGGGTCTAGCGTCACTCCCGTCACCATGCACCCTCGGGGGACGGAGGCCACGATGGCCAGAAGAGGGATCACGCTCCTCGACCTGGCGAGTCCGTTTCCGGGTGCGCAGGCGGTGATTCCCGACGACCTGGCCGCCAAGCTGGAGAATCTCGCCGTCGTCGAGCACCACGCCACCACCAGCGCCGGGGTGCACATCCACGAGGGCGTGATCCAGCCGGTGTCCGACCTCGGCTTCCCCTCGCTGCGCAACTGGCCCGTCGAAGTCCCCGGGCTGAACACCGGCCTGCCGTTCCGGCTCGTCCGGACGCGCAACGCCGCCGGCACCGGGCAGAACCTCGAACCGGGCGCCAGCAGCGCCTTCCTCGACCTCGTCGTCGACCGGATCGCGATCACGATCCCCGGACTGCGGCCCGCCACGCTTGTCCCGTCCGCGCCCGCGGTGGCCGCGCACCTGCTGCCGGACGGCAGCCACTCGTCGGTGCGGATCGTCGGCTCCGGCGTGGTGCGCATCGACCTGTCCGGGACGGCGGACCTGGTGCGGTTCGTCGACTGGCCCGATCCCTTCGACCCGGCCGCTCCGTCGGGCGCGGTGATCGGGGTCACCTTCGAGCCGGCCAGCTTCTTCATCGGCGACTCGGAGATCGGGCTCACCGTCGACCGGCTGGTCTTCGACGCGTCCGCCCAGACCACCCCGCCGGAGATCATCGCCCGCGGTCAGACCCCAGCCTGGCAAGGTATTTCGATCGCCGAGGCGACACTCTTCCTGCCGCCCGACACTCCCCTGGTCGACCAGGTGAACGTCGGCGTGAAGGACGTGCTGCTGGGCAGCCCGGCCGGCCTGCAGGGCGAGATCCGGGTCGAACTCGGGCGTACCCCGATCAACGCGGCAGCCGTCGAGTTCCTGCAGGACCTCGAAGGGGAGCATCCGCTGACGGTCAGCGGCGCCGGCCGCGAACTCGACGTGCCGTTGCTGGCCAACACCCCGGCCAACGCCCGCGTCCGGGCAAAGCTGAACCCGGCCGCCCTCGGCACGGTCACCCAGCCCCGCATGCAGTGGACGCTGCCCAACGGCACCGGGATCGACGCCAACGACACCTCCTGGTTCACCACCTCGGTCGGCGAGACCATGTCGGGCACGTTCTCCGAGGAGGTCGACGGTGAGCGGGTCTTCGACAGCGCCAACGCCTACACCTTCACCCAGGCCGAGGCCGAGGTGCAGCACCCGGCGAAGGTGAACGTGCACGTCGCCGCCACCGATCTGGCCAACGTCGTGTTCGTCTCGGGCACCGCGCGGGCGCTGGCCGAACTGGAGTTCTCGTCCGCGCTCAACCCCGCCGATGCGATGGACCTGCGCTGGCAGTACGGCACCGGTACGGACGCGCCCACGCGCACCGGGCCCGACTACGTGCTCGACCCGGACGCGGCGGTCGGCACCAGCTATCTCGTGGTCACCGACTCGAAGAAGCGCGTCCGCCGGATCCGGGTGGACGTGCTCGCCGCCGGCTCGTTGCTGATCGGCACGGCGGACGGCGTCCACGACGGCACCGGCGCGCTGGTGGAGGTCCGCGGCGTCACCGCCACCTACTCCCTCAGTGCGTTCCACTCCGACGCCAGCCTCGCGTCGTTCAGCAAGCAGGCCACGGCCAGCGGCACCACGGTCACTGTCCCGGACGGCGGCCTGGCCGAGGTGAGCGTGCAGGTCGGGGCCGGCACCGACCCGCAGGCGCCCGCGCCGCCGGTCACCGAGGAGCAGGTGCGCCGCCTCCAGGTGCGCTTCGGCTACAACGACACAGCCGTGGAAGCGTGGGGCGCCTATGTGCCCACCACGCAGGAGGGGACGATCGAGGCGTCCGTGCGCAAGTGGGCGACCTTCTTCCCCGGCGCGCAGTTCGTGGTGATCGGACGCGCCTGCGACATCGGCAACGACGGCCACAACGCCGCCCTCGCCACCGAGCGGGCGAACGCGGTGTCGGCCTGGGTTTCCGGTCCGGGCACGGTTCTGTCCCGTGGCGAGCAGACCGCGCCCTCGGGCACGATGGCCACCGCCCAGAACGCGATCACGCCGCCCCTGTCCGCCGCGGAGAAAGCGGCCGGCCGGCTGATCGAGGCCGAGCACAGCGACAGCGAACGGGCCGCGTGGGGCGACAGCACGACCAACTCGACGCGGGAGAGCTACCGGCGCGCCGACATCTACGCGGTCGGCGGCACGTACACCCCGCCCGCCGGCGAGGACCCGACCGCCCAGCAGGTGCCTCCGGACACCCAGCACAACGACCCGGCCACCCGGCGTGCCTACGTGCCGGGCGAGGACGCCGACGAGGTGCCCAAGCCAGAGCCCCGCGAGCCGCGGCTGCCCTTCCTGATCCGCCTGGTCGTGCGCTGGGACTCGCCCACCGTGACCAGCCTCGCCGACGCCATCCCCACGATGGCCGAGTTCACCTTCGAGTGGGCGACCAGCAACGTCACCACCGTGCCGCAGCCCGGCGGCGGGGACGCGCCGGTCGGCGTCCGTGCGCCCAGCCAGCCCTCGGGCACCACCACCGAGGTGTACACGCTCACCGGAAAGTGGGCCTACGACTCCCGCTCCGGCCAGACGGTGTTCTCGCTGTCCATCGCCTCCTCCGGCGACCCGAAGGGGTTGGCGGCGATCGACTCCGAGTTCCTGGCGATCGCCCTCGCCCTGGCCCCGGCCCTGCTGGCCGGGATCGGCGCCGCCGGCATCGACGGCGCCGCCGTGCGGGTCGCCGCGCTGGCCGTGGCCACCGGGGCGCTGGCCACGGTCGCCAAGGACGGCGAGGTGATCATCCACAGCGCGGAGATCGAGCACCGGCAGCGCAGCCTGACCGACACCACCGGCTTCCGCACCCGCGTCCTGCTGGACTACACCGCCGCGGTCGGCTTCGACATCGAGGCGGACGGGCTCGGCGCGATCGGCACCGACGACGGCCATCCGCTGAAAGTGCGCTACCACAAGGCCGGACTGGAGTTCGACGACAGCAAGACCGAGTGGTACGAGAAGTTCGGCCTGGTCTACGAGGACGTGTCCTTCGAGGTCGCCGACCCCGGCCGCTGGAAGATCGAGGGTCCGCTGGGCGAGCTGCTGCAGGTCACCGCCACCCGCGCCGGCGTCGGCTCCACCTGGTTCGAGTGCGACCTGGAGTTCGCGCTCGACCTCGGCGTGGTCTCGATCACCGGCGCCACCGTGCGGGCGAGCTTCGGCGACGACGGCTTCTCCGCCGAGTTGCGCGGACTGGGTCTGGCGGTCGAGATCCCCGGCGTGCTGCGCGGGGCCGGACGCCTCGTGCTCGGCGACGGCGGCGCGTTCAAGGCCGCGCTCGAACTCGACCTCATCTCGGTCGGCGCGAAGGCGATGGGCGCGCTGGCGTTCGACCCCGCGCACGACTTCCTGTCGATCGCCCTTGGCCTGATCCTGCCGGTCGGCATTCCGCTGGGCTCGACGGGGCTGGGCATCTTCGGCTTCCTCGGCCTGTTCGTCTCCAACGGACGCCGCGCGCTCCCGTCCGGCATGGACAACGACCCGGTCGGCCGCGAGATCACCTGGTTCCGCGACACCCCGTACGAGGACAAGTTCGAGCCGCACCGCGGCCAGTGGGCGATCGGGCTGGGCATGATCGTCGGCACGCTGCCCGACCAGGCGTTCACCTTCAACGCCACCGGCATGTTCGTGGTCGCGTTCCCCGACCCGGCGGTGATCTTCGGCATCGACGCGAAGCTGGTCAAGCAGCCGAAGGTCACCCCGTCCACGCAGGGGAGCGTCGAGGACCCGAGCCTGCAGATCCTCGGCCTGATCGCCGTGGACGACACCGCGGTGATGGTCGGTGTGCGTGGCACCTACACGATCCCGAAGGTGCTGGAGCTGAAGCTGCCGATCGACGGCTACTTCCCCTATCCGTCCACGCCGAAGGACGCCTACGTCCGGATCGGCTCAGACGGCGTGGTCAGCGAGGGCCGTCCCGGCGACCCGGTGACGATCAAGCTGCTGCCCGGCACGCTCGACCTCCAGGCCTGGTCGTTCCTGATGGTCGAGGAGAAGCAGCTGCACAAGCTCGGCGGCGACAACCGGTTCAACTTCGACGGGTTCAGCGTCGGCTTCGGCGCGGGCATCTCGATCGGGTGGTCGGCCGGTCCGATCAAGCTGGAGGCGTCGGCGAAGCTGCTGGTCGGCTTCGGCACCAACCCGTTCCTGCTCAAGGGCGGCTTCTTCGTCAAGGGCGCCCTCGACCTGGTGATCGTGTCGGTGTCGGTCACCGGCGAGCTGATCTGCACGGTCTGGGAGGTCGGCGGCGACGTCAAGGTGAACCTGGACGGCAAGTTCTGCGGCAAGGTCTCGTTCTTCTTCTTCAGCGTGAAGGGCTGCGTCGGCATCACCATCGGCGACTCCCTCGACCCGACCGCGCCCGAGCCGCCCGCCCCGATCGGCAAGGTGTCGCTCACCGACCGCCGCGGCTTCACCACCGCGCTGGCGGTCGCCGGGATGCCCGGGGCGGAGCAGATGGTGTGGCCCGACACCGTCCCGGTGATCGAGTTCACCCACCACCTCGACGTGGCGCTGGCCGGTGGTGCGTTCGACCCCGGTCCCGGCCCGGCCGGCCCGGTCTGGAGCGGCACCAGCGAGCTGAAGTACGCCTACCGGCTCACGGGCGTCGAGTTGATCCCGGACGGCCAGGCTGCGCTGGCCGGGCCGCTGGACTCGGCGTGGTGGCTGCCCACCCACCGGCCCGGCATCCTCACCGACGGGGACGTGGCGGTGTCGGAGTCCGAGGGCGAGTTCCTCGCACTGCTGTCCTGGGATCCGGCGCCGTGGAGCTACTGGCTCACCGACGGCGGCGAGGGCACCGACGGCGACCCGGCCGATACCCCCGGACGGGTCTGCGACCCACCTCCGCGCCCGCGGCCGAACTGCGCGCTGGGCAAGCTGGCCGTCCGCACCGGCGTGGACGCGGTCCGGATCCCGACCGCGGACGCCGGCAGCCCGCCGTTCCCGTCCCGCTTCGACCTGCTCGGACGCGAGCGGGCCTTCGGCCGGCTGCTCGGCGACCTGGCGCCGGTGCTCGCCGCCACCGGCCTCGCC
>NZ_JARKPQ010000278.1 GCF_029975155.1 Propionicimonas sp. | reverse complement strand
TGACGGCGTTGGCCACCTTCTGGCTGAACGAGCAGTCACCGCGCTTGACCAGCAGGGCGCTCCCGGTGGCGGAGCCCGGCACCTCGCACGCCGTGGTGTTGGACGCCAGCCGCAACGGGACGTTGCCGCTCACCGGAGCCGCCGCCGTCCCCTCGACCGAGGTGTACGGGTACTTGGCGCCGTTGACCTCGATCGCGCGCGTCTTGATCTGCACCGGCTCGTAGGACGCCACCGAGATCACCCCAGCGCCGACCGCAGGGCTGCCGGACGCGAACAGGCCGAGGTCGCCCTCGTTGCCGGCGGACGCGACCACGACGATGCCCGCCTTGACCAGGTTGGACGCCATGACGGCGTCGGGGTAGCTCGGCCACGAGTCGAAGGTGCTGCCCAGGGACATGTTGACGACGTTCATGCCGTCCTTCTTCGCCTGGGTCATGGCGTCCACGATCACCTGGGTGTCCGTGCTGCCGTCGCAGCCGAACACGCGGTACGCGCCGAAAGTGACCTCGGGAGCGACGCCCACGGCGCCGCCGGTGTCGAGGTCGCCGTTCGCGCCGACGATGCCGGCGACATGGGTGCCGTGGCCCGCGCAGTCGTCGGGGTAGAGGTCGGGGCGGAGCACCGGGTTGTCGTCGTCGGCGTCGTAGTCGTCGCCCACGAAGTCCTTGCCGTACATGACCCGGCCGCCGGGCTTCTTGAAGTCAGCGGTCTGGTTGTTCGTGCCGGCACCGCCGAGATCCGGGTTGTTGTAGTCGACGCCGGTGTCGATGATGCCGACCTTGATGCCCTTGCCGGTGTAGCCGGTCGCGGCGGCGGAGATGGTGGAGAGCTCGCTGGAGACCTTCGTCTTGCTCACCGTGGTCTTCGGCATCGGCACCCTCAGCACCGGGTAGATCGCGGTCACGCTCGACGAGCGGGCCAGCTGGGCGATCTGCTCGTCGGTCGCGGTCACCGCCATGCCCGTCCACAGGTCGGAGTAGGTCGTGCCCACCTTCGCGCCGACCGACCGCACCGCCGACTCCGCGGCCGACTGCGTGGCCCGGTTGACGGCACTGCTGCCGCCGACCGCCAGCGGCGTCCCCGCGGTCTGGATCAGGTACCGGCCCTTGACGACGCGCGACTTGTTGGCTGCGTCGGCCAGCTTGATCTTGCCGCTGGAGCCCGGATCCGCTGCCTGCGCCGGGACGGCGAGGGTTGTGCCGAACAGGGCGGTGACGGTGGCTCCGGCGGCGACGCCGATGAGCGCTCTGGTTCGAGGGTGAGCTCGCATGCTCTCTCCTGGGATTTCTGGACGGTCCCACGTCCGCCACGGTTGAGGGGATCGGACGGGCGCTTTGAGGGCGCTGCTCCCGAGTCTGCTGGTTCAGACCGGTCCGGGACAACCCCGGCGCCCGAATTCCGCGGCCGGACCCCGATTTCGGGCCTCTCAGCTCCAGCTGACCTTGAGGGAACGGGTGGTCCAGGTCTCCCAGTGCGAGCTCTTCGACGACGAGCCGAGCGGCCGCAGCACCCGCAACTGGAGCTTGTACGTGCCGGCCGGCACCCGGGCCAGCTTGCCCTTCGAGGTCTTGTAGACGCCGTAGAAGGTGGTCAGCGTGTAGCTCTCGTCGCGGCCCTGCCGACCGAGCTGGGTGGAGGTGCCGCTGAGCACGGCGTCGTACGACTTCTTCGTCCTGGTGTTGACCGCCTTCACCCGGATCGCCGTGGCCGGGTAGTCCAGGTGGTACATGAGCACCGGATAATCGCCCCTGGCGGTCCTGAACGTCCGGGTTCCGGAGGTGGTCTGGGCGATGTCGCCGTCGGAGTTCCGGTAGGCGAGGGCGGGCAGCGAGAGGGTGTAGGACACCCCCGCCGCGCTGAAGCTCCGCTTGGCGGACGGCAGCATCTTCACCTTCTGGTAGTCGCCGCGAACGCCGACGAACGGGACGGAGACGGTCCGGCTCCCCGACCCGGTGAACGTCACCCAGCCGCCGTAGAGAAGGCCGTTGCGCCCCTTCAGGATCTTGCTGGGCGCGGTGATCTTGAGCTTGACCGTCTGGCTCTTGCCGGGGAGGACCGTGAACTTCGCCGGGCTCGCGGAGAAGCCGACCGCGCCGTGGGCCCAGTCCGGGGTCTGGTTGCCGACGTCGGTCTTCTTCCCGGTGCTGGCCGCGGCGCTGGTGCCGGTGACGGCCGACGCCTGGTAGGTGACCGCGGTGGTGCCGGTGTTGGTCAGCGTGACGGTCGCCTTCCGCGACGTCCCCTCGCCCAGGCTCAGCGTCGACGGGGACGCGGTCACCGTCGTGGCCAGGGCCGCCTGCAACTGCAGCAGGCCCGCGCCCTGGCGGAACACGGCGTCCGGCTTGTCCGTCAGCCCGGATCTCGCCGACTTCAGTGGGCTGGCGCTGGCGTACAGCAGGGCGGCGACCCGGGCCGGGAGGCCGGCCGTCGGCGTCCGCCACCCGCGCGCCTGCAGGATCGTCGCCACCGCGCCCGCGACCTCCGGCGCCGCCATCGACGTACCGGAGGAGACCCGCCATCCCGTGCCCAGCCAGGTCGAGCGGACGCTACTGCCCGGAGCGGCGATGGTCGGGCTGAGGGTCAGGTCGGCCGCCGGGCCCATGGCGCTGTAGGACTCGGTGCTCGTGCCGGTCGCGGTCGTCGCCGCGACGGAGATGACGCCGGGGGCGACCGCCGGGGAACCGACTGTGAACAGCCCGTTGTCGTCGTTGCCCGCCGCGGCGATGACGACAACGCCCTTCTTCACGAGGCTCGCGGCCGCCTGGGTGAGCGGGTAGGACGTCTCGTTCGGCCAGCTCACCGTGGTCGCGCCGAGCGAGAGGCTGACCACGTTCATCCCGTCGGAGTAGGCACGGTTGATCGCGGCGAGGATGTGGTCGGTCGTCGCGCTGCCCTGGCAGTCGAAGACCCGGTACGCGCCGAGCGTCACCCCGGGGGCCACGCCGTAGGCGCCGCCCTGCTTGGGATTCCCGTTCGCCGCGACGATCCCGGCGACGTGCGTGCCGTGGCCGTAGCAGTCCGCCGGGTTCGCGTCCTTGTCGACGAAGTCCCAGCCCTTGGTGGTCCTGGTGGTCGGGAAGGTGCTCGAGCTGGTGCCGCCGAGATCCGGATGCTGGTAGTTGATGCCCGAGTCGATGATGCCGACCCGGATCCCCGACCCGTCCCTGCCGGCGTCCAGCGCGCCGATGGCGGCGAGGCGCCGTTCGGTGTCGGTCGCGGGCGTGGGCGTGACCGTGACGGTGAGCTTGGCCGTCGTCGTGTTGCCGTAGTTGTCGGTCACCCGGTACTGGGTGGACACGGTGCCCGTGAAGCGCCAGTTCGCGGTGAACGAGACCCGGTTGTCGGCGCCGACCTTCCAGGCGTACGACGGCGCGGTGAGGGACTTCCCGTCGCTCGCGGCGGCCGGGTCGACGAGCACCAGCGACGCGGTGCGGAAGCCGCGGCCGGCGTCCTTGGTGCCGGTGCCGTTGTCCCCGGCGGTGTCGTTGTCCAGCGGGTTGATCGTGAGCGTGCTGCCGTCCTGTGCCGTGTTCCTGGTGTCGGCCGCCGCTCGCGGCAGCGCACCCACGGCCACGGTGACCTTGACCGGGTTCTTCGCGAGGGTGCGGTTGCTGTCCTCGACCTGGTAGTAGGCGGTGGTGGTGCCGGTCACGTTCGCCGCCGGGGTGAAGGTCAGCGTGGCGTCCTTGTTCACCACCCAGCTGCCGGCCTTCGCATCGCTGGAGACGAGCTTGAGGGTGGCCGGCTTCAGCGGCGCGGTCGCTGCGCCGGCCTTGTCATTGGCCAGCACGTTGACGGTGACGGCCCGGTTCGCCGGGGTGTTCGCCGCGTCGGCGACCGGCGCGGGGTAGATCGCCCGCACCACAACGGTCACCGTGGCCGTCGCCACGTTGCCGAAGCTGTCCTCCAGGCGGATCGTCACGGACGAGGTCTCGATGAACGCCGACTCCGGGTTGAACGTGATCCGATTGTCGCCGGTGACCTCCCACAGTCCCTGCCCGTCAGGGGTCAACTGCGTGGTCAGCCTCCCCTTGTCGTCCACGAACCGGAGCGACCGCAGCGTCGCCGTGGTCCGGGGATCGCCACCGTCGTCGCCGAACGTGGTGCTCGTCCTCGGGTCGATGGTCAGCGTGACGTTCTGGGGGGTCTCCCTCTGAATGCTCCGGACGCTGGTCAGGGCCCCGATGGTGATGGCGATGGTTGCGGTGGCGGGGGTCCCGTTGCGGTCGCGGACCTGGTAGCCGGTGCTGGTCCTGCCGGTGAAGGTGCCGGTCGGGGTGAAGGTGACGGCTCCGGTGGTGGGGTTGACGGTCCAGGTGCCGTCGTCACTGGTGTCGGTGAGGACGACGCTGGTCGGGTCGAGGGGTGCCGTGGCGTCGCCCGGGCGGTCGTTGGCCAGGGGGTTGACGGTGACCGGGTGCCTGGCCGGCCCGTGTCCGGTGTCGTTGGCGGCGGTGGGGGTGATCGCGGCCACGGTGACGGTGATGGTGGCGGTGGCGGTGTTGCCGTGGATGTCGGTGACGCGGTAGGTGGCGGTGGCTGTACCGGTGAAGGT
>NZ_JARKPQ010000271.1 GCF_029975155.1 Propionicimonas sp. | reverse complement strand
GATCCATGCCACTCGGCCCGACTGTGCGGCGGTGATGGTGAAATCGACCGGCGTGCCGACCGGGTGACCACCGCTGGTGACCACCTGCGCCCGCATCGCCACCACGCCGTTGCCCTCGGCAACCGGGCTCACCCGCACGGTTGCCGACTCCCCGGGCTGCACCAGGATCAGTTCCGAGTCGGCCACCGAGATGCGCAATGGATTGTCGGATTCGAAGTGGACGCGTACCCTCAGCTGATAAGCGGTGTTATTGGTCACGGTGACCGGCAGCAGATTGTCCTCCGACGAGGTCGTCACCCAATCGCTGATGCGCAACTGGATCGCGTCCGGGCTGATGATGGCCATCGCCGGTTCGCTTGCCAGCCGCAGCCACTCGGTCTGGGCTTGGCTGTTGCGTCCTAAGGTCATCGACCAGGCTCCCGGTACGACCCGGTTCGACGGGTCGACGGTCTCGTCCGGCAACTCGATGAGCTCGTCCCAGGCCGCCAGCAGGCCTTCGGTGCGCGAGGTCGCCTCGGCCAGCGCATCACTGGAGGCCACGGTCTCGCTGGGCCAGGTGGGGGTGCCGGCCGCTGAGGCGGCCGACGTCAGGTCGGCGATCGCGTGCCGGGTGCGCCACGATTCGTCCGCCAGCGCCATCTCGGCTTGTGCCGTGGTGGTGACGAGCTGAATCGATGGCACCCCCTGGGTACCACCGATGAGCTGACGCGCCAGCAGCCAGCCGCGGGCCTGGACCGGATTCTCGGCCGGCTGCGCGGTCGAAGCGGGATCGACGCTCAGCAGCGGTACGCCAGCGGCATCGTGGAGCAGCTGACTGCTGCCGAGATTGCTCGCCAGCAGATAGGAGGGAGAAACCTGCGCGAGGGCAGCGGCCGACTGTTCGTCGACCCAACCGTCATAGGGCACCACGACAAGCGGCAAGGCTGCCATCACGTGCCCGTCCGGCAAGGTCGCCGACTGCCTGACGAGATCCGCCATCCCGGAGGCTACGGCCTGGGCCAGATCGACCGAGCCGTACAGGCCGCGGGCCACGCGGCCATTGGTCATCAGTGCATTCACCCGGTCGAGCCACGCCTGCGCCTGTGCGCTGCCAGCCGAGTTCACTTGGGACTCGCTACCGTCGCTCAACCGTAGGGCGTGCGGCAGGGCCAACGCTGTCACCTCGTCGTACAGCTGCGGATCAATGACCACGAGCACGTTGTCCTGCTCGCCGAGGGTGAGCAGCCGTTCCAGGCGTCCTGCCAGCTCGGCCGACAACGAGTCGTCGGCGAATACCGGCAGTTGGTCGGCGTTCGACTCCAATGGCAGCAGGCTCGGCCGCGCATTGAGCATGACGATGGTGCCCACGTCGACCTGAGTGTCCCCGGGATAGGCGATGAGGGACGACGAGCCGCCGATTTCTCGGGGACCGCTGAAGACCTGAACACCGACCTGATAGGCCGCTCCCGGCTGGCTCAGCCACGACTGTTCGGCGGCGCCCGGACTCAGATCGGTGCGCACGGTGAACTCTGCGGTCGCGCCCGGGGCGAGTTCGCCGCCGGTGCCGAGCTGGGCGGTCGCATCGGGGGACTGCATGGCCTCCCCTGAGGCCTGCGGATCGGCCAGGGCCGCATCCAACGCGGCCAACGTGGTGATCGGAGTCGCGTCCCGCCACAGATGC
>NZ_JARKPQ010000267.1 GCF_029975155.1 Propionicimonas sp. | reverse complement strand
CGCGAGTTTCGGGAGCACCTGTCTGACGGGTCGTGACTCACCCACCATGCAACCGTTGGTGTGGACATCCCATCAGCCGCTGACGTGCGCGGGCGCGTCGACCTCCAGGCCGATGGTCATGTCCTCGCTCTCATGCCCATGCCTGAGTTCCGCAGATGTTGTGTGGGTTGAGCAGGCGGATTCTGCGGTTGGCTTGGGGAAACACGCGCCGGAGTGGTGACACGGCGTGTCACTAGAGGTGGCTGTGGCTAGGGGTGATGCGGTCCCGGGTCAGGTGGTGGGGGTGAGGTCGAGGATCCGCGGTGGTGGGGCGAGTTTCAGCTGCTCCAGGATCTGGCGTTGGGTGGGGGTGACCTGCGTGGTCTGCTGGTAGGTGCCGGCGCTGCCGGTGAAGGTGCCGACGTGGAGTCGTTGCAGTTCGGCGCGGAGGGTGGTCCAGGTGTCGCCGCAGGTGGTTTCGATGATCCGGATCAGCAGCAGCGCGAGCCAGCACAAGATGATGTGGGCGCGGATCCGGTCCTCCAGCCGGTGGTGCACGGGCCGCAGGTCGAGGATCTGTTTCATGTCCCGCCAGCCGCGTTCGACCTCGAGGAGTTGCTTGTAGCCCACAGCGATGTCTTCGGCGGTCAGGGTCGGGTCGTTGGAACGCAGCAGGTACTTGCCGTCCAGCTTGGCTTCGGCGGCGATCGCCTTGGCGTCGACGCGGAGCAGGCCGCCGGGGGTGGATCGTAGATACCGGTTCAGGCCGGGTTTGGTGCTGATCACCCCGCGCAGTTCGGCCCGTTTGGTGTCGGTGAGCTTGTCGGACTCGGCGATCAACCCTTGCAGGTGCTCCACCAGGTTGGTGCGCACGGTGGCGTCACGTTCGGCGGCTTCGGGGTTGTGGCACACCACGAACCGCTCATGCTCGCTGATCTTGACTTCCTTGACGCGCAGGTTCCCGGCAACTTCCTGGTAGCGGCCTGGCCGGGCGAGGGCGGCGTCGGCTTCAGGGGTGCCGGAGCGGAGCTTCTCGCCCAGGATGTAGCCGCCGGCGCCGCGTTGCAGGTAGCGGCGGTTCTCCGCCGAGGTGAACCCCCGGTCAGCGACCCACACCACCCGGGCCAGGCTCCAGTCCCGCAGGTCGTCCTTGACCTGGCGGATCAACGCCGAATCCGAGGTGTTGCCCGGCCAGCACCAGCACCGGACCGGGATCCCGTCCCGGGTGACCGCCATCCCGACCACCACCTGGGGCAGGTCGTCGCGGTGGTCCTTCGACTTGCCCCACGTCCGGAACCCGGCCTGCTTCACCGCCCCCTCCGGCGGCGCCGCCGCCTCATCGCCGTCAGCGGTTCCGTCAGCGCTGGTGTCGGGGGCGGGGTCGACCAGGCGGCCCCGGTGGTCGCGCCACACGGGCTCGTCGGCCTGCTCGGTGACGAAGTAGGTCGAGGTGGTGTCGAAGAACAACAGGTCGACCTCCAGGTTCAACAGGTCCGCCACCTGGTGGTACACATCCTTGGCCAGGGTGGGTTCCACGCTCAGTAGCCAGTCCATCGCCCGGTAACACGCGTCGTCGGACACCTCCACCAGCCCGGGCAGGTGCACATCGTGGTTCACCCAACTGGTGGCGGCCAACTTCGAGGAGGGCGCCAACGCCCGGTTCGCGACCAGGGCGAACAACACCCGTTCGGTGACCGGGTCCCGACGGGTCGTGCCCAGCAGGCCACGCAGGGTCTTGGCCAACCCGAGGCGATCCCACAGGCCGTTCAACACGTAGGCGCCACCCAGGGGTCGGGACGCCGTGAACTCCAACCCCGGGGTCCCCGCACCCGGCAGCATCGCTTCGGAGCCCAACACCCGCGTCAACGATCCGATGAGACGTTCGATCCCCGCGCGGTCGACCTGGTCGGCGCGGCCGAAGTTGTACACCACTCTCATCTTCGACGACTTCGCCGCCGGGTCCCACTCGTTGTGGACCAGCTGCAGGTAACTCACTGCAGTGCCGTCCCGGTTCCGCCGCGTCGACGTCCGAACGAACATGTCACCAGCCCTCCACCATCAACGCCGCTACACCTCAGCGCAGACTACACCCAACTCGTGTCACTATGAGAGTGCGCGTGTGTCACCACCCCGAACACGTCTGACAAGCCACGACACCCGCCAACGCGCACCAGAAACCCGATTAGCTGCGGAACGCAGGCTTGACTGCCCGCGGCGATGGTCGGCGCCGCCAGACGACGATGTGCCGGTGCCCGAGGTGGAACCACAACTCGTGGATTCTGTGCGACGTAGCGCCCGTTGGACTACCAATCTCCGGGTCGCATCGCGGGGTGTGAGACGA
>NZ_JARKPQ010000233.1 GCF_029975155.1 Propionicimonas sp. | reverse complement strand
CGTGGTCACGATCGGCGAACTCCAGACCGTGGTGAAGGGATGAGGACGTGAGGACACCGACCTTGGCGCCGACGACGGCGACGACCACGACCCCTCCGGCGCCCGCGGCGTTGGGTCCCGTGAAGACCCGGCGGCGTCCGGCACTGATCATCGCGTCCGTGGCCGCGCTGCTGCTGTCCGCGCTGGGTGGTGTGTGGCTGTGGACGGCGGCGACCTCGTCGGTCGAGGTCGTCGTGGCGAAGGCGGCCGTCCCTCGTGGCGCGGTCATCGCCGCCGGTGACCTGATGGTCGCGCGGGTGTCGCTCGATCCGGCCGTCGCCTCGATCCCCGCCAGCGACGTCTCGACGGTGGTGGGACAGCGGGCGGCGCTCGACATCTCGGCCGGCGGGCTGCTCACCCCGGACGCCATCGCCCCCGAGACCGTCCCGGCTAAGGGCGAGACCGTCGTCGGCCTGTCCCTGGTGGACGGGATGCTGCCCGCCATTCCCTTGAAGACCGGCGACGACGTGCGGGTGGTGCAGACGCCCGGCGCGCAGGGCCAGGTCGGCGACGTCTCGCCGGTGACCATCGCGGCCAGGGTCGTCGCGGTCACGCGCTCGCAGGACGGCCAGTTCGCCCTGGTTGACCTGCTGGTGAGCGCGGACGCCGCGCCCGATCTGGCAGCCCGGGCCGCAACCGGCAAGGTCGCCGTGGTGCTCGACTCCCGGGAACCGTCTCGGGCTCGCTGGGGGTGACCACCCTGTCGGTCGGTCTCGCCCTGACGTGGCCCCGCCCCGTGGTGCTCGTGGAAGCCGACCCGTCGGGCGGCTCGGCGATCCTGGCCGGGTACTGCACCGGGGTCGCGCGGCCCGGACTCTCCGAGCTGGTGCTGGCGCACCGACACCACCAGTTGGCCGACGAGCTGCCCTCGCGGCTGTTCCCGCTGGCCGACTCGAACGCGAGCCTGTTGCCGGGGCTCCGCGCGCACCAGCAGGCCGCGTCGCTTCTCGGCGTGTGGGACGCGCTCCTGGACGCCCTCCGCGGACTCGAGGTCGACACAGGCGTGGACATCGTTGTGGACGCCGGCAGGCTGGGGACGGTCGGCAGCCCGGAGCCGCTGATCTCGGAGTCGGACGTGACTGTGATCGTGACGGGGACCGGGCTGCCTGAGCTGGCGCGGGTGCGGTCATGGCTGCCGGGTCTCCAGGAAGGCTCGTTGGGTGACGTGCGGTTGGTCATCGCGGGCCCGGCACGCCGGTACAGCACCTCAGAGGTCACCAAGACCCTGGGCGTGCCGGTGGTCGGCGAGGTCGCGTGGGATCCGGACGCCGCGCGGTGGTGGTCCCACGGGGAGCCCCAGCGTCGGTTCGATCGGTCGGCGCTGCCCCGGTCGGTGGTGGCGCTGGGTGAATCGCTGCGAGCCCTCGCACCGCGCACCGAGGACGCGCTACCGCGCACCAGGGCGGAGGCGGAACGATGACGAAGCAGCCGCAGCCCACCTGGGAAAGGCCCGACCTGGCCAGCGTGCCGCTGTTCACCGCCTTCGGCGACGGCACCGATCCGGCACGGCCGGGCCGCGTCCGCTCTGGCTTCAACCTGTCGACGGCAGTCGCACCGACATCGTCGTCACTCCACGTCGTAGGCCGCGAGGCGAGGTCGGGCGTCGACGGTCGACCCTCTGAGCGGGCGCCCGAGGTGGACTGGGACGAGGCGTCGGAGCTCCGCGCGCTGGCGTCCAAGCGCTTCTCCGAGCGGATCGGACGGTCCCCCTTGGCGGACGAGATCGCGCGGCAGGAGCTGGGGCGGGCCGTGATCATGGAGGTCGTCCAGGAGGCGACCGAGGCCCGGTTCGCGGTCAACGGCTCCGTCAGCTCCGCCACCGCGCAGGACGCCTTGGCGCAGGCGGTGTTCGACCTGATGTTCGGGCTGGGTCGGCTGCAGCCGTTGGTGGATCGCCCTGACGTCGAGAACATCATCGTCGTCGGGCACGACCGGGTGTTTCTGGACCTGGTCGGCGGCGAGAAGGTGCCGGGGCCGCCCGTGGCGGCGTCCGACGATGAACTGATCCAGCTGCTTCAGGACCTGGCGTCCCGGGCCGATCCGCCGCGCGTCTTCTCGGACGCCAACCCGGACCTCCACCTGAACCTGGACGGCGCACGCCTGGCGGCGTCCGCGTTCGTCACCCATCGCCCCAGCGTCGTGATCCGCCGACACCGCCTGGTGCGCATCACCCTCGACGACCTCGTGGGCCTGGACACGGTCAGCCCCCTGCTCGCGTCGTTCCTCGCGGCCGCGGTGAAGGCACGCTTGTCGATCGTGGTCTCCGGCCAACAAGGCGACGGCAAGACCACGCTGCTGCGGGCGTTGTGCGCCGAGATCGGCCCGGAAGAGGTGCTGGGCACCTTCGAGACCGAGCGGGAACTCGGTCTGGAGCAGTTGGTCGACGAGCACCCCGTCGTGTTCTCGTGGGAAGCGCGTCCCGGTTCGGGCGAGCGGGGACCTGATGGGCGTCCGGTGAACGAGTTCACCCTGCAGGACGGGATGCACGCCTCGTTCCGGTACGCGCTCGACCGGCAGATCGTCGGCGAGGTCCGCGGACGCGAGGTGGCCCAGATGATCATGGCCATGGAGTCCGGCTCGGGCTCGTTGTCGACGACGCACGCCGCGTCGGCGTCCGACACGATGGAGAAGCTGGTCAGCTGCGCGATGCAGTCCGGCGAGTTCACCCGTGACTCGGCGGTGATGAAGCTGGCTCGCTGCCTCGGCCTGGTGGTGCAGCTGCGGTCCATGTTCGTCCGCGGCCGCGACGGCTCGGTGCGCAAGCGGCGCGTGGTCGATGAGGTGCTCGCGATCACGCCGGGCGAGGAGTCCGCCGGCTACGCCGCGACCACCGTCTTCCGCAGTGACCCCGACGGCCCGGCTGTCGCCTTCGTGCTGCCCGACCACCTACGGATGCTGACCGGCCACGGGTTCACGGCGAACGAGTTC
>NZ_JARKPQ010000211.1 GCF_029975155.1 Propionicimonas sp. | reverse complement strand
CAGACGCCTTCGAGGGTGAACACCGGGCAGTGCGGGCCGAGGCGCCATTCTTCGCATCTCTCGGCTGGACCGGCTTCGTGTTCGGCGACGATGATCTGGCCGGGGTCTATGTATTGGGCAGGCGGGCCGCGCTCGAACCGGCGTTGGCCACCGAGTTGCCGGACGACGAGTCGGGCAGGGAACAGCTGGTGGTGGCCTACCGGCCCGATCCGGTGCCGCTCGGGGACGGTCGGGGGCGCCCGCAGTTGCCCGATGGGCTGATTCCGCTGGCAGTTCTGCAGCTGTCGTCCCAGGTCCGCGACGAAGCGATGACCGTGATCCGGGGGTTCGTGGAGGCCGGCGTGCGCGTGATGGCCTTCACCCCCAGTTCAGCCAGCGATGCTCTGGAGCGCCTGGCCGAGCAGGGGATGCGCGCCTCCGACGTCGAATACGTTCGCTCGCGCGGTGTCATCTCGCGTGACGAACTGCTGCAGTATCCGCGTTCGCAGTGGGCCCGTGTGGTGGGTGAGCGGGCGCTGTTCGGCGGGTTCACACCGGTGGAAGCGGGGGAGATCGTCCGGGCACTGCGCAGTAGCGGCGAACATGTGACCGTGGTTGGCGACGGGGTGACCGACCTTTCCGCGATGGCCGAGGCCGATGTGGCGGTTGCGCAGCCCGGCAGCACCCAAGCCGCGCTCGCGCTGGCAGATATCTATCTGCAGAACAATTCGCCGCTCGCCCTGCTGGCGATGCTTCGTCGGGGCCAGACGATCGTCCAAGGCCTGCTCAATGTCATCAAACTCGACCTCACCATGGTGGTGGCGACCGCCGTGCTCATCGTGATGGTCAGATTCCTCAGTGTCGGTTTCCCGTATGGCTCATCGCACGATTCCGCGCTCGGCATCATCGCCGTGACGATTCCCTCCCTGGCGTTGTCGGCCTGGTCAGGTGCCGGCCCGGTGCCTTCGGAGGGGTACGGCCGGGCGATCGTCCGGTTCATCTTGCCCGCAGGACTGAGCCTCGCGCTCGTCTCGTTTGCCGTCTACGGGTATTTCTTCGAATCGTCCGGACGCATGGTCTATGCGCAACAGGCGGTCGCGTACGTGCTCATCTACGCGGGCCTGGTGGTGGGCGTGATGACACTGCGGTCGCGCAAGATGGTCGTCTTGGCCGCGGTGCTGGTGATCCTCGCGACGGTGCAGGCCGAGGTGCCGCTGACCCAGTGGTTCTTCAGGCTCGGCTGGCTGAGCAATCCCGCCCACTACGGGATCGTGATCCTCGCGGTGCTGGCTTGGCTACTGGGCGTGTTGGCGCTGTGGAAACTGATCGATGTCACTGCGCAGATGCGCCGGACCGGCATGCTGCTGCGCGGCCGGACGGCCTGGCCGATCAGGCGCGGGTGAAGTTGACGGCGATGGCGTCGTCGGCGGTCCGCATCTCCAGACTGGGGCCCTCGACGTGGTAGGTGGCAGCGCTCTCCAGGGCGGCCACCAGCTGGGTCTCCTGATCCATCACGCCCTCGGGGTCGGGGCAGGCCATCTGCGTGGTGCCCAGTGGTCCGAGCTCGATCGTTCCATCGGAGGCAGTGAAGCTGCCGATCACCCGGTTGCAGCCGGCGGTTCCCGACAGCTGCCCGTCGGCGCCGAATTCGATGGTCGGGCTGGTGCCCTCGAGAACTCCGACGACGGCTTCTTGGCCGTTGTTGTAGGCGGTGACCTGCCAGCTGGTGCCGGCGAGGTCCTGGGACTGGGCGGTGAAGGTGGCCAGGGCGGTCCCAGCCTGGTCGGACAGAGTCAGTTTGGTATCCACGACAGCGAAGGACGATGCCGTCTTGAGGACTTCGAAGAACCCGAACTCCTGGGTCATGATCGGTTCGTCGCAGGCCATCATCGTCGAGACGAGATTGTCGGCCACATCGATCTGGTTA
>NZ_JARKPQ010000206.1 GCF_029975155.1 Propionicimonas sp. | reverse complement strand
ACGGTCGCTCCGTAGCTCGCGGCGTTGGCAGCGAAGTCGATCGGCAGGTAGTCCTCCCCGTACTGTCCATCGGACTCGCGGTACTGGAATCGCGTGCCGAAGGCCTGCGAGCCCACGGTTTCGGACAGGGCGCCGATGGAGCCGTAGCCCTTGTTGTCGACGATGAGGAGGATCTGCTTGAGATTCTCCTGGATCGAGGTCAGCAACTCGGCGGACAGCATCAGGTAGCTGCCGTCGCCGACGAAGGTGAACACCTCGCGATCCTGATCGGCCAGCTTCGCGCCCACACCGGCGGCGACCTCGTAGCCCATGCAGGAGTAGCCGTACTCGATGGCGTAGGAGTAGGGGCCGCCGGGACGCCAGATGCGGTGCAGGTCGCCGGGCATCGAGCCGGCGGCGTTGATCACGACATCGTTGTCCTTCGCGAACGAGTTGACGATGCCAAGGGCCGCGGCCTGGCTCAGGGTGCCGGTCTCGGAGGCGGGATCGATGATCCGGTCGACTTCTTCCCGCCATGCCTGGGCCGTGGCGACGGCATGCTCCCGGTACTCCGCGGGCACCTGCCACCCGGCAAGGCGCTCCTGCAACTCTCGCAACGATTCGCGGGCGTCTCCGACCAGACCCAGGGCCGACTCCTTGTAGGCGTCGAACTCGGTGGTGTTGAGGTTCACGAAGCGGACGTCGGGGTTCTGGAAGAGGATGTTCGATGCGGTGGTGAAGTCGGTGTAACGGGTGCCGACACCGATCACGAGATCAGCTTCCTGTGCCAACCCGTTGGCGAACCGGGATCCGCTCGACCCGAGCGCGCCCGCGTTGAGCGGATGCGTGTGGTGCAGGGATGCCTTGCCCGCCTGCGTGAGCGTGACCGGGATACCCGTGGCCTCGACGAACGACGTGAGTTCGGCGGTGGCGTCGGAGTAGATGGTGCCGCCGCCGGAGATGATGATCGGCTTCTTGGCTGCCTTGATGAGTGCAGCGGCCTTCTCCAGCTGGCTCAGGTCGGCGCGCTGCCTCGGGACATTCCAGACCCGCTCGCGGAAGAGATCGACCGGGAAGTCGTACGCCTCGGCCTGCACGTCCTGGGGAACCGCGATCGTGGCCGCGCCGGTGTCGATCGGCGACGTCAGCACCCGCATGGCACCGAGCAGTGCCTCGGCAAGCTGCTCGGGCCGATAGACGCGATCCCAGAAGTTCGACACCGCACGGAAAGCGTCATTGGTGGAAATGTCCGGTGAGTGGAAATGCTCCAGCTGCTGGAGGACGGAACCGGTCCGTCGAGTCGCGAAGTAGTCGGACGGAAGCAGCAGAACCGGGATGCGGTTCGAGGTCGCCACTCCTGCACCGGTCACCATGTTCGCCGCGCCGGGACCGATCGATGTGGTGACGGCCATCGCGCCGAGGCGGTTGCGCGCCTTGGCATATCCGACGGCGGCATGCACGAGGCCTTGCTCGTTGCGCCCCAGGATGTAGGGGAGTTCGTCGCGGTACTGCAGGAGCGCCTGCCCGATGCCGGCGACGTTGCCGTGGCCGAAGATGCCGAAGGCGCCGCCGAAGAACGGTTGGGTGACGCCGTCACGCTCCACCTGCTGCGCCTTGAGGAACTGGACGATGGCCTGCCCCACGGTGAGGCGAACGGTCTCCGAGCTCATGAGTTGGGTCCTTTCAACATCGAAAGCCGAGTGTCAGCCGGCGACTGCCGGCACGATCCGAATCAGTGGGTTGCACCTGATGACGTGACAAAGCTCAACTTATCATGCATTGGGCAGTCTGTCATCTAGAAGAGAAGATTAAGAACAGGTCACGCTGAGTGATGCCCTGTTCATCCTGCACACGCTCTCGGCACGCTCGCTGTCAGCGGAGAGAAGCGCCCCTGCGCTCGTAGCGCTCTAGACAGGTGCAGGCGTCCCGTTGGAGGCCGACATGCCCCCGTCGACGGGAAGCACGGCGCCGGTGATGTACCCGGCATCCGGGCCGCACAGGAACAGCGCCGCCCGCGCGATGTCGTCGGGCTCGGCAACCCGTCCGAGAGCGATCCGCTCACGCAGCCTCGCTGCGAAAGCCGGATCGGCGAGGCGCTCTGAAGTCAAACGGGAGACGGTGAAGCCGGGCGCCAGTGCGTTCACGCGCACGCCGCTGGCGCCGAGGTCCAGGGCAAGGCTCTGCACGAGCACGTTGACCGCCCCTTTTGTCGCCGCATAGGCGTACATGCCCCATTCGCCACGCATCCCGGCGATGGAGGAGATCGCGAGGAAGTTCCCCCGCGTGCGGGCCAGGTGTGGTGCCGCCGCACCTGCCAACTCGATCACGGCATCGAGATTGATCGCGCGCAGCCGATGCCAGACCTCCGAGTTGAAGCTGGTGATGTCGCTCGCCTCACTGGTGCCGGCGTTCGCCACCACCACATCGAGTCGGCCGAACCGATCCACGGCCGCGCCGACCGCGGTGGCGGCCGCGCCCGGCACGGCCAGGTCGATGGCCTGGATGTGCACACGTTCAGGTGGAAACCCACTGACAGCCTCCGCCAATGCCTCGGCGGACCGCCCTACGAGCGACACCCCTGCGCCCTGCTCGAGAAACGCGCGGGTGATCGCGCTACCGATCCCGGTGCCCCCGCCGGTGACCAGCACTGCAACACCGTCGTAGGCATAGTGCGCGTGGGCGATCATGGTTTACCTCTCCCTTGCCCAACTGGCCGGCTGCCGAGTTCGGTCTGGATGCGGGTGACGCTTACCTGTAGAAGTCCGGCTTGGCGATCAGTGCGACAGGGACTTCCACACCGCCCTTCTCGAGAGACTCAACGGCAGCATCGATCACGGCGACGGCGGCGTAGCCGTCCCAGGCCGAGGAACCGGTGTGCTCGTCGCGCTCCACCGCCCGGATCCAGCCCTGAACCTCGGCGTTGAACGCATCATGGAACCGATCAATATGACTGCGACAGATCGGACTCCGATCACCGGCGGCATCCCGGACATGGGTCTTCTCCTGA
>NZ_JARKPQ010000027.1 GCF_029975155.1 Propionicimonas sp. | reverse complement strand
ATCCCGGCAGACGATGGGCTGGCGCTTCGCCACCATGCACGACCGGGAAGCCATCGTCGCCATGGTTGCCGATGCCGCCGAGTTCGCTTCGCTTCGCTTGACCCCGCCCGAACTCGCCGCCTCGCCCGTCGTGTTCCGTCGTCCCGACGGCACCTCGGTGTTCCGACCGAAAAGCTCGACGGTGTTCACCTCCGAGGCCCAGCTCGCGGCCGAGGACAGACTCCTCGAACGAGCCGCCAACCTCGGCGGGCCGACGGTGCCGCTGTCAACCATTGAGAAGATCACGCGCAGACCCGATGCGGACGGTCGGATGCTCGGCGACGACCAGGCCGACGCCTTGACCCGGATCGCGGTGTCGGGACGGATGCTCGACGTACTGGTCGGTCCCGCCGGGGCGGGCAAGACTACCGCCATGAACGCGCTCCGCCGCGCATGGGAAGCCGAGCACGGCTCCGGTTCCGTCGTCGGTCTCGCGCCGTCAGCGGTTGCTGCTCAGGTTCTCGCTGACGATCTCGGGATCGCGACCGAGAACACGGCGAAGTGGTGGCAGAACCACCTTCTCCACGGCACCACGTTCGAGGCGGGCCAGCTCGTCATCATCGACGAAGCCTCCCTCGCTGGCACCCTGTCACTGGACCGCCTCACCCACCTCGCCCAGGACGCTGGCGCGAAGGTGCTGCTGGTCGGCGACTACGCCCAACTGCAATCCGTGGATGCGGGCGGTGCGTTCGCGATGATCGCCAGAGACCGGGCCGACACCCCCGAACTGGTCGATGTTCACCGCTTCACCCACGCCTGGGAGAAGACCGCCTCGCTCGAGCTGCGTCACGGGCGCACGGCGGCTATCGACACCTACCTCGCTCACCAGCGCGTCACCGACGGCGATGGCGAGGCCATGACCGATGCCGCCTACAACGCCTGGCGCGCCGACCGCGACGCAGGACTGGTCTCGGTACTGATCGCCGAAACCCACGAAGACGTGACCACGCTGAACCGTCGCGCCCGAGCAGACCTGATCCTCAACAAGACGCTGAACCCCGACCGTGAAGTCGAGCTGCGCGACGGCACCGCCGCAGGCGTCGGCGACACCATCATCACGCGACGCAACAACCGGAACCTACGCACCCTGACCGGGCGTGACTGGGTGCGCAACGGCGACATCTGGACCGTCACCGCCGTCGGCGACGACGGGACCATCACCATCGCACGCGACTACGGAACCGGCACCACTGTGCGCGACGACGGAACCATCAGGGCTCGCAGGCGTGGACGCAGGTTCGGCGGCAGTATCGTGCTTCCAACGTCGTATGTGGCCGAGCATGTCGATCTCGGCTACGCAGTCACCGCGTACCGCGCCCAAGGCATCACGACCGACACCGCGCACGTCCTGGTCGAACCGACCTCGACGAGAGAGACCTTCTACGTCGCGATGACCCGAGGACGGCACGCAAACCACGCCTACGTGACCCTCGACCGCTCCGACGACCATGCCCAGCCGCACCCTGGCGACGACCCGCATGCCACCGCGCGAAGCGTGCTCTACGGAGTTCTGCAGCACAGCGGTGCCGAACTCTCGGCGCACGAGACCATCGTCGCCGAGCAGGAGCAGTGGGGCTCGATCGCCCAGCTCGCCGCCGAGTACGAGACCATTGCCGCCGCAGCCCAACACGACCGCTGGGCTGCCCTCGTCCGCTGCTCCGGGCTCACCGACGAACAGGCCGAGAGCGCCATCGAATCCGAAGCATTCGGCCCCCTTGCCGCTGAACTTCGCCGCGCCGAGGCCAACCACCACAACCTTGATGCGCTCTTGCCGCGCCTCGTGGCCGCGCGAGGATTCGATGACGCCGACGACATCGCCGCCGTCCTCCACTACAGGGTCGAGCGGACGACCGCACGTCCAGCAGGCTCAGGCCGGACTCGCAAGCCAGCCCGACTCATCGCCGGCCTCATCCCGCAGGCGCACGGCGTCATCGACGTCGAGATGCGAGCCGCTCTCGACGAGCGAGAGGAACTTATCGAGGCACGCGCCGACGCCACACTCGAAGCCGCACTTGCCGAGGGTGCACCGTGGACGAAGACACTTGGAACGCCGCCCACCGACCGACGACGAGCCACGACCTGGCGCAAGGCCGCCCGCGTAGTCGCGGCCTACCGAGACCGGTACCGCATCACCGACGACGCGCCCATCGGTGCCCCGCCCGAGTCGGCCGCGCAGAAGATCGACGCCGCCCGAGCGCGCTCCGCGCTCGACAAGGTACGTCAGCTGGTCGCTGATGAGAGC
>NZ_JARKPQ010000026.1 GCF_029975155.1 Propionicimonas sp. | reverse complement strand
GTGGACGAAGCCGCTCTGGTCGGTGGACTGGATGTCGTAGCCGGGGTTGTTGCGCGGCATCTCGACCGGTTCCCGTCCGAGTGCTCGCTCGGCAGCAAGCACAGCTTCGACGGCTCGACGCTCGACTTCCTCGGTCTGACGGGCGAAGGTCTGTGCTTCAGGCTCGGCACCGGTCTCGAGGAGTGCACTGGGGACGACGAGAGCGGCACCGCGGATCACCGCAGGTACGGCGACAAGGTTGGCGGCCTCATCGAGCTGTTCGAGTCGGCGGCTCAGCCGGTCATCGAGCTGCCGGGCACGGACGAGTGCGGTCTCGGCGCGGAGCCTGCCAACGGTGCCTCCTCGTTCGAGTGCTTCGAGGCGGTTGTGTTCGCGGTCCCAGTGGTTGATCTCGGCGAGCAGTCGATCCTTGACCTGTGCCCGGGTGCGCGCGGTCTCGATGTCGAGGCGGGTTTTGATCTCGTCCATGCGGGGCTGGAGCCCTTCGCGGTAGGACCAGGCGCGCACGAGCTTCTCGTGGTTCTGCCGCGCCCAGTCGCTGCTCGCGATCTCAGCGATGGCTTCGGTCTCGGTCGAGTCGGGGCGGTCGTAGTCGAGGTACGGGGGCGCTGCGGAGACGGTGACGGTGCCGTCTTGTTCGAGGAGCGGGTAGTCGAAGTGGTGAGAGACGGTGTCAGCGTCGTCTGCGGTGTTCTCGATGCGCTGCTCGACGCTGAACATCAGCATCGGCGCATCGGTCTGCTTGGAGCGTCGATCAACCAGCACCGTGCCTTGCTTGAGAGTGGGGCCGAGGTCGTCGATGGTTGCCTCGATCACGGCGTGCAACAGCGGGTGGCCCGGTGCGATGAGGGAGGCGTCGGCGAGCCCGTCGGGGCGCATGCGTGAGAGTTCGAAGGTGATGCGCTCGTATTGCTCGGCGACGGGTGCCCATCGGTTGAGGCGACGCGCGGTGTCGATGACGCGGGCCGGGACACGGGTGATCTCATAGCGTCCGTTCTCCCGTTTGCGGATGCGTC
>NZ_JARKPQ010000189.1 GCF_029975155.1 Propionicimonas sp. | reverse complement strand
CTGGTCGGGGCACGCTGCTAGCGGCTCCCATCGTCACCGGAAGTGAGTTTCATCTTCAGTTGCCCGGATACCGGCGGGTTCTTCATGCTTCTCAACGCTCAGCCCGCGCTGTCACCCACCCACCCTCGATTGGGAAGAGCCGCTTACGGCATCGATAATGGGCTCATCACAATCCACGGTGTAGCTGGGGTCTGAATCCGCCGGTTTCGAGCAGGCTGCGGGCGATGTAGTTGGTGAGGTTGCGGAAGCCGAGGGCTGAGCCGCGGAGGTGTTCGAGCCGGCCGTTGATGGCCTCGGTCGGGCCGTTGGACGTGCCGGGCCGGTCGAAGTAGGCCAGCACGTCGGTGGCCCGCTGTGTGAGGGTCCGGCCGAGGGTTCGGAGTTCGGCCAGCGCTGCCGGGACGCCGCTGCTGAGGCTGGTGATGAGCTTGTTCATCAGGTCGCGGCCGCGTGCCCGGTCGGGTTCGCGGTAGGCGGTGATCATGCGCTGGTAGGCGGCCCAGGTGATCTCGACGGCGGCGTGGGCGTCGTCGGCGAACAGGGCGTCGAGCCGGGCCTTCTGCTTGTCGGTGAGCAGGCTGGTGCCGGTGTGCAGGGTGCGCCGGGCCGAATAGAGCGGATCACCAGTGCGGCCTCGGTGTCCGTGGAGGTGTTGTTGGATGCGGCGTCGGCACTTGTCGAGGGCGTCGCCGGCGAGGCGGACGACGTGGAAGGGGTCCATGACCGCGACCGCGTCGGGCAGCTCTTCGGTGGTGGCGGTCTTGAACCCGGTGAAGCCGTCCATCGCGACCACCTCCACCGCGTTGCGCCAGGCTTGGTCGCGTTCGGACAACCAGGTCTTGAACACCTGTTTGGAGCGACCCTCGACCATGTCGAGCAGCCTCGCCGGGCCGCTGCCCGAACGTGGCCCGGTCAGGTCGATGACAACGGTGACGTACTTGTCTCCGCGGCGGGTGTGGCGCCACACGTGCTCATCCACGCCGATCGTGGTGACTCCGTCGAACCGGGCCGGGTCGTTGATCAGGACCCGCTTGCCCTCGGCCAGGACCGCGGTGTTGGCGGTGTTCCAGCTGACATCCAGGCCCTCGGCGATCCGGGCGATCGTGAGGTGCTGGACCACGATCCCTTCCAGCGCCCACCGCAGCCCGCGCCGCGACAGCTTCGCCCGCGGTTCAGCCGCCCGGCTGATGTCCTGGCGCCACACATGCCCGCAGCCGTCGCACCGGTACCGGCGAATCGTGACCTCCAGAACCGTGGGCCGCCACCCCAACGGTTCGTGCGCGAGCCGGCGGACCACCGTGTCTCGGACCGCGCCCTGGCAGCCACAGCGCCGGCACCACTCGTCAGGTTCGACGATCCGACAGGCCAGCACCGCCCGGCCCGGCTCGAGCCGCTGCCCGGTCACCACCAGCCCGAGCTCGTCGACACGGCAGAACGTGGTCAGGTCCGGGCAGGCGAAGGTAGCGTTACGCACGTCGAGGTCTTCCAGATGGGCGGTGTGAGAACTCCCATCATCGGAAGACCTCGACCCCTACACGGGCACCGACGCGCCGCCCACGATCACAGCGCCCGATACACCCTCAATTGCGATGAGCCCGATAATGCAGCGCACCGGGGCGTCCTCGCCGCCGGCGGTCAGACAATCGCTGTCCTGGCAACAGGCTTGAATCGCCGCTACCCGGCCGCACACACCGAGCTGCTGGATCGGATCGGCGACACGGGCCTGCTCGTGAGTGAACTCCCACCGGGTGTCGCACCGACGCGGGACAGGTTCATCGCACGGAACCGCTTGATGGCTGCACTCTCAGGTGGGGTCGTGATCCCGGAGGCCGGCGTTCGGTCCGGGTCGATCGCGACCGTGCTCACTGCGCGCGGTCTCGGACGAGGCGTCGGCGCGGTACCCGGCCCAGTGACGAGCGTCGCCAGTTCCGGTCCGAACGAACTCATCAGGCAGGGTGTAGCAGCATTGGTTACTCGGCCTGATGATGTCATCGCACTGCTTGATAGCACCACTTCACCGCCGCAATCTGCCCGGGTTCCTGACTATGGAGTTAGGGCTTCGGCACCAACCACCAGTAGGGATCGGAACGCAATCTAGCCTCGGTTCTGCTTGTCGTCCTCAGCGAGATAGGTCCAGATTTCACGGTGCCAGAGCCACCCTCGTCCGGATTCTTCGCTTACCACCCAAAGGTGAGTGACGACGGGATCAAGTTGCGGCGGACGCGACGGCACCATCTCTTCGCCGGGTGTTCGGTCAGGTGCCAAGCGGCGTAGCGGACGGGCGACCTCGTACGGAGTGTCGTCGTCCAACCATACGAACAAGTGGCGCTCCTCTGTCGCCGTCGCAGACAACTTCTTAAGGTTGTCCTGCCGGGCGTTGAGTTCGGCCTCCAACCCCTGCAGCGCCTCGTCGTTGCCGCGGACTGTGCCACTGCTTCCGAGGCTCAGCACCACGCGGTGAATGTGTGATTTCTCCGGTGTGGGGTCGTCACCAAGGGCACCGGCACGCTTGACGCCTGCCTGTAGTAGAGCTTCGTACACGCCGGATAATGGCCCACCGCGCTGGACATAAGTCGTCGCCTGATGGCTGGAGAAGTAGGTCTCACCGACTCCTTCGAGCAGAAGGAGGTGTGGAAGAACACCTTGCACGAGGCTCTTCATCTTCGGTTGAGTTTCGGGGACCATGATGACCCAACACGACCGTAAGCGCGATGACGCAGCGGATGAGCCGCGTGAACTTCGTGCCGCCGCTCGCCCGCGTCGCGTGTCCGCATCCGTGAACCGCGTGACCTCAAGCGCCACGGTTCCGTCTTGGGAAAGATAGTCGACACCACCGGTCTTGTCGGCGTGCTCTAGTGATACATCCATCACGCGCTCAACCACCGCCCGCGCCCGTGCTTCGTCTGGTCGTTCGCGGTTCATCGTCGTCAGCCGGCGGCTGTGCTTGGCAAGAGATTCCACCCTTCACCGATCTCCGGCAACACGTCGGAGAGGACAGCGATTTCCGTGGCCTTTCCCACTCGGTGAGCGGAATAGTTCAACTCGAACTCACGCCTTCTGCGTCTCTCGTAAAGATCGGCAACCTGGGGGGCGTTGTCGTAGGTAAGGAGCCAGGGCCGGTCAGCGTGCTCGTTGAGGACTCGCGCCAGAGCCTCGTGGTCCGCCGGTGCGAAGGCGTTGAGGTACAGGGAACCGGCCTTCTCGAAATATGGCGGGTCTGCATAAATGAAGGTGTCGTCCCGCTTGGCGTATTCGTGGATTACGTCTATGCCGTCGCGTGATGTAGCAACGATACTCTCCGAGTAGAGTGAGAGAATTCTGATTCTCTCGGCCAGCCCTTCGCGGTTGAACCGTGCGTCGATCTTGTAGTTGCCGGTCTGGTCGAGGCCGCCGATCGGTCCGCCGTTGAGGACGCCTGATCTGTTGGTGCGATTGAGGTAGAAGGTTGCGAATCCGAGTTCTAGGAGTTGGGACGTGTCAGCTGCGGCGTATATCTCCCGCTGCCTTCTCCATTCTTTGACATCCAGTTTGGCCTTGTGGATTTGTTCGATCAGCCAGCCAGCCTCCCCTTGAACGGTCGACCAGAAGGCATGGATAGCGGGATCAAGATCATTGATGACGACGCGTTCAACCTGGCCGGTCACAAGGAGTCCGAGTCCAGCACCAACACCTCCCGCGTAGGGCTCAACGTAGGTGCATCCTGCAAGATCCATATCGCGGATCATCTTCCGCAATCTGGAATACAGAGCGGACTTCCCGCCGGGATACCTGAGGGGAGAGACCCGTGGCCGGCGCGTGGAGACTCGGATGCTTGCAGTGATCATGGCTTCATCAGGTGTCTCATCAAGGAATCAATCGACGCCCACATCGAGAACGCTTGGTCGGCATCAACCATGAAGTGGTGATTGTGATTGATGGCATTGAGGGAATCGCCGGAGTTGGTGTAGACGACGAGCTTTCCGGTTCGTACTCCCTCGATCACCTGGATCAGGTAAGTGGGGCCATTGGTCTTTACGTAGTCCAAGAGCCAGTTCAGCGCGTGTCCGAGTTGCACCCGACCATTCTGGTTGTTTCCCGTGGCCTTGATGTCGATGGATTTCGCCTCGGCGAAGGCCTTGATCGACTTCTCCAAGACTGCGCGCGTCATGAGGAAGGTTCCGTTCGGGAACTTCTGAACATCAACCTCAGACAGTTCGCCTAGCAGCGACTTGAGCGCTTCTGGGTATGAGTCGGGAGCCTTGACCTGCCCCAGGTCGAGGTTGCGCGGTTTCTTCTTCTTGGCGGGAGGTGCCTTCTTCGTAGTCGGCTCGTTCGTCGGCGCTGAGCCAGTGCCGCTCCCGGTGCCGGTCGTTCCGCCAGGCCCAGCCGTTCCTCCGGTGCCAGTGGTTCCGCCTGTGCCGCCGGGTGCCCCCGTGGTTGTCGTCCCGCCGGATGCGCCGCCAGAACCCGCGGTTGGACCAGTGCCACCGGCAGGCGCCGCGACGTCATTGGCGTCCGCCACGATTTGGCGGAGTTCTTTCATCAACTGTGTGTAGCGAGGGCTGCTGACGGAGTTCAGGCTGCGGGTGTTGATGTTCTCCTCGAACATGCCTCGCACGATGGCCGTGGCGATGTCTTTGAAAGTTGCATCCGAGATGGTCTTGGAAATATCGCCGTTCGTGTCCATCGCGAGTCCGGTGAGAGCAAGGAACTCTTTGGATTCGTAGATGCGCGCCAAGGTAGAGAGGCCTCTTGCCCACTTCTTGGTCGCCAAGAAGTCTTGGAGTTCAGCATCTTCGTACTTGACCGATTTGAAGAGGTTGATGATGTGGGCGCGAAAGACAAACTTGCGTACGTCGATGGTCGGGTACCGCACGAGCAGGTCGCTGAGCTTCCTGCCGGAGTCGATCTGTGCCTGGAAGAAGGCGGCTTGCCTGCTGGGACTCCACGCTTTCCGCAGGTTGCCGGTGTGTATTGCCGCGATGAGTTGGTCGGCTTCGGTCTGGTTGGGAGCGACCATGACCCGCACCTTTGAGAGGGCGGTCCGGTCCGGCAGCACGGATGCTTGTGCGGAAATCCTGGCCTGGAAGTCAGGCACGAGCATAGGGTTCTGGATCGCTTTGAGCGCCGCGAGGCGGCGGTTACCTTCAACCATCACGTACTTGCCGCGGCGCTTGAGTACGACGGGTGTTTCGTGAGTCAGGTAGCCGATCTTGCAGATGCCTTCAACGAGCCCGAGTGCGTCTTCATTGACGAAGAGGTCTTCGATAATGTCTGCTTCGACCTTGGCGTCGGCTATCTCCAGGCGAACGTTCTTCGGGTCGAGGTGAACTTCTTTCAGGACATCCAGCTCGATCGTGGGCCATTTGGACGTGTCTAGCATGTGCTCGGACCCCATCCGTTCGCTGTGCCTGTCGGTCCACGCTGTGGCCTACCTGCCATGCGATTCATCCCCCTTCGGTGCCCCTGCGCCGCGCACGTAATCGAGGACGTCGCTTCTCACGAAGCGCCAGGCGCGGCCGACCTTCTCCCCAGGAAGGAAGCCTGCGCGCGCCAGTGCGAGCACAGTCTTGGTTGAGACTCGCAGCAGTGCTGCTGCCTCCTCCGCAGTCAGAACTTCCTGTTCTTCCGCCATCTTCCCATAGCCTCCTTGAGCGGGACGCATCTTCACGCTAGCAGAGTTGCGCTTCTGCCACTCAGAATCCGGGGGTCATCACAGCTGGTGGCTCGGACGAGGAATCGGGGCGGGTCGCTCGCGAGGCCTATCAGCGACTCCTGCGAAGGTCCGGGCCGTGCTTGCGGCAGCGCGGGCTCGGGCGGCGTCGATCTTCTGTCGGGTGCTTTGCGGTGCCGGGCCGAGTGGGGTTCGGTCGTCGGTGATCTGGTAGCGGTCCCGGTAGGCAGCGACGATGACGGCGGCGCGTCGCCATGCCGTCCGCTGCTTCGCATCTTTCGGCTCCGCGCCGAGCTGACTTGTCCACGGCGCGCTGTCGGTGAGCGCGCCGCTGAGTACGGCGTCGGCGCGGGCTTCGATCAGCTCGTGGCGCTCGTCCAGGGCTTGGCGCATGTCGTCGGCCATCGGTCCGTCTGCGTATGGGATGAGTCCGGCGATGAGCCGCGGCGGTTTTCGGGTGCGGCCGGACCCGGCGGGCCGGGCAGTCGCACGGGCGACGCGGACGTGGATCACCGATGCAATGTCGTCGGCATCGCCCAGCCCCCGCGCGGCGATGAGACGCGGCAGCAGGGTGTCGAGGTTGTGGTGGTTGGCTTCCGCGTGCCTCAGCTCGGCCGAGAGGGCTGGGTAGGCGTCGGAGTCGAGCACGGCATCGACCTGCCCGCCAGTGAGGCCGGCAGCGGCGAGGAGGGTGGCCCAGCGGTCATGCTGGGCGGCTTGGGCGATGGTCTCGTACTCGGCGGCGAGCTGGCCGATGTTGCTCCACCGTTCCTGTTCGGCGGTGATCGCCTCATGCGCCGACAGCTCGGCGCCAATGTGCTGGATCACGCCGTAGAGCGCCGACCTGGCGGTGGCGTCCGGGTTGTCGCTGGGGTGCGGCACCCTGTGGCTGTCGTCGGGCCGGTCGAGGACGACGTAGGCATAGTTGCCGTCAGCGCCGCGGGTCATGGCGACGTAGAAGTTCTCCCGTGTCGTGGTCGCGGTGGCAATGACGTGCGCGGTGTCGGTCGTCACGCCTTGGGCTCTGTGGGCGGTGATGGCGTAGCCGAGGTCGAGGTGTTCGGCCACGTAGTCGGCGGGCAGCACGATCCCGCCACGGTGCCAGCGGCCGACCGGGCGGATGCTGAGTGACCCGTCCGGGTGAACCCCGGTGACGGTCCAGCGGTCGCCGTTGCGGACCCAGGATCGGCCGTTGCGTAGGCGGCGGTCGTTGTGGCGGGTGATGACCAGATCGCCCTCCGCCACTGCGGTGCCGTCATGTAGGCCGACTTCTCGGGTGCCGTGCACGGTGCCGTCGATGATCCGGTCTGCTCGTGCGCGGGCGTTGAGGGCGGTGACGGTCTCGTGGGTCTCTGCCACGAGGATCGACGCCCGCCCGGCGGCGAGGTCGCGCCGCCACGCACCATAGGCGGCGTCGATCATGGCTTCCTGTTCGCCGCCGGTGATGCGGTCGTGGCCTGCGAGAGTGTCGATCGCCTCCGCGCGTCCGTGGCGGAGCTGGAGAGAAGTGGTCTTCTCCCACTCGTGGGTGAAGCGGTGAATGTCGAGCAGTTCAGGGGCGTCGTCGCGGGCATGGACGAGCATCGAGAACGCACCACCGGCGTCAACCGACTGGAGTTGCCCCCAGTCACCCACCAACAGAGTCTTCGCGCCGGCCTGCTCGGCCTCGGCGGTGATGCGGTCGAGGGAGGCAGTGCCGGCCAGGGATGCCTCATCGATGATGACGAGCTGCCCCGCCTCGAACGTGGTCCCGTGCATGAGATGGTTCTGCCACCACTTCGCCGTGTTCTCCGTGATGATCCCCAGATCATCCGCAAGCACCTGCGCCGCCACGGAGGAAGGTGCGAGGCCGACGACCGAGCCGCGGCCATGCTCCTTCTCCCATGCGCGGCGGAGCGCGTTCATGGCGGTGGTCTTGCCCGCCCCGGCTGGACCAACCAGCACGTCCAGGGTGCGACCCGACACCGCGATGCGGACCAGGGCATCGGCTTGGTCCTCGCCGAGCATCCGGCCTCTCGGGTCGGGGCGGCTGGTGACCTGCTCGACGGTCTCCAACGACACTACCGGCCCGGCGAGAGTGTCGGCGCGTGCCAGGAGTCGGTCTTCGGCGGCGAGCAGGGCTTTGGATGAGAACAGCACGGAGGCGTGTGGCCGGAACCGTGAGGTGCCATCGGAGCGGCGGAGCTGTACCGGGCTGGATGCGAGTTCGGGCGGGGTCAGGCGGAGCGAGGCTTGTTCGGCGGCATCGACCACGAGCCCGGTGATCGCCTCCCGATCCAGCATCGTGGCGAACCGCCAGCCCATCAACTGCCGGGATGCTTCGGCGTGCAGGTTCCAGCGCGTCCACGTCGACCGCTTCTCACTCACGGTCGCCATCACCGACAGCCCGACCTCCCGCACAACATCCAACGGCACATCGTCGGCCCGCAACACCCGAGCAGCACCCCCGGCAGTGCGGTGAGTGAGGGTACGTGCCCAGCCGGTCGCGTCCTGCCCGAGCACCCGGCCGGCGCGGTCCCGCCACTGGCGGGTCAGGTCCGCGAGCGAATGGATGCGCTTCTCAGGCCTCGTCGCCAGGGTCGCATGGGCGCGGAGCTTCAACACGATCCGCGCGGACGGCTGCCGTCCGTGCGTGGCGACGTACTCGGCGATCAGGCGGTCCTTCTCGGCCTCGATGTGCCGTGACCGGGTGGAGAACTCACCGATCAGTTCTTCGGTGACGCCGACGAGTTCCCACGCGGGGTTGCGGTCCCGGCCCCGGTCGCGGGCCTCCCACTCGATACCGACGGTGCGGGTGAGCCGGTCGGCCAGGGCAGCGTTATAGAGCTCGGAGACCGCGACGACCGCCGCGTGCATCGGCCGCCCCGCCAGAGCGCGCCACTTGCCGTCCTGGGCGGTCTTGACCTTGTTGCTGATGACGACGTGAGTGTGCAACTGCGGATCACCCGCCCGGGAGTCGTAGTGGTCGAACGCGGTTGCGGCCACGCCGAAGACATCGACGTGTGCAACCGTGCCCTCGGGGCCATCCGCTCCGGTGCGCGTGACTGCAACCTCACGTTCGAGGAACGCAACCAGCTCCGCAACCGCCGCATGATGCGCGCCCGCGATCAACGCTTGCGTGCCGGCGTCGGCCACCGCCCATAGCGCCGACACGCTCTTGGGCACCGAGAACGTGTAGTCGAACCCGGCCACCGCACGCCGGGTTCCGCGCTCGGCTTCCTCGGCCTCGATCCGTGCCGTCTCGACCGCCCGCGCCGCCAGCCCCAGACCATCATCGAGGGCCTGGATGCGGCGTTCGATCCGCTCAGCCACTGGCGCAAACGTCGGGTACGCCTTCCCGAGCGGGTCGCCGGTGATCGGATCACGACCGGACCCGATCAGCAGCTCGAGTTGTGCTTCCGACACCTGCGAGCCCGGCGTCAGTTCGCCGTTTCCGAGGGCGGCGAGGCCCTGGCCGATCCAGAACCCCGGCGGGTTCCCCGCCTCGGCGTAGTAGCGCGTCAACGGAGTCGAGAGCGAACGATCACCGTCGCCGGCCGCGACCGAGCGGAGCAGGTACTTGTAACCATCGCCCGCGGTCATCACGCGCATCGAAACCGTCACCAGCGACTCCTTCCCGTGCCCGCAAGGTGGGCCGGAAGTCGCCGCTCTCGGCCGCGACAATGCGCGGTCGCGCCTCTACAGAAAGACGTGTGGTGGCTCAGATCGGGCCGGGACGACTCCGGTGGAAGCGGGTCCGCGCGGCGTCAACGTCGCGGCGCTCGAAGGTGCGCGGGTCGGGGCCGTCATGGCAGGCGACTGATTGACGGCTGGCAGTTTCGGGGTGCTCGTGCAGACCAGCCCGGCAACGACTCCATCAGCGAAGTCGGACGGGGATCACCCATCAGCCGGAGCCCTCATGCACGACCCCACCCACCACGACCGCCCGCTCAGAGTCGGATCGCTCTTCTCCGGGTACGGCGGCCTCGACCTCGCCATCGAACACACCCTCGGCGCCGAGACAATCTGGTTCTCCGAAATCAACGAACCCGTCGCCCGCATCTTCGCCCAGCACTGGCCCGACGCCCCCAACCTGGGCGACATCACCACCATCAACTGGCAGGCCGTCGATCCCGTCGATGTGCTGTGCGGCGGGTTCCCCTGCCAGGACGTGTCCACGGTCGGCAAGCGAGCCGGCCTCGCACCGGGCACCAGGTCGGGCCTGTGGTCGTACATGGCAGCCACGATCGAGGCGTTACGGCCCCGGCTCGTGGTGATCGAGAACGTGCGCGGGTTGCTGTCCTCACCCGCGCTTCGCGCCCAAGCCGAAGGAGACGACGATGCCCACCGCAACCCCGACGATGCAACCCCCGACCCTGCAACCCTTCGCAACCTGGAATCCGACCCGTGGGGTCTGGGAGACAGCGCAACTCGACCTCTACGGGCAGCCGGCGCCGTGCTCGGCGATCTGGCCGACCTCGGGATGGATGCGCAATGGCTCGGCCTACCGGCATCCCTCGTCGGCGCTCCCCACACAAGGTTCCGCATCTTCATCCTCGCCCAGCCCCACAGTGCTGTTCAGGACTCCGCTCGCGACCGACTCGACACGTGGCGGGGAGAGCCTGGATCAAGTACGAGCGCGTCGAGGCACGATCGCACTGTCCCATCAGATCATCGACCTCGCCCTTCACGGACCGCATGGCTCGCCCAACAGGAACACCGAATCGGCGACCCTGTGGAGCCTGATCCACGGCATCTTCACTGCTGGGGACGCTACGCCGCAGCCGTCGCCCGATGGGAACACATCACCGGACGAGAAGCACCAGCCCCCGCACTCCTGAACGACGACGCAGGACCACGACCAGCACCCGAGTTCGTGGAATGGCTCATGGGGTTACCAGCCGCCTGGGTGACTGACAGCGGCCACGGACTGACGCAGAATCAACAGATCACTGCCCTCGGCAATGGCGTGCTTCCGCTCCACGCAACCAGGGCAATCCAGAGCATGATGGACTCACAGGCGGGCCGGATGAACTGATGGATGCTCGGCTAAAGGACACGTGAGCTGCCGGACTGCTACATCGGCGGGGCACTCAACCCGGCTCTTCTTGCTTCCGTCATGGACCTGCATGCTAGAGAGCGCCAGCATCGCGATCAGGGATGGCCAGAGCAGGTCACCTTGCGCCCGCGCTATAGGTGGCGTCCTCCCTGGGTCGCTGGCGCGCACTCGGAACCACGTCCGTTGGCACCAGATGGGCTTCGTTCTGGTTCATGGGGCGAGTGCTCGTTGCCAGAGGGTGCAGTGGTTGTCGATGAACTGTGCTGCTTCGGTCTTCCAGTGGGGGGACGCGTGGTGGAGGAGGAAGTACATGATCACCGGGGTGAGGATGTCATGCGCGGCGATCCCGAGGTCTGCATCCTCGCTGACCTCGCCGGCATCGCGGCGTCGTTCAAGGACGTTGGCGAGCATCTTCTGGGTGGCGGCGATCGCCTCGTTCAGCTGGGTTCCGAAGGTGGGATTGGTGAGGGCGAGGCCGGCGAGGAGCAGGGTGACACTGCGCTCGCGGTGGAGGGTGCCGAGCCAACCTGTACAGAGAGCCCGCAGCACGTCTCCGAGCGGCATCGGCGATGTCTCGGCCTCGGTCAGCATGTCGGCCATCCCGGAGGCAAAGGAATGCCGTGTGGACAACACCGCGCTCAGCAGACCCTCTTTCGACCCGAAGTAGTGGAAGACCAAGCCCTGGGCTACTCCGGCCGCCTTGGCGATCTGCTGGGTCGAGGTGGCGTCGAAGCCTTGGGTGGCGAATAGGTCGAGGGCGACATCGAGCAGTTGCTCCCGACGAGCGTCCGCCTGCTGCTGTCGCCTCGACTGTGCCATGCGCGTCCCCTTGTCCTTACAGAGCCAACGTTACCGGAGCTGCTGCGTTGACACGCCCCCAACACCCGAGCATTATTAATTGAGTACTCAGTCAACGAGAGAAGGAATGATGTCTCACCCCGCCGTACGCCTGGACCACCTGACCTGCCGCTTCCCACGCAAGGGCAACGACGACCTCGTGGCCGTCAACGACTTCGATCTGACGATCCCGATGGGCCAGGTCTATGGCCTGCTGGGGCCAAACGGGTCAGGCAAGACCACGACGGTCAATGTGATCAGCGCACTCCTGCCACCCACGGAGGGCACCTGCCGCGTGATGGGGGTCGACGTGCGCAAGGACCCGTCGACGGTGCGCTCGAGGATCGGAGTGGTGCCGCAGGAGACCGCGCTCTACAACGACCTGTCGGCACAGGAGAACCTTCAGTTCCACGCCCGGCTGTACCGGGCTCCCCGCGGCGAGCGACAGCATCGGATCGACGAGGTGCTGGACCTGGTGGGGCTGTCGGGTCGGCGCAAGGACCGGGTGGGGACTTTCTCCGGGGGCATGCAGCGACGCTTGGCGTTGGCCCGGGCTCTGCTGACTCGCCCTGACATCATCATCCTGGACGAGCCGACCCTCGGTGTGGATGTCCAGTCGCGAAACGCGCTGTGGGAGCGCATCAGGGCCCAGGCCGACGACGGCGGGACGGTGCTGTTGACCACCAACTACATGGAGGAAGCCCAAGCCCTGGCCGACGACCTAGCGATCATTGACCACGGCACACTCGTGGCCACCGGAGCCCCCGACGAGTTGCGCGCCACGCTTGGGCGTCACTACGTCCACCTTCACTCCGATGCGCCGGCACGCTGGGACGAACTGGAACAAACCGAGGGCATTGCCGAGGTGCGGATCAGCGGCGATCAGGTCAGAGTGGAGGCTACCGGCTCCCACGACCCAGTGCGCACCGTGCTGGACTTCGCAGCCTCCCATGGCATCACGGTGCAGATCACCTCGGTGCGCCAGCCCGACCTCAACGACGTGTTCCTCGCCCTCACCGGCACCACCTTGCGGGATCAGGCGGCCTGACATGCGCGAGACCTGGGCCGCCGTCGGCGCGATCGTCGTCAAGGACTGGACGCGGTTCTTCCGTCAGCCCTTCTTCATGGTGATCAGCGTGATCATCCCGCTGGTCTTCATCTTCTTCTACTCCCTCATCGTCCCGGTCAGCGCCACCAATCCGATCATGATCGCCGACGAGGACCACACCCCCGCGTCGGCGCAGTTCATCGACGCCATGCGTGACATCCGCAGCGTCGAGGCCCCGTATTACGAGATCATCACCACCGACGCCACGACCACCCGCGAGGCGTTCAACGATCAAACCGCGCTCGCCATGGTCGTCATCCCCGACGGCTTCGCCGACGACGTAGCTGCCGGCAACGCGCAGGTGGAACTGCACCTGAACAACATCAACTCCGACTACTCCAAGAACCTACGACTACGGCTCGACTACGCCACCCGCCTGGTCAACGACCAACTCGCCGGACCCGTTGTCGAAATCAAGGAAACCTCTTGGCTGCTCGTCGACCCAACCATGCTCGGCTACATCTCCACCAGCCTGCTGCTGTTCGGCGTGCTCTACGCCTCAATGGTCAACACCGGGCTGAACGTCGCCAGCGAATGGAACGACCGCACCGTGAAGAACCTCCTTCTGGCTCCCGTCGGGCGCGGCGCGCTGGTCACCGGAAAAGTCCTGTCCGGCCTGGGCCAAAGCGTGCTCAGCATCGCTCTGGTGTTACTGGTGCTGATCGTCGGGTTCGGCTTCCAGCCACGCGGAAACCCACTACTCATGGCCGGGATTGTCCTTCTCACGATGCTGCTCGGTGCCGGTATTGGCGCGCTGGCCGGCGTGCTGTCCAAGAAGACCCTCGCCGTCACGTCCGGGCTGATCACGGTGGCGATCCTGCTATTCCTGGTCTCCGGCAACGAGGACTCCATGCGCGGCCTGGCCTGGGGCCAACCCATCACCGCGCTGTGGCAGTTCTCCCTCGCGCTTCCACCAACCTACGCCTTCGGTGCCGCCCGAAGCCTGTTCCTGACCGGTGAGACCAGCACCCTGATCCGCGACCTCGCCATCGTCGCATCAGCTGCGGCCGTCCTCCTCTCCCTCGCCGTCGTCGCCCTGCGCCGCGCCTACAGCAATCTCTCAGGAGGCCAGTAATGAACGCCATGACTCCCGCCAACGCCACGTCGCAGCACATGCGATCAGTAGACCTGGACCAGTTCACTGGCACCGTGTCCAAGGACATGAAGCAGTGGGCACGTGATCGCCAAGCGCTCTTCGCCCCTCTGCTGCTACCCATCGTGCTGATGTTCATCGCTACCGTGTTGTTCGGTTTCGGCGGCGACCAGTGGAACGTCGGCTTGGTCGACAAGTCCGGCGGCAACTATGCGGCGTCCTTCACGACGGCGGTCGAGGACTCGGAAAGCAACATCACCCCGTACTTCAACATCGTCACACGCGATCAGGACGAAGCCCAGCGTCTGGTCGACGAGGGCCGGGTCCACCTAGTGATCACCATCCCCGAAGGCTTTGACCAGGCGATCGCGAACGGACAGACACCCACCCTGGAAACCAGCGTGTACAACATCAACACCGACATGATGAAGAACGCCCGCCTGCGCCTGGACCGCGTGATTCAGGACTGGGGTGCCGAACTCGGACAATCCCCGATCACCATCGACCAGATCACGACGCGACCCGACGACATTTGGCGACGCTCCTTCATCGGCGGCTCCGCCGTCGTGCTGGCCGTCATGGTCGGCGCCGCGCTCAACAGCGCCCTCATCATGGCCCGCGAATGGGAACACCGCACCGTCAAGGAACTCCAGCTCGCGCCCCGAGCCCGCGCTGGCATCATCGCCGGCAAGATCGTCGCCGGACTCCTCGCCGGCATGGTCTCCACCGCGATCACGCTGCTGTTCGCCACCACCATCTTCGGGCTACGGATACCACCCGAACGCATCCCGATGCTGCTGCTCTACGCTGGACTGGTCGCCATCGGCTTCGCCGGCCTCGGCATCGCCGTCGGCGCGTGGCTCAAGGACTACCGGGCTGTCCAGCCGCTCATCCTCGTCACCCTGGCTGGCAGCTTCTTCGCCGCAGGCGGCTTTTCCAGCGTCCCAACTCTGCCCGCCGGAGTCCGAGCATTCGACCAGTACTGGCCACCCTCCTGGGCGTTCGAGATCATCAACAACCACACCTTCATGGCCACCCCACCAGACCCCACGCAACCGCTCATCCTTCTCGGACTGCTGTCCGTCGCAGGGGTGACTGTCGGTGCGATGGCAGCTCGCCGCCAGCTGTGAGATAGGCCGAGTAGGACCTGGATACCCGACCGATCATGGCGGTGGAACATGAAGTGGCGGGTGGATGCTCGGAGAACCTCGGTCGCTTTGGGCCGATTTCTGCGTCCACCCGCACGTTCCACCGCCCGGTGGGGCCGGTGGCCTATGACTGTGTGAAAGTGATCGTCGTCCGGGATGGCGGCGCGATTCTGTACAGCGAGTTCGGACAGCAGGCCGCGAACGTCGGTGACGCGGTGCTGTTGTGTGCGAACACGCTGTGTGGAAGCGAGCCCGAAGGCCATGTCACGGTGACGACGGTCTACATGGACACCGACTATCTGATCGACCAGGTGTTCTGGCAGCACGTCGGGATACTGCGCGACCGACTCGACGCTCGAGACCTCGCCGAGGAGATGTACCTAGAGCCTGCCCAGATTCTCCGTCTCGGGGAGGAGCGTGCGGGCATGTTGATGCCGTGGCTTGATGAGTTGGTGCACCTCAGTGTCGAGGGTGAGTACATGCGTAGGTTCAACAGGATTCAGGCGCTGTGGTTCGCAATCGCGGACGTAATCGCTCCGTTCATGAAGGTCTCCTCCGTACGCTTGTCAGCTTCCCAACGGTCTCGAGTCCGTCCGACCTCACCACGGCACCGCGAGTTCTGCCCGCTACGGGAGGAAGCACGTAAGGTCGCTGATCTGCTTCGTGCCTCACCGCAGGCCCACTGGACTTTGGGTGTACTAGCGGACCGGATTCACATGTCCGTTTCCCAAATCGTCAGGGTGTTCACGGAGGCGTACGGCAAGACGCCGCTGGCGTTCTTGACGATGATCCGTGCGGAAGAGCTCGCCAAGCTGTTGAGAGATACCGATTTGCCTATAGAAGCGGCGATGCGGCAGGTAGGTTGGCACAGTCGGGGCCACGCCGCGCAGTTGTTCCGCCAGTACGTGGGGATCACTCCTTTCGAGTATCGAAGGCTGAGCGTCCAGGCGGCTTGACGCTCCCGATCTGTTCATCCACGCTCCCGATTTCGTGATCGTCGGACTCTGTCGGACTCACCTGCGTCTCTGTTCGGGTAGACCGGTAAGGACTCGCCGGGCTGACTCGAACCTGGGCGGTCTTGGTCGCACCCCCTGGCCCGTCTCTTCACCTCGTGATGCTCTCGGCGTACCTCGCAGTGGCATGGTCGCTCCTGTCCCGGAGCGGCCCCTGGCGGAGGGGGGTCGAGAATGGCCGCGACGAAGGAGGAAGCGCGGGCTGCGCGTGATGCGAAGCTCGATGAGTTGCACGAGAAGCTGACCGGTGCCGTGGAGACGCTGGTCACTGGCTCGGATTGGGCGCGCGCGTTGGCGTTCGCCGCCAGGTTCCGCTCGCGCTCGTTCAACAACACGCTGCTGATCTGGGCCCAGCACGAGGCCGCGTTCGAGACCGGACAGGTGCCCGAGCGTTTCCCGTCATATGTGGCCGGGTACAGGCAGTGGCAGCAGTTGGGTCGGCAGGTGCAGAAGGGCCAGTCGGGCTACATGATCTTCGCCCCGGTCACGGGCCGGTTCGCGTCCTCGACACCGACGGATTCGGGATCGTGGCGCCGGCTGGGACCGCGGGAGAAGCCCAAGCCCGGCGAGACCGTGCGCTCGAAGATGGTCGGCGCACGACCGGCCTACGTCTGGGACATCTCCCAGACCGCCGGCGATCCTGTTCCCGAACCACCCGCACCGAAGCTGGTCGACGGCGAGGCCCCGGCCGGGCTGTGGGACGGGCTGGCGGCGCAGGTCGAGGCGTTGGGTTTCGAGGTGCTGCGGGTGCCGCACGCCGGACGGATCGGCGGCGCGGACGGCCTGACGGACTACACCACGCGGCAGGTTTCGGTGCGCACGGATGTGACGGAGGCGAATCAGGTCGCCACGTTGGTGCACGAGCTGGCGCATGTGCTGATGCACGACCCCACCGATCAGGAGGCGCGGCAGCATCGCGGTATCCGTGAGGTTGAGGCCGAGTCCGTGGCGTTGATGATCGGCGCCGCGCACGGGATGGACACCAGCGGTTACACGATCCCGTATGTCGCGGGGTGGGCGTCGTCGGTGAAGGACACCGAACCAGCAGAGGTGATCAAGGCCACCGGGGAGCGGGTGCGGAAGACGGCGCTGGTGATCCTTGACCAGCTCGACACCCACCAAGCCTCGAACGGCACTCCGCCCGGCCTCGAACGAGACACCCCAGCCCGGGACACCCCAGCGAAGGAGCCCGCACGGGTCGATCCGATACCGGAACGCGCCGGGGTGCCCGTGCTGGTGGGTCGGGGGTTGTGATGTCCAGGGCTACTGATTTCACGAGAGCGTTGCTGCGGGCCAGTGGAGCGTCGACGCTGGCGGCATCGGCTCGACATCTTGCTGTGGCGGGGGTGCCGGTGTTCCCGTGCGCGCCGCTGGGGAAGCGCCCGTATACGCCGCGAGGGTTCCACGACGCCACCACCGATGTCGCTCGGGTTGAGGCGTGGTGGTCGAGGACCCCGGAGGCGAACCTCGGTGTCCCGACCGGCGCGGCGTCCGGGATGGTCGTGGTCGATGTGGACGTGCACGGCCCTATCGATGGATGGCTCGCGTTCAAGCGTGTCGCAGCGGCCGGTCTGGTGGATGGGTGGGGTCTGCTGGTGCGGACGCCGACGGGTGGGATGCACGCCTACTTTTCGGCGACGCCGGGCGTGGAGCAGCGGTCGTGGCAGGCCGCCCGGGCCGGGATCGACTTCCGCGGCGATGGGGGCTACATCATCGCGTCGCCCTCGGTGCGCGTCATCGACAGTGTGCCGATCCGCTACGAGACCGCCGAAATCAGCGAACACCTCGCAGCCGGGATCGATTCGTCCCGATTGCGGGACTTCCTCGATCCGCGCCCCGGAGCTGTCCTGCAGACCGGCCGTGCGTTAGTGCGGGTCGCAGACGTGGAGCGATTGGCGTCCTGGGTCGCTCAGCAGGGCGAGGGTGAGCGGAATCGTTCGCTGTTCTGGGCGGCGTGCCGCTTGGCAGAGAACGGCGTGACGGCGTCTGATGCTCGGGATGTGCTGGTGACTGCCGCGCAGCAGCCCGGTTTCGATGAGCGGGAGATCGCCCGCACCGTGAGCAGCGCCTACCGCCGTGTTCACGCCGCCTCGACCGTCCGTGACGACGGTGACTCGTTCGCGGGGCCTGGTGCGGGTGGTCGGCAGCGGGCGCCGACTCGGGGGCTGTCATGACCAGGTGGCGGGGCCGCCGGTGGGCGGTCATCACCTCGGTCGCCGGAACCGTGTTCATCGCGGCCGGCGCGTTCTGGCTGTCCTTCACCGCCTTGGCTGACCTCGCCCGCCGAGCGGGCATCGGGGAAGGGCAGGCGTGGGCGTGGCCGTTGATCGTCGATGGCGTGATCGTGGTCTCCACGGTCGCGGTGGTGGCGATCGCGGGTGAGCGGGCGGCCTGGTATCCGTGGACACTGCTGATCGGCGGCGCGGCGGTCTCGGTCACCGCGAACGCGTTGCACGCGATCGTCGCCGCTGACGCCGACGTACCGGCCGGGCTCGCTGCGGCGGTCGCGGCTGTCCCTCCCGTGGTGCTGCTGGCCTCGACCCATCTGACCGTCGTCCTGACCCGCACTACCACCCGGCCTGCCGACCCAGTAGCCGAGGCCACCGAGGCTGTCGTTGAGTCGGTTGCGCTCTCGATCACGCCAGATGAACCCGCCTCGGTGGAGCTGCCTGACCATGCGCCGGCCCAGCTCGTCGCTGCGGCGGCTGTGGCGGATCGCCGTGAGCGGGCGGCGGCCTTGCGGGAGTCGGGCTGGTCGAACAAGAGGATCGCCCGGACGCTCGATGTGCATCCCTCGACGGTGGGTCGCTGGTTCGCCGACGCGCACCAACTCGATGAGCCCAAGCAATCACGCTCAGCGGCCGTCTTGGAGGGAGCGACACCATGAGCACCGACGATCTGATGCACGAGCAGCCACCCCGCCGCATCGAACCCGAACAAGCAAAGAAGCCCGACGCTGAGACCGAGGCGGCCGAGGCGTTCGAGGTGGCGGGGACGCCGGATGCGGTCAAACAGGACGCCGCCCGCCGGGAGGCGGTGCGGGAGCGCATGGATCAGGTGCGAGGCCGGGGCGTGGAGTGGGTGCGCCCGACCGATCTGCTCGTGCGTTCCAGCGGAACCCTGGCGGGGCGTGGGATCGAGTTCAACAGCGAGCAGGGCCGCCGGTTCCGCTCGACGTTGGCGACGGGGGCGCGGTCGGTGTCGGAGCGGGCGAAGCGGTTGCCGCCGTTGTCGGCGTTCGGGCGTCGTGGCCAGCACGTCGAGGGTCCGGCGCGGTCCGGGGTCGGGATGAGGTAGCCGGGGTGGTGATGAGTCATGGACACCCGGCACGGCGGGGTGACGGTCGCCAGGGGCGACCGGCGCACCTGCCTGCCAGGAGGTGCCTCGACCATGACCACGACGACAACGACGGCGACCGATCCTGCGGGTGAGGACTACACCAGCGGTGAGGGACTACGTGGCCTGCTGCACCGGCTCCACGACGCCGGCCCCGGAGCGTGGGAGCACGACCCGGTAGCCGCCGAGCTGATGATGTTCGCGGCGGAGAAGTACGCGCCGCTGGCGCGCAAGCACGGTCTGGACCCGTGGGAGGCAGCCAGCGCCGCGTTCGACGTGATGCGCACCCGCGCCGCCCGCGAGGCCAACGATCCCTGGGGCGTGGTCACACATGCGGTGCGGATCACCTGCATCGCCGAAGAACGCGGCCAAGGGCTGCTGTGTTCGGTACATCAAGCGCGGCGTCCGCACATCTCGTGCTTCCATGACCCCGAACGCCTCTCCGAACGCGAGAACACCCTGTCGGACTACCACCCGGCATTCCACGTCACCGACCCCCACCATGACAACGACGAGGTGGATGCGGATGCGGGTGAGCCGGCGTCGGTGACTGACGCGGTGGAGGACGCGATCTTGTTGTTCATGCTGCTGGGCTGGCCCGAGGGCACCGCCCGTCCGGCGATCGAGCACGTTTGCGAAGCCCTCGCCCGGATCGGGTCACGCACCGGCACATATGAGGCGCTGCGCCGCGACCGGCACGCCCGCGCTTTGCTCGATGTCCCCGCCGCCTCATGGACCGTGCTGTTGCGGGTGCTGCTGGGCCGCGCCACTCCCGGCTACGGGGCGACCGGCGAAGGCCGCGGCATTCTGCTGCGGCTGCTGATCGGTGAGGGCCTGCCCGTGCTGCTGGGCGATGACGGGCTCGTGGCAACGATCAGCCACGCAGCACCCCACACCCGACGTAGGGGTGCGTGATGACCGCGGCGACGGGGCACATCGAACTCGACCGGACCGTCGAGTCGATCCAGGTCGGCCGCCGCCACCGCCACGACCTCGGCGACCTCGACGCACTCGCGGCGTCGATCGACCGTGACGGGCTGCTGCAACCCATCACCATCACACCCGACGGGCTACTGGTGTGCGGGGTACGGCGGCTCGCGGCGATCCGGCAGCTCGGCTGGCGCACCGTCAACGTCTGGGTGCGCTCATCCATCTCGGACAGGTTAGGACACCTGCTGGCTGAGCAGGACGACAACCAGCTCCACAAGACCCTCTCCCCGCTGGAAGCCGCTGGCCTGTATCGGGAGATCAAGTCGCTCATGGCCGAGGACGCCGCCCGACGCGAGGCGGCCGGGCAGTTCACCAGCGACTATCAGCCCCGGTGGAACGGCTCCGCCGAATCGGCGGAGCCGTTTGCCACCCCCGCAGGCGATACCCGCAGGCAGGCGGCGCAGATGGTCACCGGCGCCAACTCCTACACACGGCTGGAACAGATCGGCTACCTGCAACACCTCGCCACCGACCCCGATACCCCAGAACCCTTGCGTACCGAGGCCCAAGCGGGGTTGGCGCAGATCGAGGCCGGCGGGCCGGTCGATCCGGTGTAGCAGCGCATCCGCGACATCCACCAAGCCGCCGACGACGCGCATCTGCACGACCTGGCCGAACAAGCCCTCGCCCGCGTGGACGCCCAAACGAAGGAGCAGAAGGGCAAGAAGAAGCGGGCGAAGAAGCCCACCGCTGCTGCGCCCGTGGTGCCGGACGCCCGGTATGCGGTGCGAGCGTTCGTGCTGACCTGGACCGAACTCGACTCGTGGTGGCTGCACTACGACCTGGACGAGCTCGCCGCACAGCTCACCGACGAGCAGGCCGAAGCGTTCTACGCCACCGCCGAAGGCACCCGCCAGTTCGCCACCGACCTCCACGCCGCACGCCAACAAGAGCCAGAAGCTCCGCGCCTGCGCGCCCTCTGACCTTCCGCGCCGGGGTCGTGGTCGGTGGGGGTGCACCTGAGGGGCATGAAGACTTCTCCCTCTCCGTCGTTTCCGCGTGGCCGTCTGGTCGCGCTCATCGCCGCCGGCCTGGTGCTGCTGCTCCTCGCCGGGGTCGGCATCTACGGCCTCATCCTCGGCCCCCGCACCACCAACACCCCGGCACCCGACTCCGTGCCGTCGCCGTCTCACACGCCGACCACGCCCGGGCCATCATCACTGCGGCTGCCGGTCGTGCCGCGCTCGGCGGACCCGGAGACGTTCGCCCGCAACGTCGCGGAGGCGATCTTCGCGTGGAACACCACAAGTGCCTTGACGCCGCTGGACTACACCGCGGCGATCCTCGATGTCGGTGACCCGTCCGGCACCGAACAAGCCGGCCTCGCCTCCGACCTCGCGACGTACCTGCCGACACGGGAAGCGTGGATCGAGCTGCGCAAGCACGAGACCCGCCAACACCTCACCATCAACCAGACGGTCGTGCCCGAGGCGTGGGCCGATGCCGTAGCGCAGGCACAACCCGGGCAGATCGCACCCGGCACGACGGCGTTCACGATCGAGGGCACCCGGCACCGCGACGGCCTGTGGAACGGCGAACCCGTGTCCAGCGAGCATCCGGTGTCGTTCACCGTGTTCATCGTCTGCGCCCCGGCCTATCCGACCTGTCATCTGTTGCGGCTGTCCCAGCTCGACAACCCGCTGCGATGAGGACGGGCGTCTCGTGTTCAAGAAGTTCGCTGTTCTCGCGCTCGCCGCGCTGTTCTTCGGCCCGACGGTGCTGCTGCTGGCGATCGGGGTGCTGATGAACCCCGCCGCCATCGCCGCCTGCACCACCACAGGGTCGCTCTCGCTCGGCAACGTCCCCGACAGCCTGACCGTGACGACCGCGGACGGCTACACCTTCACCCTCAACAAGCGACAGCTCACCCACGCCGCGACGATCATCACGGTCGGCGGCAAGATCGACGGCGTGGGCCGGCCTGGCGTGAAGGTCGCGCTCATGGCGGCGCTCACCGAGTCCACGCTGCGGATGCTCAGCAATACCAGTGCCTACCCGGATTCCGCGAACTATCCCAACGACGGCAACGGCGGCGACCACGACTCCCTCGGTCTGTTCCAGATGCGCCCGCAATCCGGGTGGGGCACCGTCGCCGAGCTGATGGACCCGAACTACCAAGCCGCCGCGTTCTTCGGCGGCCCGACCGGCCCGAACTACCCGAGCCCGCGCGGCCTGCTCGACATTCCGGGCTGGGAACGGATGGACCCGGGCGAGGCCGCACAGTCGGTCGAGGTCAGTGCGTTTCCCGACAGGTACCGCAACTACGCGCCCGTGGCTGATGCGATCCTCGACGCCCTGACCCGTACCGGCGGGCGCGGCGGCCCCGTCGTCGGTGTGGCCGAGTCGTCGCGGGTGGTGTTCCCGCTGCCGGAAGGAACGTGGGTCAAGACCGACGACTTCGGGCCGCGCATCCACCCGATCACCGGCCAAGAGTCGTTCCACACCGGCCTCGACCTCGGAGCCGCGGACGGCACCGCGATCCTCGCCGCCGCAGACGGCACCGTGACCGTCGCCGAATACAGCGGCGGCTACGGCGGCCTGATCGTCATCGAGCACACCATCGACGGCCAGACCGTCGCGACCGCCTACGCGCACATGTGGCAGTCCGGCATCCTCGTCCACGCCGGCGACCGCGTGAGCGCCGGGCAACATATCGGCGATGTCGGCTCCTCGGGCATGAGCACGGGCGCGCATCTGCACTTCGAGGTCCGGCCCGGCGGCACCAACGGCGAAGCGATCGACCCGGCCAAGTGGCTCAACGACCACGGCGCGGCGAACCTCCCCGAAGCCGCGTCCGGGCCGGCCGCGGGTTGCCAGTCCGGTACGGCTGGCGCGCCCACACCGTTGACGGGTGACCCGGATCAGATGGTGGACGACCCCACCAGCTCGGGGAAGATCACCGCGCGGCTCGCGCACCTCATGGCCCAGACCAAAGCCGCGTTCCCCGACACCGGCTGGGGCTGCTACTCACCGCGCCCCGGCACCAAGTCGGAGCACCCGCTCGGGCGGGCGTGCGACATCACCTTCGGCAACGCCATCGGCCACTACCCGACACCGGCCCAGTTGGAAGCTGGCTGGAAGGTCACCAACTGGATGAAAGACAACGCCGCCGTGCTCGGCGTCGAGTACCTGATCTGGCAAGGCAAAATCTGGTCCCTCGCCCGCGACGACCAGGGGTGGCGGCCCTACAGCGGCGGCGGCATGCACGACCCCGGCAACGTCACCGGAGGCCACTTCGACCACCTGCACGTCACAGTGAAAGCAAACTAGCAATTATTACGTTAGATGTAATCCGCGACGGCTGGAATCGTGCGTATTCGCTGGTCAGACAAGGGTATCAGGGGTCACTGATCTGAGCCTTGAACCTGGCTCTTGACCAGGGGAAACGCACCAAGTCTTACGTTAGATGTGCTTTTCATACATTAGATGTAAGACTGTTGGGGTGGACTTCGAGGACGGGAACCGCGCCGGATCGGTGACGGCGTTGCGGGCGGGCAACGTGGCGTTGCTGCGTCCGGCGGAGCAGGTCTTCGATGACATGCTCACGGGCTGGTCGGCGCAGCAGGTCTCACGGATGCTGAAC
>NZ_JARKPQ010000176.1 GCF_029975155.1 Propionicimonas sp. | reverse complement strand
GAATCCGGCTTACAGGCCGGCTCGTCCCCCATCCGCAGCCGGACGAATCCCACCGCGGGCCGGCATCGGGATCGCGCGGAGCTTACGCTGGACGGGTGTTCACGGCGGTCCGCGTCCTCGGCGCAGCGATGGTTGCCGCGGTGCTGTCCGGGTGCGGCCTGGTCAACCTGTGGAACGAGCCGGTGCACCGCGCACCGACCGTCACCCCCGCCCAGACCACGGCCGAGCCGGACGAGCGGACGGCCCGTCCCTACGACGGCACCCTCGCCGCCGGCGCCACCTGCAAGACCGCGTCGGAGCGCCTGCTCGAGGAGCTGGAGGTCGCCGGCAGTGTGGGCGGGGCGATCACCTATCCGACCGGGGCGCTGGTCAAGGCGAACCACAACTGGTGGACGGTGGCCGTCGCCACCCGGGTGCACGCCAACTCCGACGGCTACACCAGGGACAACGTCCCTGCCTACGTGTACTACGTGACCAACATCCCGTCCGAGGAGGAGTGGGGGACCGAGTACACCTGGAAGCTCACGACCGTCGACGGTGACGCGGCCGCGGCCAGGGCGCTCGCCTGCGCGAAGCGGATCCCGGTACCGGCCGAGAAGCCGGCACCCGACTCGCCCGCCAGCTACACCGGCAGACTGGCCGCCCACGCCACCTGCCGCGCGCTCTCCGGCAGACAGCTCGCCCTGATGCAGGACGTGGGCCAGGTCGGTGGCGCGATCACCTACCCCCGCGGCCAGATGGTGCGCGCCAACGGGAAGTGGTGGACGGTGGCGGTCGCGACCGCCGTCCACGCCAACAGCCAGGGCTACACCAGTGACAACGTGCCCCGGACGGCCCTGTTCGTCACCAACGTGCCGTCGGTGAAGTCCTCGGCAAAGGCGGTCACGTTCCCGATCAAGGCGAAGAAGTCCGACGCGGCTGCCCGGAAGGCGCTCGCCTGCCTCGGCTGACCGGGCCGCTTTTTGGGAGCGGCCCCACCAGGCAAACCGGGGGGTTGGTGACCTGGCGGGGCCTGACCGTTCTGCTCCAGATTTGAGGGGGAATGGAGCTCCACGGCTCGGACAAAGGTACCGCCTCGGCACCAGGAAGCTGTAACGGATCGCCGTCGTCCGGCCGTCAATGTGAACCGTCTCAGCGTGTGGGCAGGCCCCGTGCGGAGGCCTCAGGGAACGGTCAGGATCTCCGCGCCGTCGGGCGTGACGACGATGGTCTGCTCGAACTGGGCGACCCGGCTGGCGTCGTCGGTGACGACCGTCCAGCCGTCGTCCCACACGTGGGAACGCTGGTCGCCGAGCGCCAGCATCGGCTCGATCGTGAACGTCATGCCCACCTCCATCACCGTGTCGATCAGGGGTTCGTCGTAGTGAGGGACCACCAGACCGGAGTGGAAGGACGTGTGGACGCCGTGCCCGGTGTAGTCGCGGACGACCCCGTAGCCGAACCGGCGGGCGAACGACTCGATCACCCGGCCGACCACATTGATCTGCCGGCCAGGCAGCACCGCGCGGATGCCGCGGTTCATGGCCTCCTCCGTCCGTTCGGACAGCAGCCGCGACTCCTCGTCGACCTCGCCGCAGAAAAAGGTTGCGCAATTGTCCCCGTGCACGCCGTCGATGAAGGCGGTCACGTCGATCTTGACCAGGTCGCCGTCGGCCAGCGGGCGCGCGTCCGGGATGCCGTGGCAGATCACCTCGTTGACCGACGTGCAGCACGCCTTCGGGAATCCGCGGTAGCCGAGCGTGGACGGGTAGGCGTCGTGGGCGACGATGAAGTCGTGGACGACGGCATCGATCTCGTCCGTCGTCACACCCGGCGCGATCACGGCGGCACCGGCATGCATGGCCCGGGCGGCGATCCGTCCCGCGACCCGCATCTTCTCGATGGTCTCCGGCGTCTGCACGTGGGGACCCTCGTAGCGGTCCGGACGCGGGCGTCCGACGTAGTGGGGACGCGGTATGTGGGCCGGAACCGGGCGCTGCGGAGAGACCGGGTAGGGCTTGATCGCTGTCACGTGTCGGATCATAGTGGGGCACACACCGACCGACGATCGGAGGGCAACCGCATGGCACAGGGTGACTGGTACTACTGCCTCGACCACCACACCGTCGAGCCGTACGAGGGCTGCCGCAGCGCCACCCGACTCGGTCCGTACCCGACCGCCGCCGAGGCGGCCGACGCGATCGAGAAGGCCGTGCAACGCAACGAGGAGTGGGAGAACGACCCCCGCTTCAGCGACGACGAGGACGAGGACGACAAGGAACCCGAGGAAGGCTGGGGCCCGTTCCGCCACTGAGATTCCGGCGTCTTCTGTCATCCCGGCGTCTTCCGTCATCCCGGCGAATGCCGGGATCCCTGCACCAGTCTGGCAACTCGTCCACAGGGATCCCGGGTCAAGCCCGGGATGACGGTTGGGCCCGGGATGACGGTTGGGGCCGGGATGACGGTCAAGCCCGGGATGACGGTCAAGCCCGGGATGACGGTCTGGGCCGGGATGACGGTTGGGCCCGGGAGGACGGACGGGTGCCTCAGAGCCAGGCGAAGAGGTCCACGCGGTTGCCGTCGGGGTCGAGGACGGTGGCGTAGCGCTGACCCCAGAACGCGTCCCAGGGGTCGCGGTGCACGCTGAAGCCGGCCTGGACGACCATGGCGACGGTGGCGTCCACCTCGGCGGCGCTGGCGCACTCGAACGCGAGACTCATCGCCGGACCGCCCACTGGTGGCTCCCAGCCGGGGTCGAAGCTGTGCACCACCGAGGTGGTGTCGAACATGATCCGGAGGCCGCCCGGACCCTCCCACTCCACATGTCCCTCCGCGTCGTCGGAGGTGTTGAACTCGAGCCCGAGCAGCCGGTAGAACTCCAGGCTGGCGGCCATGTCGGCGACGGTGATGCCGATCGCGTTGAACGTCGGTGCCATGGGATCACCGTACCCAGCGCGTCCGACAGCAAGGTGTAACCAGACTGAAACATGTCCAGCGGCAGACTGAACGCCATGGATAAGCAGACCGAGTTCGTGCTCCGCACAATGGAGGAGCGGGACGTCCGCTTCGTGCGGCTCTGGTTCACCGATGTCCTTGGCTTCCTGAAGTCCGTCGCGATCGCCCCGGCGGAACTCGAGGGCGCGTTCAGCGAGGGCATCGGCTTCGACGGCTCGGCCATCCAGGGCTTCGCGCGCGTGTACGAGTCCGACATGGTGGCCCACCCCGACCCCTCCACCTTCCAGCTGCTGCCCTGGCGCGGCGCCACCCAGGGCACCGCCCGGATGTTCTGCGACATCCGGCAGCCCGACGGCGCCCCGTCCTTCGCCGACCCCCGGTACGTGCTGAAGCGCGCGCTGAAGAAGGCCTCCGACATGGGGTTCACCTACTACACGCACCCCGAGATCGAGTTCTACCTGTTCAAGCAGCCGATCGTGCCCGGGCAGGTGCCGGTCCCGGCCGACCAGTCCGGCTACTTCGACCACACCACCACCAGTCCGGGCGCGGACTTCCGCCGGCAGGCGATCACGGTGCTCGAGCAGATGGGGATCTCGGTCGAGTTCAGCCACCACGAGGGCGGGCCGGGGCAGCAGGAGATCGACCTGCGCTACGCCGACGCGCTCACCATGGCCGACAACATCATGACCTTCCGGATCGTGATCAAGGAGGTGGCGGTCATGCAGAACCTGTTCGCCTCCTTCATGCCCAAGCCGCTGTCCAGCCACCCCGGCTCCGGCATGCACACCCACGTCTCGTTGTTCGAGGGCGACACCAACGCGTTCTACGACGCCAGCGCCGAGTACCACCTGTCGAAGATCGGACGCCAGTTCATCGCCGGCCTGCTGCGGCACGCCGGGGAGATCACCGCGGTCACGAACCCCTGGGTGAACTCCTACAAGCGGCTGGTCGCCGGCGCGGAGGCGCCCAGCTACATCTGCTGGGGCCAGAACAACCGGTCCGCGCTGGTCCGGGTGCCGATGTACAAGCCGAACAAGGGCGCGTCCGCCCGGATCGAACTGCGCTCGATCGACTCCGCCGCCAACCCGTACCTCGCCTACGCGATGGTGCTGGCCGCCGGCCTGGCCGGGATCGAGAACGAGTACGAGCTGCCCGAGGGCGCCGAGGACGACGTCTGGTCGCTCACCGATCGGCAGCGGAAGGCGCTCGGCATCTCGCCGCTGCCGCGCAGCCTCGGCAACGCGATCGACCTGATGGAGAGCTCGCAGCTGGTCGCCGACACGCTCGGTGAGCATGTGTTCGACTTCTTCCTGCGCAACAAGAAGGCCGAGTACGACTCCTACCGCGGCCACGTCAGCGAGTGGGAGCTCAACCAGTCACTGCCCGTCCTGTAGCCAGCCGTCGGGCGGCGTCAGAAAAAGTGTATGGACCTGTCTGGGACGCGAACAGATACGCGGAGAGCACGGTTGAATGGTGTCCAGCGTCGATCCGGGCCGGCCGGCCCGGCGCCGGGGCCCGTCCAAATGGGGGGTGGTCAGCCCAAGGCTGCTTCGGCGTAGTGGACCCGCCAGGAAACCGAGGGGGATCCTGGCGGGTCCGCGAAGACCCGCTTCGCGGACGGCCTACCTAGCGGCTGGCCGTCGAGGTGGGCTGGGCGGACGGGGCCGTGCTCGCCGACGCACCGGCGGTCGGGGCGGCCGAGGCGGACGCCGACGACCGGCTGGTGCTGGAGGTGACCGTCCGCCGGTTGGTGGTGTTGGACGGGATCTCCGCGGTGTTGTCCGCGAGCACGACGAGCGCACCCGCGTCCAGCCCCGAGGTGATCTGCACCCAGCCGGAGCCGACCGCGCCGGTCTCCACCTGCGTCGTCGTCGCGGTCGTCGCGGACGTGCTCTCCACCACCTGGACGGTCGCCGTGCCGGTGCCGGTCGGGGTCACCGCCGAGGCCGGCACCCGCAGCACGCTGCTCGCCGACTTCACCGGGATCAGCACCGACGCCTTTGCGCCACTGGCCAGCAGGCCGTCGGCGTCGCTCACCGACACCGTGGTGGTGTAGGTGGGCGTGTCGCCGCTGGTGCCACTGGTCTCCAGCGAGGAGATGCCGGTGATCTTGCCGGTCAGGGTCTTCGTCGACCCGGCGGGCGTGACCGTGACGGACTGGCCCACGGTCACGAGCTCCCGGGTCGTCAGCGGCAGCTCGAACGTGACCACCGCGCTGCCCGAGCCCACGATCGTGATCGAGCCCGCCGAGGCGCTGTCGCCCTTGGCCAGGCCGACCACGCCGACGGTGCCCGAGATCGGGGCGACGAGCTCGGCGTCGGCCAGGTCCTCCCTGGCGGCGGCGAGGTCCTGTTCGGCCTCCAGCAGGTCGGCCTTGGCCGAGGCCACCGCGGACGCGCTCACCGAGCTGGACGAGCTGGAACTCGACTTCTTCTTCGCGGCGGCGGCCTTGGCGCCGGTGCCGCCGGTCGGAGTCGTCAGCTGGGCCACCACGGTCTGCAGGTTCGTGTTCGCGGCGAACACCTCTGCCCTCGCGTTGGCGCAGGCCTGCAGCTGCTCGTCGGTGAAGTCGGCGTCCAGCGTGCTGGCCAGCTGGGACGCACTGGCGGTCGCGGTCGGTTCGTCCGCCGCGCTGGTCTCGGCCGTCTTCGTCGGCGTCGGCGTCGGTGTGGCGGACGGGGTGGGGGTCGCCGTCTCCGCACTGGTCGACACCGATCCCGAGTCGGTCGGCTCGGCGGTCGCTGTCGCGGTCGCGGTCGCGGTGGGACTGGCGGTCGGGGTCGGCTCAGCCTCGGGGAGGATCGCCGCGAAGATCGCCGTGCACTTGTCCGCCTCGTCCAGGACCGCGAGGTTCACCCGCGAGACCGCCTCGTTCAGCACGATCGGGTCGATGGTCACGCCCATGCTGACGGAGCCGCTGCCACCTGAGCCGCCTCCGCTGCTGCCGGAGCCGCTGCTGGTCGAACTGGGGTGCCTGGCCGCGTACAGGGACGCGTTGGCCCTCGCCACCGCGGTCTCCGCATTCAGCACGGCGAGCTGCAGCGCCGCCTTGTTCAGGGTCGCGAGGGTGTTGCCGGCCGCCACCTCGTCACCGACGGCGACGGCGACCGTCTTCACCGTGCCGTCGACGGCGAAGGCCGCCTCGACGGTGTTCTTCCTCGTGATCGTGCCCGTGGCCGTGTAGGTCTGGGTGACGTCGCCGGTGGCCGCGGTCGCGGTCACGAAGCGGGCGGACGCCGCGCTGGAGGAGGTGGCCACGCCGATCCCGATGCCGGCGACCACCACCAGGGCGGTGCCGGCGCCGAGCACGGCGCGGACTCGTGGGTTGTCGAACATCATTCACTCCTCAGTGCGTCGATCGGCGCGAGCTTGGCCGCCCTCGAGGCGGGGTAGACGCCGGCCACCAGGCCGATGCCCAGCGAGACCACCAGGGCGATCAGCGTGGCCGGCAGGGAGATCAGCACGGTCATGCCCAGGATCGGGGACAGGATCGCCGCGCCGGCGAAGCCCAGCCCGACTCCGACCAGACCACCGAGCACGCCCAGGATTCCCGCCTCGACCAGGAACTGGCGGCGGATTGCACCCGGCGTCGCGCCCAGCGCCTTGCGCAGGCCGATCTCCCGGACCCGCTCGCTCACCGACACCAGCATGATGTTCATCACGCCGATGCCGCCGACGAGCAGGGAGATGCCGGCGATCCCGCCGAGCAGAACGGTCAGGATCCCGGTCACCGACGCCGCGGTCTCGACCAGCGACGCCTGGGTGCTGACGGTGAAGTCGGCGCTGTCGGAGGTGACCTGGTGCGAGGCGAGCAGGGCCGTCTTCACCTGCTGGTAGGCCGCCGACAGGCTGTCGGCGTCCCGCCCGGACAGGTAGATCGACGACACGCTGTTCGCGCTGCTGGCCGTGGACAGCCGGGACGAGAACGTCGTGATCGGCACGATCACGGTGTCGTCCTGGTTGGACGACAGGGACGAGCCCTCCGAGGCCAGCACGCCGATCACGGTGAACGCCTGGCCGTTGATGCTGACCGTCTGGCCCACCGGGGAACCGGTGGTGAACAGCTCGGTGGCCGTCTCGGAGCCGATCACCGCGACGTTGGCGGACGAGTCCACCTCGCTGCTGGTGAAGAACCGGCCGGTGTCCACCGTCCGCGCCCGGACGGTCATCCAGTCGGGCACGGTGCCGACGACCGTCGAGGTCCAGGTGGTCGAGGACGACTGCAACGACCCGGAGGCGGACGAGGTGGGGGCGACCGCCGCCACGTCCGGCGCAACCGCCTGGTCGGCCAGCATGGCCGCGTCCTGCGTGGTCAGCGTCGACACGGCGCCGCCGCCGCCCCGGAAGCCGCCGGAGGACGACTGGCTGGGGCTGACGATGATCATGTTCGACCCGAGCGAGTTGATCTGGTCGGTGATCTGCTTCTGCGCACCCTGGCCGAGGCCGACGGTCAGCATCACCGCCGCGATGCCGATCAGGATGCCCAGCATGGTCAGCGCGGACCGCATCCGGCGAGCGTTGAGCGCTGCGATCGAGGTGCGGAGCGTCTCCGCCCAGGCCATCATCGCCGGCCCCCCGTCGCCGCGATGGGGGTGTGCTCGCGCAGCAGCCCGTCATAGATGTGGACGAGGTGCCGGGCCCGCTCGCCGACGTCCGGCTCGTGGGTGATGATCACGATGGTGCGTCCCGCGTCGTTCAGTTCCTCGAACAGCTCGAGGATCTCCTTGGTCGAATGGGAGTCGAGGTTTCCGGTCGGCTCGTCGGCGAGGATCAGGGCCGGGTCGGTGACCAGCGCCCTCGCCACGGACACCCGCTGCTGCTGGCCGCCGGACAGCTCGCCCGGCCGGTGCTGGACGCGTTGTGCCAGGCCCACCTTGTCCAGCGCGAGCATGGCTCGTTCGCGGCGTTGCGCGGCGGGGACGCCGGCGTAGACCAGGGGCAGTTCGACGTTGCGCAGGGCGGTCAGGCTGGGCAGCAGGTTGAACTGCTGGAACACGAACCCGATCTTGCGGTTGCGGATCTCCGCGAGCTGCTTCTCGCTCATCTGGCTGACGTCGGTGCCGTCGAGGGCGTAGGTGCCGGCCGTGGGCACGTCCAGGCAGCCGATGATGTGCATCAGCGTGGACTTGCCGGAGCCGGAAGGGCCCATGATCGCCAGGTAGTCGCCGGCGTCCACGTCGAGATCGATGCCACGGAGTGCTTCCACCTCCACCACGCCGGTGGAGTACGTCTTGCGCACCCCGGACATGTGCAGCATGGTCATCGGCCGCCCTGCCCGCCCGGAGCGGCGCCGCCGCCACCGGCGGGCGGGCCGCCGCCGTCGATGCCGCCGAAGCCCATGCCGAAGCCGCCGCCCTGCTCCTGGGAGGACGCGGTGGACGTGGCCGTCGGCCGGGTGACGGTGATCAGCACGCTGTCGCCCTCGGACAGGCCGCTGGTGATCTGGGTGTAGCTGCCGAACACCTTGCCGACCTCGACCTCGGTGGTGCTGTTGGTGCCGTTGTCGACCTTGGTGACCACGGTCTTGCCGTCCTCGCTCCTGATCGCGGCGGTCGGCACGGTGAGCACGTCGTCGTAGGTGCCGGTGGTGATCACCGCGGACGCGGTGGTGCCCGAGTACAGGTCGGTGTGGGTGCCGGACAGGTTGATCGCCACGGGGAAGGTGGCGGTGCCGTCGTCACTGGTGGAGGTGGCCACGATGCCGACCGACGCCACCGTGCCGGTGAGTTCGTCCGTGGTGGCGTCGGTGGTGATGGCGACCTTCTGGCCCGCCTTGACGCTGCTCAGGTCGGCCGCGCCGATGCTGCCCTCCACCTTCCACTTCGCGGTGGCGATGATCACGAACTGGGCCGAGCTCGAACTCGAGGAACTGGAGGAGTTCGTGTTGCTCGACGAGCCGGAGGAGCTCCCCGGCCCGGAGCTGGAGCCGACAGTGTCGCCCACCTCGAGGTCGACGCTGGCCACCGTGCCCGCGATGGGGGAGCGGAGCACGGCGTCCTTGAGATCCTCCTTCGCGCTGGTCAGCGCGGCGTTCGCCGAGCGCACCTGGGCCTTCGCGGACGTGATCGCCGCACTGCTGCCGTCGTTGTCGTACACCTCGTCGAGGTTCGCCTCGGCCGTGGTGACGTTGGCCTCGGCCAGGTCGACGGCGTTCTGCAGGTCGTCGTCGTCGATCCGGGCGAGCTTCTGGCCCTTGGTGACGGTGTCGCCGGTCTTGACGTAGACCTTGGTGACCGTGCCGGAGACGCCGAAGTCCACGTCCGACTGCTTGCGCGGGCTCAGCGTGCCGTCGAGGCTGACGGTCAGCGTCTGGGTCCCCTTCTCGGCCTGGACCGTCCGGCTGAACGTGCTGGCACCGGCCGCGCGGCTGGGCCGGAGCAGCAGGAAGGTGCCCACTCCGGCGCCCGCGAGGACCACGAACGCCAGGCCGGCGACGAGCCATCTCTTCGGGGTCATCCGGAAGCGGCGCTTCACCGGGATGTCGGGCTGGTCGGGCGCGAACCCGTCGGTCTCAGTTGTCATAGCGTGCGGTTCTCCTCAGGCTCTCTGCCACGGTGTCGAGGCTAGAACTCGCACCTGTGGCCGAAGCCCGGCGAACCTGTGGTTCAGCTGTGCGCTTCCTCCGTGTCGGCTGGGGAGGTGTGCGTCAGGCCAGTTCCGGCAGGGGCCACAGCGGGGTCAGGTCGCTGTAGATTCCGGATGCGCGGACCGCGTGGCCGGCCAGGGCGTCGGCCCAGGTGAGGCTGCCGGCGGCGAGCCGCAGCAGCGTGGTCGCGTCGGTCTGGACGACGTTGGGCGGAGTGCCGCGGGTGTGCCGGCCGCGCTCGCCGATGCCGAGCTGGACGGCGGCGAACGGCGGCACGCGCAGTTCCACCGTCCCTCCGGGATGGTGGACGGCCAGCAGCGCGCAGACCGTACGGGCCGCGGCGGCGAGCCGGGGGCGGGGGACGGGTGCGTCCGGATCGGCGGCGAGATCGCGGACGACCTGCCTGAGCTGCTCGATCTCGCTCGCAGACACGGTCCTGGCCACGACTCCAGACGCTAGCATCGCGAGCGTGAGCAGGATCGACAGCCAGCCCGCCCGGCTCGCCCGGCTCGGCTTCGCGGACGCGACCGCCGCCGCCGCGGTGGTGGACGCCTGGCGCGAGCGCGGCACCGAGGAGCAGGTCGAACTCGCCCTCGCCGAGGCGCAGCGGGCCGCCGACCCCGATCTCGCCCTCGCCGGGCTGAACCGGCTCGCGTCCGCTCACCCGGGGGTGTTCGCCGAGCTCGGCGCCGACCCCGGCTTCGCCCGGCGGCTGATCGCCGTGCTGGGGGCCAGCATCGCGCTCAACCAGCACCTCGGCACCCATCCCGACGACGTCGAGGTGCTCACCGAGGCCGTGCAGCGGCGTCCGCCGGCCGACCTGCGGGCCGAGCTGCTGCGCGCCGTGGGCGCGGACCCCGGGGCCGAGGCGCCGGTGGCGGAGCCGGGGCGATCGGACGACCTGCGCCGCGCCTACCGGCGGGCGCTGCTGCGGATCGCGGCGCGCGACCTGACCGCGTCCGACGTGATGGCGGAGCTGCCCGACGTCGCCGCCGAACTGGCCGACCTCGCCGACGCCACCGTGGAGACGGCGCTCGCCCTCGCCAGGGGAGAGGTGCCGGGCTGGGAGAGCTGCCGGATCGGCATCGTCGCCCTCGGCAAGACCGGCGCGCGGGAGCTGAACTACGTCAGCGACGTGGACGTGCTGTACCTGGCCGAACCCGCGCAGGACGCCGCGGGCGAGCCGGTCTGTGAGGCCGGCGAGGCCGTCAACGTGGCGACGCGGCTCGCGGGGGCGCTGACCCGGGTGTGCTCCGCCCACACCGGGGCGGGCACGATCTGGCAGATCGACGCGGCGTTGCGTCCCGAGGGCAAGGCGGGGCCTCTGGTGCGCACGCTGGCGTCCCACCGCGCCTACTACGAGAAATGGGCGAAGAACTGGGAGTTCCAGGCGATGCTCAAGGCCCGGCCGATGGCCGGCGACCTCGCCCTCGCCCAGGGCTTCGTGGACATGGTCTGGCCGATGGTCTGGCGGGTGGCCGACAACGACGCGTTCGTGGGCGAGGTGCAGGCCATGCGGCGGCGGGTGATCTCGCTGCTGCCGGCTCGCGAGGCGAACACCGAGATCAAGCTGGGCGCCGGCGGGCTGCGCGACGTGGAGTTCAGCGTCCAGCTGCTGCAGCTCGTCCACGGCAGGGCGGACGAACGGCTGCGGCTGCGCGGCACGTTCGAGGCGCTGGCCGCGCTGGTCGACCACGGCTACGTCGGCCGGTCGGACGGCTTCGACCTCGCCACGGCCTACCGGCTGGAGCGGCTGCTGGAGCACCGCGTCCAGCTGTACCGGCTGCGCCGCACCCACCTGATGCCGGAGGACGAGGACAGCCAGCGCTGGCTGGCACGGGCGATCGGGCTGCCGGAGCCGAGCGAGCTGATGCACCTGTGGCGCTCGACCAGCCGGCGGGTGCTGACGTTGCACCAGCGGCTGTTCTACTCGCCGCTGCTGGAGGCGGTGGCGCGGATCCCGTCCGCCGAGGTGCGGCTGACCTCGGAGGCCGCGGAGACGCGGCTGCGGGCGCTCGGCTATGCCGACCCGAAGGCGGCGCTGCGGCACATCGAGGCGCTCAGCCACGGCATGACGCGGCAGGCGGAGATCCAGCGGCAGCTGCTCCCGGCCATGCTGACCTGGTTCACGGCGGGGCCGAATCCCGACCACGGCCTGCTGGCCTTCCGCCAGGTCTCCGAGGCGCTCGGTAGTACACCGTGGTACCTCCGCACGCTGCGGGACGGTGACGCGATGGCCGAGCACCTGGCCCGGATCCTGGCGTCGTCGCGGTACGCGGTGGACCTGCTGATGCGGGCTCCGCAGAACGCCGCGCTGCTCGGCGACCCGGAAGGGTTGCGGCCGCGTCCGGGTGAGGAGGTGCTGGCCGAGATGCTGGCCGCCGCCCGCCGGCACGAGTCGCCGGAGGCTGCGATCGGCGCCGTCCGGGCGTCCCGGCGCAAGGAGCTGCTGCGGCTGGCGATGGCCGACCTGCTCGGCGAGATCGAGTTGCCGGCCCTGGGCGCGGCGCTCAGCGACCTGGCCGGGGCGACGATCGACGCGGCGCTCGAGGTGGCGTCGCGCGGGGTCGACGTGCCGCCGATCGCGGTGATCGCCATGGGCCGCTGGGGCGGCCGTGAGCTGGGCTACGCCTCCGATGCGGACGCGATGTTCGTGGTCGCCGACTCCGACGACCCGGGCGCGACGGCGGCCGCGACCACCGTGGTCAGCCGGCTGCGGGCGCTGTTGGCGAAGCCCGGACCCGATCCGGCGCTCGAGGTGGACATCGACCTGCGACCGGAGGGCAAGGGCGGGGCGATCGTGCGCAGCCTCGCGTCCTACCGGGCGTACTACCAGCGGTGGTCGTCGACGTGGGAGTCGCAGGCGTTGCTGCGGGCGTCCGCGGGAGCCGGCGATCGGGAGCTGGCCGGTGTGCTGCTGGCCGAGATCGACCACGTCCGCTACCCGAAGGGCGGGCTCAGCCACGCGCAGGTGCTGGAGATCCGCAAGCTGAAGGCGCGGATGGAGGCCGAGCGGCTGCCTCGTGGCGGGGACCCGGGCCGGCACGTCAAGCTGGGGCCGGGCGGGCTGTCGGACGTCGAGTGGGTGGTGCAGCTGCTGCAACTGCACCACGCCGGCGGGGACGCGCGGCTGCGCACGACCGGCACGCTGGAGGCGCTGGCCGCGACGGTCGACGCCGGCCTGCTCGACGAGCCGGACGCGGAGGCGCTGCGCGCGGCGTGGGTGCTGGCCAGCCGGATCCGCAACGCGATCATGCTGCTGCGCGGCCGCGCCGGCGACAGCCTGCCGAACGACGTGCGCGAGGTGGCGGCGCTCGCCCAGATCCTCGGCTACGCGAAGGGTGAGTCGTCCCTCTTCGTCGAGGACTACCGCAAGCGCGCCCGCCTCGCCCGCCAGGTGATGGACCGCGTCTTCTGGGACACCCCCGCCTGAGTGGTCGAAAACGGGGACAGGTCCCATTCCCGTTCACCCGGACCGGGTGAACGGGAATGGGACCTGTCCCCGGACGAGTCGGGCGTCGGGAATCGTGCGCATTGACGCCCTCCCGCGCCGGTGCCAGCGTGGACGGACCGGAGCCGGAAGGGGGAGCAGGCATGCCAGAGGAGACGATGGACGATCTCCGCGATCGCGTCCAGGAACTCGAGGCGGAACTCGCCAGGACGAAGCAGGCGCTCGCCGAGGCCACCAGGCACGGCCACGCCGACCCCGACGAGGACGTCGAGTGGGGCGAGTTCAACCCCGGCTGACAGTCCAACGTCGGTCGAGCCTGTCGAGACGGTGGCCGAGCTCGACGAAGCCAGGCCCCTTCGTGACGTGGGGCTCGTCCCGCACCCGACTCCTCAGGGAGCGATGAGGTGTGCTACGGCAGCAACTCCGCCAGGTCGGCGACCACGAGATCGGCGCCGGCTGCCGTGAGGGCCGAGACGCCCACGCCACGGTCGACGCCGACGACGAGGCCGAAGCGTCCGGCACGACCGGCGGCCACGCCGGAGACCGCGTCCTCGAACACCACCGCGCGCGACACGGGCACGCCGAGCGCGGCCGCGGCGTAGGTGTAGGTGTCCGGGGCCGGCTTGCCGGGCAACCCCTCGCGGCGGGCGAGGAGACCGTCCACCAGCACCTCGAACCGGCCGCGCAGGCCGGCTGCCATGAGCACGGCATCGGCGTTGGCGGACGACGACACGACCGCGACCGCCGTGCCGCGACCGGCCAGGTAGTCCAGGAACTGCACCGATCCCGGATACGGCGTGACGCCCTCCGTCGCCAGGACGGCGGCGAAGGTGACGTTCTTGCGGTTGCCCAGCCCACACACGGTGGGGGCCTCCGGTGAGTCGGACGGGTCGCCGAGCGGCAGCGTGATGCCGCGCGAGGCCAGGAAGTCCCGGACGCCGTCGTAGCGCGGCTTGCCGTCGACGTGGGCGAAGTAGTCGGCGTCGGTGTAGGGGCTGAGATCCTCACCCGCCGCGGCCGATCCCGCGCGCGCGGCCAGGAACTCGTTGAACATCCGGCCCCACGCGCGCATGTGCACCTCCGCGGTGGGCGTCAGCACTCCGTCCAGGTCGAACAACGCGGCGTCGCAGACGCTCATCAGGGTCTCGTTGGCGCTCATTCCGCACATGCTAGACCCGGTCCACGGGGCCCGTCCGGCCGATTGCGCAGAGTAGTCTGAGCGGCGATGAGCACATCCACCGTCCCCGACCTGCCCACCGTCACCAGCAGTCTCACCGGCTGGGGACGCACCGCCGCGACGACGGCCCAGGTCCTGTCCACGCCGGACGCCGACCTGATCGCCGCCGCGGTCGCAGCGGTCGCGGAGCACAACGCTGATTCCCCGTCCCACCTGAAGCGCGGCATCGTCGCCCGCGGGCTCGGCCGCTCCTACGGCGACGTCGCCCAGAACGCCGGCGGCGTCGTGGTCGACATGACCCCGCTGAACCGCATCCACTCGATCGACCCGGACGCAGCCACCGTCGACGTCGACGCCGGGGTCAGCCTCGACGACCTGATGCGCGCCGCACTGCCGTACGGCCTGTGGATCCCGGTGCTGCCCGGCACCCGGCAGGTCACCATCGGCGGCGCGATCGGCTGCGACGTCCACGGCAAGAACCACCACAGCGCGGGCTCGTTCGGCAACCACGTGGCGTCCATGCAGCTGCTGGTGGCGGACGGTCGCGTCCTCACCCTCACCCCGGACGGCTCGCCCGACGACCCCGACGCCAGCCTGTTCTGGGCGACGATCGGCGGGGTCGGGCTGACCGGGATCATCCTGCGGGTCGTGCTCACCATGACCCGGACCGAGACCGCGTACTTCATTGCGGACGGCGTGGTCACCCGCAGCCTCGAGGAGACGATCGCCGTCCACTCCGACGGGTCGGAGTCCCGCTACGACTACTCCAGCGCGTGGTTCGACGCGATCTCGCCCGCCCCCAAGCTGGGCCGGGCGGCGCTGTCGCGGGGTTCGCTGGCCACGCTCGACCAGCTGAAGGAGAAGGCGCCGAAGCTCGCGTCCGACCCGTTGGCGTTCAACGCCAAGCCGCTGTTCGAGCTGCCGGACGTCTTCCCCAACGGACTGGCCAACAAGTACACGTTCACGCTGCTGGGCAGCCTCTGGTACGCCAAGAGCGGCAACTACACCGGCAAGATCCAGTCGCTCACCGGCTTCTACCACCCGCTGGACATGTTCAGCGAGTGGAACCGCGCCTACGGCTCGCACGGCTTCCTGCAGTACCAGTTCGTGGTGCCGCCCTCGGCCGTCGCGGAGTTCAAGGACCTGATCCGCGACATCCAGGCGTCCGGGCACTACTCCTTCCTGAACGTGTTCAAGCTGTTCGGGCCGGGCAACCGGGCGCCGTTGAGCTACCCGATGGCCGGCTGGAACGTCTGCGTGGACTTCCCGATCAAGGCCGGCCTGCACGAGTTCCTGCACGGCCTGGACGCCCGCATCCTTGAGTTCGGCGGCCGGCTGTACACCGCCAAGGACTCCCGGACGACCGCCGCCACCTTCCACGCGATGTATCCCGAGATCGACGCCTGGATCGCCACCCGCCGCCGGATCGACCCGCACGGCGTGTTCGCCTCCGACCTGGCGCGCCGGCTCGAACTGCTCTGAGCCCCATCCAGCCACCGTCGTCCGATCCCAACCACCGTCATCCGATCCCAGCCACCGTCATCCCGGGCCTGACCCGGGATCCCCGAGGAGAACCACGAGATGATCGACGCCACCGGCAATCCCCAGACCGTGCTGCTGCTCGGCGGCACGTCCGAGATCGGGCTGGCCATCGTGAAGGAGTATCTGGCCAAGCAGCCGCTGCGGGTGGTGCTCGGCGTCCAGCCCGGTGACGAACTGAAGGACGCGACCGTGGCCGACCTGAAGGCCGCCGGGGCGTCCGAGGTGGACGCGCTCGACTTCGACGCCACCGCGTTCGACACCCACCCCGGCGTGATCGACGCGGCGTGGGGGATCGCCGACATCGACGTGGCGATCGTCGCGTTCGGGCTGCTGGGCGACGCCGAGGAACTGTGGCAGGACCAGGCCAAGGCCGTCCAGATCGCGCAGGTGAACTACACCGGCGCGGTGAGCGTCGGCGTCCTGCTCGGGCAGAGGATGAAGGCCCAGGGCTACGGCCAGATCATCGCGATGTCGACCGTCGCCGGTGAGCTGGTCCGCCGCTCGAACTTCGTCTACGGCTCGACGAAGGCCGGCCTGGACGGGTTCTACCGACTGCTCGGCGAGGCGCTGGCGCCGTTCGGGCCGAAGGTGCTCGTCGTCCGCCCCGGCCAGGTGCGGACGCGGATGTCCGCCCACGTCAAGGACGCGCCGCTGACCGTCGAGAAGGAGCAGCTGGCTACCGAGGTCGTCGACGCCGCCCGCAAGGGCCAGAGGCTGATCTGGGTGCCCGCACCGTTCCGCTTCGTGATGATCGTGCTCAAGCACATCCCCGGTCCGGTCTTCCGGCTGCTGCCGCTGTAGCACCCGTTCGGCTGGTCGAGCCTGTCGAGACCGGGTTTCGACAAGCTCAACCAACGAGGACGTCATGACCAGCGAGATCCCGAACCGGCGCTTCGACGGCATCACGGTGCCGGCGATCGTCGACGAGCTGGCCGCCGGACGTCCGGTGGAGATCGTCTGGCGTAACGAGATCGGCGGCGTCACGTTCTCGATCGATGCTGGCGCTGAGTACGTCAAATACGGTCCGGCGCATGCGGAGTTCGAGCCCGACCCCGAGTTCGAGCGGCTGGGCTGGGTGAGCGCCTTCGTCGCTGCGCCGCGTCCGATCGACCACGGCACGGACAGGGCCGGCAACCGCTGGCTGCGGACGGTCGGCATCCCCGCCACGTCAGCCGTGCTGGGCGGCTGGCGGGAGCGACCGGAGGTCGTCGTGCCGGAGCTGGGCCGGGCCCTGCGCCGGTTCCACGACACGGTGCCGGTGGAGGGCTGCCGGTGGGAGTGGTCGATCCCGGATCGGCTCGCGTACCGGGATCTGCCCGAGGACGCACTAGGGCCCTGGCCGGACCTCGACCCGGTCGTCTGCCACGGCGACGCGTGCAACCCGAACTTCCTGCTGGACGCGTCCGGACGCTGCGTCGGCTACGTCGACCTCGGCCGCCTCGGCGTGGGCGACCGCTGGGCCGACCTCGCCCCCGCGCTGCTCAGCCTCGGCTGGAACTACGGCGATGGCTGGAGGCCGGCGCTCCTGGCCGGCTACGGCATCGCCCCCGACCCGGCGAAGCAGGACTTCTACACCCGCCTCTGGAACGCCGAGTAGGCCCGAGACCGTCCGGAGCCGGGATCAGTTGCCCAGCTCCGCGTCCGAGCGCAGGATGCAGAACTCGTTGCCCTCGGGGTCGGCGAGCACCACCCAGCCGCTGCCCGGGCCGTTGATGCCGCGGTGGTCGGCGACGAAGGTCGCGCCGACGCCCAGAAGCCGCTCGATCTCCTCGTCCCGGGTCCGGTCCGTCGGACGCAGGTCGAAGTGGACGCGGTTCTTCACCGTCTTGCCTTCCGGAACCCGGATGAAGAGCACACCCTGGCCGCCGCCCGCCGGCCCGATGAAGCACTCCTCGTGATCGGGCTCGTTGGGATCGTCCGGGTTCTCGTGGTAGTCGATCACCTGCTCCCACCAGCGCGACAGCTGGTAGGGGTCGGTGCAGTCGATCGTGGTGTGGGAGATGCGGCTGGTCACCGCCCGAGTATCCCAAGCCGGCTGTACGGCCGGGACGGGGTAGTCCTCCCACCCTGGGCCGCGTCTTTAACGATACAGACGCTCGGGAGGTTGAACTCTTTAACGATAAAGATCAGGATGGAAGTGACCCAGCGGAAGGAGGTGCAGAGATGGTCAAGGTCACGCAGCAGGACATCGCCAAGGTGCTCGGCGTATCCGTGATGACCGTGTCGAACGCCTTCAACCGTCCTGACCAGCTCTCCGCCGGCCTGCGCCAGCGGGTGCTCGAGCGGGCGGCGAAGATGGGCTACACCGGACCGGACGCCGTGGCCAGGCAGCTGCGGTCCGGCCGCACCAACACCTTCGCGGTGGTCTTCGAGGAGCGCCTCTCCTACGCCTTCTCGGACCCGTTCTCGGTGGCCTGGCTGGCGGCCTTCAGCGAGGTGATGGAACGCAAGCGTGCGAGCATCACGCTGCTGAGCGTTCCCGCCGGGGACATCGACGCGCTCGCCGCCATCCAGGATGCGGCCGTCGACGGCATCGCCGGCCTGTGTGGCGACCAGCCGGCCATGGCCCGGGCCCGGGAGCGCGGGCTGCCCACCGTCTACTGCACGATGGAGGCCCGGTCGGCGGAAGGGGTGCCGTCGAGTGGCGACTATGTCGTCATCGACGACTACGCCGCCGGCGTCGAGGTCGGCCAGCACCTGCGCAGGCTCGGTCACCGGCGGGTGTTTCTCCTTGCCGGTGAGGCTTTCGCCGGGCAGGTACCCATGAAGGAGTACCGGCGAGGCGACGTCCACCCGTCCGATCACCTGCGAATCAGCGGCCTGCTGGACGGGCTCGCCGGGGTCGACGTCACCATCGTCCCGATCGGCACCAACTCCTGGGCGGCGGGCCAGGCGGTCGGCACCATCGTGCTCGACCGGCGCGACCGTCCGACGGCGGTGGTGGCGGTCAGCGACGTGATCGCGCTCGGCCTCATGGACGCCTGTCGTCAGCGGGGCCTGACCCCCGGCCGGGACATCTCCCTGGTCGGGTTCGATGACCTGCCCGAGTCGGCCGCGGCCGGACTCACCACGATCCACCAGCCCGTGCAGGACAAGGGACGCCTTGCCGCCGAGCTGTTGCTCGATCCGGAGCGACCCGATCGCCGGATCGTCCTGCCCCACGAGCTGATCGTGCGGAGCAGCACCCACCCGGTGGCCTGAGCCATCGGGAGACCGCCCAACCAGAGGAGACAGCCATGTTCACCTTCATCAGCTATGCCCCCGTGCTCGAGCGCACCGCAGCCGAGAACAGCTCGGCCTTCCCCGCCGCTCCGCAGCGTCTCGAGACCGTGCGGGCACCGCGGACGCGCCTGGCCGCCGCAGCCCTGCTGCGTCGCGCGGCGTCGCGGCAGCTGGCGGTCGCCCGCCGACTGGAAGGTCGGGCGCGGGCCCGGCTCGCCACCACCTGACCCGAACGGGACATCTCTGCCACCAGATTGCTCGGCGAGGGAGTCACGCGCCCTCTCGCGCATCGCGTGGCAGAGATGTCCCGTTTCGGTGGAGGTGCTGTGGCGGCGTGTTCGGTGCAGGCCGTCGGCAGCGGCCCCTCACAGGGGAATCAGAGCCGGATGACGGTCCCGTCCGGGACGGCTTCGGCGCGACACCGGGACAACTCGGTGGTCAGCTCGAGCGCCGGTGGATTGTCGTGGGCGAGATGGACCGCGACCACTCGCGTCCGCTCGTCCACCACGCCCTCAGCGCGCATCCGCTCGACGGTGGCCGCGAACGTGGCCAGATGTAGATGGCGATCACCCTTGTCAGGGCGGGGTCCGAAGGTCTCTTCGAGCAGCACCAGATCAGCCCGGCGGCCGGCGAGCAGTCGCCAGGCGGCGTCCGGCAGCAGGCCGGTGTCCGTCGCGTAGAGGACGGTCGACCGTCCGTCCTCGATCAGGTAGCAGAGTGCCTCGCCGAAGGCCTCGTGGTTGGCGGGCAGGGCGGTCACCCGATAGCCGGCGAGCTCGAACTCGTCCCCGGCTGTGACGGTGGTGAAGCCGACCGCGGTCTGGTCGACGTGCAGCCACTGGCGTGCCCCGTCGATCACCGGCGCCGGGCCGGCCACCCGCAGGGGCTCGGTCGTCACCCATGACCGGTGCAGCAGCAGGGCGGGATCGAGGTGATCGGAGTGCGCGTGCCCGGCGAGGATCGCCTCCAGTCCCACCAGATCGCGGCCGAACCGGGTGACCTGCCGCGGCGCCTCCGGACCGGGATCGATCAGCAGCCGCCCGTCCAGGAGCACGGACGTGGGCGTACGCAACTCTCCGCGCTCGCGATGGTCGTCACAGGTGCGGCACCGGCAGAACGGATTCGGGATGCCGTCGGCCGCGCCGGTGCCCAGCAGCAGGACCTCCATCAGCTCCACCCGATCCCGCTCACGCGCCAAGGCTACGGCCAGCTCATCGCGAACAGCCCACGGCCCCGCCGGGGAAGGCGGGGCCGCATCACATGAAGGGGTTTGTCGGTTGCGCTGTCGCCATCTGCCTCCCGAGGTCTCGACTCCGTGGTGATCCCCACTCCATCGCGGCTGGCTGTGGGTCGATCCGGCGCGTCCTGTGGAGAAGCAAGGAATACGTGCGACCGTCATGTGGTTGAACACTCAACTACTGGAGGAGGGGCTGTGCCCGCTGAACTGCTGCCGACGGACACCCGGATGGCCACGGTCTCACTGGACGTGGCCGACCTCGACCTGATGTCCCGGTTCTACGCCGAGGTGCTGCTGCTCGACCGGCTCAACGCGGCGGACGGTCACGTCTCCCTCGGCCGGGACGGACGCGAACTCGTCGTGCTGCGGCACCGTCCCGACCTGCCCAGGGGAGAGCGGCGTACCGCGGGCCTCTTCCACACTGCGCTGCTGCACCCCGACCAGGCCACCCTCGCGACGGTGCTGGCGTCGGTCGCGCAGCGCACCCCGCAGCTGTACACCGGCAGCGGCGACCATCTGGTCTCGCAGGCGTTCTACCTGGACGACCCCGAGGGCAATGGCGTCGAGCTCTACGTCGACCGGCCCCGCACCGAATGGACGTGGCGTGGCGACCGCGTGGTGATGGACACCCTCTGGCTCGATCCGAACGACTTCCTCGCCGAGCACCTGACCGACGCCGCGCGCGACTACCTGGAGACCGCGCCCGACCGTCGTCCCGCGTTGGCGGGCACCGCCGCGCAGGTCGTCGGGCACGTGCATCTCAAGGTGGGCCAGACCGCGCTCGCGAAGGACTTCTATGTCGACGCCCTCGGCTTCGAGGTCACCGCGGACCTGCCCGGAGCATTGTTCGTCTCCGCCGGCGGCTACCACCACCACATGGCGATGAACACCTGGCAGAGCGCCGGTGTCGGCCTCCGTGCCCCCGCGCTGGGCCTGGGCCGCGTGGCGATCGAGGTGCCGTCCGCGGACGACGTGCTGCAGGCGGCCGCCCGCCTGCGCGGCCGCGGTCTCAACGTCGCCCTGGACGCCGGCCCGAGCGCAGCGCGACTCAGCGTCGACGACCCCTGGGGCAACCGCGTAGAGGTGGCAACCGGCTAGCCGCCGTCGCGTGTCGACCCGCCCGACTGCTCGTCAACCCGCCCGACTGCTCGCCGACCCGCCCGACCGCTCATCGAGCTTGTCGAGATGTCTGGCCGGTCTCGACAAGCTCGACCAGCGGTTGTTCTGTTTGGTCGAGCCGGGCTCGACCAGCGGTTGTTCTGCACGTCGAGCCGCCGGACCGGCGCAGCTCTGCTCAGTCGAAGCCGGCTGCCGCGGCCAGCCGCGCGGTGACCTCCGGATTGGAGGGCAGCGGCACGCCGTCCAGCTCCAGCACCGGCAGCACACCGCGGACGGCGGACACCAGCCAGACGCCGTCGGTTCCCGGCAGGTCGTCGGGACGGAACAGTGCGTACCGGGTGCCGACACCCTGGGCCCGGGCGGCACTGAGGATCACCTCGATGGTCACCGACGCGAGCACACCGGTTCCGTCCAGTGGCGTGGTCCACAGCTGGTCGTCGGCGGCCACGAGCAGCCCGCTGGTCGGACCCTCCAGCAGGTAGCCGTCGGCCGAAGTGAACACCACCTCGTCCACGCCGCGCCGGACAGCCTCTCGTTTCGCAGCGACGTTCACCGCGTAGGACAGCGTCTTCACGCCGCCGAGCAGCCACGGCGCCGAGGCGAACGCGTCGCTGGGGTAACCCCGGCTGAAGGTCCCGGCGGTGACACCGCGTCGCGCCAGCGAGGCGTCCGGCGCCGGGCTGATGGTGAGCAGGGCGGTGGCGCCAGCGTCGGCGTACTCGGGGCCGCGGGTGAGCACGAGCTTGAGCACGGCCTCGCCGGTGCCGGTCCAGGCCGCCAGAGCCTGGCCGATCAGCTCACGCCAGGCGGTCTCGTCGGGTGCCGGCAGTTCCATGGCGGCGGCCGAGCGGGCGAACCGGGCGAGGTGCTGGTCGAGGTGGTCGACGCGCGCCGCTCCGTCCCTGGCCACCACCCGGCAGGCATCGAAGCAGCCGTCTCCGCGGGTGAGGCCGAGGTCGTCCGCGACCAGCAGCGGAGTGTCCTGAGCAACGATTCCGCGGCCCAGCACGGCCACCACCCGATCGGTCACGCTCACACCCTAGGCACTCCCGCGGCGGAGTGACGGCGGCGTGCCGGGCACCGACAGAACGATGCGGAGGGTTGCCCACCGAACAAGGTGGACAACCCTCCGCACTCGCGCCGCGAAGTGATCACATGTCGAAGTACATCTCGAACTCGTGCGGGTGCGGACGCAGCCGGATGGCGTCGATGTCGGCCCGCTTCATGTCGATCCAGGTCTCGATGAGGTCGGCGGTGAACACGTCGCCGGCGAGCAGGAAGTCGTGGTCGGCCTCCAGGGCCTCCAGCACGGCGTCCAGCGAACCCGGGACGGTCGCCACCTGAGCGTGCTCCTCGGGCGGCAGCTCGTACAGGTCCTTGTCGATCGGGGTCGGCGGCTCGATCTTGTTCTGGATCCCGTCCAGGCCGGCCAGCAGCATGGCGGGGAACGCCAGGAACGGGTTGGACGACGGGTCGGGGCAGCGGAACTCGAGGCGCTTGGCCTTCGGGTTCGAGCCGGTGATCGGGATCCGGATGGACGCCGAGCGGTTCCGCGAGCTGTAGACCCGGTTCACCGGGGCCTCGAAGCCGGGCACCAGGCGGTGGTAGCTGTTCACCGTCGGGTTGGTGAACGCCAGCACAGCGGGAGCGTGGTGCAGCAGGCCGCCGATGTACCAGCGGGCGAGGTCGGAGAGGTTCGCGTAGCCGGCCTCGTCGTAGAACAGCGGCTGGCCGTTCTTCCAGATCGACTGGTGCACGTGCATGCCCGAGCCGTTGTCGCCGAAGATCGGCTTCGGCATGAAGGTGGCGGTCTTGCCCGCGGCCCACGCCGTGTTCTTGATGATGTACTTGTACTTCATCAGGTTGTCGGCCGCGCCGAGCAACGTGTCGAACCTGGTCGCGATCTCGCCCTGGCCGGCGGTACCCACCTCGTGGTGCGCACGCTCGATCTCGAGACCGGCGTCGATCAGGTGACGCACCATGTCGTCGCGCAGGTCGGAGAAGTGGTCGACCGGGGGCACCGGGAAGTAGCCGCCCTTGTACTTCACCTTGTAGCCGCGGTTGCCGCGGCCGTCGCTCTCGGACTCGACGCCGGTGTTCCAGGCGCCCGCCTCGGAGTCGATGTAGTAGAAACCGGCGTTCGCCTTGGTCTCGAAGCGCACCGAGTCGAACACGTAGAACTCGGCCTCCGGGCCCATGAACGCGGTGTCACCGATGCCCGTGGACGCTAGGTAGTTCTCTGCCTTGCGCGCGATGTTGCGCGGATCGCGGCTGTAGGGCTCCTTCGTCAGCGGGTCGTGCACGAAGAAGTTCAGGGCCAGCGTCTTCGACCGGCGGAACGGGTCGATGAAGGCGGTCGTCGGGTCGGGCATGAGGGTCATGTCCGACTCGTGGATCTTCTGGAACCCGCGGATGGACGAGCCGTCGAAGGACAGGCCGTCCTCGAACACCTCCGGGCCGAAGAACTGAGCCGGCACGGTGAAGTGCTGCATCACGCCGGGCAGATCGCAGAAGCGGACGTCGACGGTCTCGACAGCCTCGTCCTTGAGATAGGCCAACAGGTCGTCGGCGCCTTGGAACATGGGTCCTCCGTAGGGCTCAGGGAATCAACGCGCCAAACCCTAGGCACCAGCCGTAACCGCCGAGTTGCGTCTTTGTTTCAGCCCGGTAACAGGGACTCGCCATCCCGTCACTGGGAGGCGGCGGGGGCGGTGGGTAGGCTCGCCGCGTGACCACACTGGACGCCTACCCGGGCGCGAGCATCGGGTTGCCGCAGGCCGGACGCGGCTCGCTGGCGTCCTGGCGCGCGCGGATCGCGGCCCTGGTGCTGGACTGGGGCGCGTCCATGGTGGTGGCGGTGTTCCTGTTCGGCACCGGCGTGCTCCGCGAGGGCGGCTGGCGCGCGTGGATGATCCTGGCGGTGTTCTTCCTCCAGAGCGCCGTGCTCAGCGCGCTCACCGGCGGCAGCTTCGGTCAGCTGGTCGCCCGGATCGGCATCGTCCGCCTCGACGGGCAGCCGCTCGGCTGGCCGCGGGCGCTGGCGAGGGCTGCCCTGATCTGCCTCGTCCTGCCCACGATCGTGATCGGCGCGGAGCGTCGGGCGCTGAACGACCTGCTGCTGGGGACGGTGGTGGTCAACCGCCGCGAGCGGTGATTCGTTTGGGGAAGACCGCCGCCTGGGGTACTTTCCATCCATGCTTCGCTACATCGGGAAGCGACTGCTGAACTACCTCGTACTGCTGTACGTCGCAGTTTCGCTGACCTTCGTGCTCGCCGCCACCCAGCTGAATCCGCGCTCCCTGTGGGCGGTTCGGCAGCCGCCGGTCGACCCCGCGATCGTCGAGGCACAGCTCCTCAAGTACAACCTCAGCGACAACGTTCCCCTGTTCGAGCGTTACTGGATCTGGCTCACCGGCGTGTTCCAGGGCAACTGGGGCTTCTCCCCGGAGGGCGTCAGCGTCAACGAGCAGATCGCGAGCCGCATGTGGGTGAGCCTGCGGCTGCTGCTGGTCGGCACGCTGGTCGGCATCGTGGTCGGCGTCGCCGCCGGTGCCTGGACCGCGACCCGCCAGTACAAGGTGAGCGACCGGGTGGTCACCTTCATCTCGCTGCTGATCATCTCCACGCCCGCGTTCGTGGTCGGCCACCTCACCCAGATCGGCGCGACCTGGTTCAACAACGTCACCGGCACCCGCACCTTCGAGTTCATCGGCGAGACCGGGGACGTGGGCGACTACCCGCTGGCCGACCTCGTCGACCGGGCACAGCACCTTTTGCTGCCGACGCTCGTGCTGATCGTGCTCGGTGCGGCGTCGATGAGCCGGATCCAGCGCAACCTGATGCTCGACTCGCTCGGCGCGGACTACGTCCGAACAGCCCGGGCCAAAGGCCTGCCGGCGAAGAAGGCGGTGATGAAGCACGCGCTGCGCACGGCGCTCATCCCCACCGGCACCTACGTCGCGTTCAGCGTGGCGACGATGTTCGTCGGCGCCACCTTCACCGAGCGCATCTTCAGCTTCCCGGGCATCGGCCAGTACGGCGTCGACACGATCACCAAGCACGACGTGAACGGTGTGGTCGCGGTGACGGCCTTCGCCGGCGTCTGCGTACTGGTCGGGGCGGTGCTGTCCGACATCATGGTCGCGATCCTCGACCCGAGAGTGAGGCTGGCATGAGAGCACCCCACGGAGTTCTCCTCCTCCGCTGCGCTCCCCCGAACAACTCCGCAGGGACCCCGCATGAGTGAGCTCACCACAGCGCCGGTCGAGCCCGGCATGGAGCAGCCGAACGCGAAGCTCGTCGAGAAGGCCAGGGGTGGACGCCGGGCGAAGCGGCTCACGCGCGGACAGCTGGTCTTCCGCCGGTTCCTGCGCAACAAGACCGCCGTCTTCGGTGCGGCGGGGATCGTGTTCCTCGTCATCCTCGCCCTGTTCGGTTCGACCTTCCTGTACTGGAAGTTCGACGACATCGACACCTATTCCTTCCTCACCCCGCCGAACTCCTCGCACCTGCTGGGCACCACCCAGGCCGGCCGGGACGTGCTGGCGCTCACCGTCCGCGGTCTGGGCAAGTCGCTGCTGATCGGCGTCCTGGTGGCGATCATGTCCACCTCGATCGCCGCGCTGGTCGGCGCCTCCGCCGCCTACCTGGGCGGGTGGTACGAGCGCGCGATGCTGTGGATCATCGACCTGCTGCTGGTCGTGCCGAGCTTCTTCCTGATCGCGGTGGCCTCCCGCGGCGCTCCCGAGGGGGACGCGGCGTGGATACTGCTGGTCGTGCTGCTGGCGGCGTTCGCCTGGCCGCTCTCGGCGCGGGTGGTCCGCTCGCTGACGCTGTCGATCCGTGAGCGCGAGTACGTGCTGGCGGCCAAGTTCATGGGGCTCTCGGCGTTCCGGATCATCGTCCGGCACATCCTGCCGAACGCGTCCTCGCTGCTGATCATCGACGCCACCCTCGGCGTCGGCTACGCGATCCTGTCCGAGACCGGCCTGTCGTACTTCGGCTTCGGCGTCCAGGCGCCGGACACCTCGCTGGGCACCCTGATCGGTGAGGGTGCGCGGATGGCGACGACCTACCCGTGGATCTTCCTCGGGCCGGCGACCATCCTGGTCTTCCTGGTGATGTGCGTGAACGCCATCGGGGACGGTCTGCGCGACGCCCTCGACCCCAGCTCCGCGTCGGGAGGACAGGCATGAGAAACACCCCACGGAGTTCTTCTCCTCCGCTGCGCTCCCCCGAACAACTCCGCAGGGACCCCGCATGAGCACCGCACTGAGCCTGCAGAACCAGGTGAAGGACCGCCGCACCAAGGCCGGTGAGACCGTCCTCTCCGTCCGCGACCTGCACGTCACGTTCCCCAGCGAGGCCGGTCCGGTCCGCGCGGTCCGCGGGCTCAGCTTCGACCTGGCCGCGGGCGAGACGCTGGCGATCGTGGGGGAGTCGGGCTCCGGCAAGTCGGTGACGTCGCTGGCCGTGATGGGCCTGCACCCCCCGACCACCCGGATCATCGGCTCGATCAAGCTGCACGGCGACGAACTGCTGGGACGGACGGACGAGGAGCTCAGCAAGATCCGCGGCCGCGACCTCGCGATGGTCTTCCAGGACCCGCTGAGTGCCCTGACGCCGGTGTACACCGTCGGCGACCAGATCGTGGAGGCGATCCAGGCCCACTACGACGTGCCGAAGTCGAAGGCGTGGAACCGGGCGATCGAGCTGCTCGACCTGGTCGGCATCCCGAACCCGCAGGTGCGGGTGAAGTCGTTCCCGTTCGAGTTCTCCGGCGGCATGCGGCAGCGGGTGATGATCGCGATGGCGATCGCCAACGACCCGGACGTGATCATCGCCGACGAGCCCACCACCGCGCTGGACGTGACCATCCAGGCCCAGGTGCTTGAGGTGCTGAAGACCGCTCAGAAGGAGACCGGCGCGGCGATCATCATGATCACGCACGACCTCGGGATCGTGGCCGGCATGTCCGACCGGGTGGTGGTGATGTACGCGGGCCGGCCGGTCGAGCAGGGCTCCGTCGACGACATCTTCTACCGACCACGGATGCCGTACACGATCGGCCTGCTGGGCACCGTCCCGCGGCTGGACCGGGCCAGCGAAGGCGCCCTGCCGGTGCTGGAGGGCAACCCGCCGTCCGTGGTCGACCTGCCGCCCGGCTGCCCGTTCGTCCCCCGGTGCCCGGCCGCGATCGAGCAGTGCACGCTGGCGGAGCCCGAGCTGGAGCCGACCGACTCGATGGATCACCTGGCGGCCTGCATCCGGCTGGACGACCTGGCCGGCAAGGGCCACGAGGAGCTGTACCCGGTGCCGCAGCTGGCCACGTCGGAGCTGCGGCAGCTGCCGCGCGAGGACCGTCCGCCCGTGCTGGAGCTGAGGGGCCTGAAGCGGCACTACCCCCTGATGAAGGGTGCGATCTACCGGCGCCGGATCGGCACCGTGTACGCCGTCGACGGCATCGACCTCGACATCCGCGAGGGGGAGACGCTGGGCCTGGTGGGCGAGTCCGGCTGCGGCAAGACCACCACGCTGCTGGAGATCCTGAACCTCAGCACGCCGACCGCCGGTTCGGTGAGCGTGCTCGGCAAGAACACGGCCAGGCTGGGACGGCGGGAGCGCAAGCAGTTGCGGCGCAACCTGCAGGTGGTGTTCCAGGACCCGATGGCGTCGCTGGACCCGCGGATGCCGATCTACGACATCATCGCCGAGCCGATGGGCGTCCACGGCTACAGCAAGTCCGAGATCGACGGACGGGTCCGCGACCTGCTGCGGCTGGTGGGCCTCGAAGCAGCGCACGCCGACCGGTACCCGCAGCACTTCTCGGGCGGCCAGCGGCAGCGGATCGGCATCGCCCGCGCGCTCTCGCTGGAGCCGAAGGTCATGGTGCTGGACGAGCCGGTGTCGGCTCTGGACGTGTCCATCCAGGCCGGCGTGATCAACCTGCTGGACGACCTGCAGGCCAAGCTCGGACTGTCGTACCTGTTCGTCGCGCACGATCTCGCGGTGATCCGGCACATCGCGGACCGGGTCGCGGTGATGTACCTCGGCTCGATCGTCGAGGTGGGCGACGTGGACGAGGTGTACACGAACCCCGCCCACCCGTACACGCAGGCGCTGTTGTCGGCGATCCCCATCCCCGACCCGAACACCGAGCGCTCCCGGCACCGGATCGTGCTGTCCGGCGACCTGCCCAGCCCGGCCGATCCGCCCTCGGGCTGCAAGTTCCGCACCCGCTGCTTCCGCTACGCCGCCCTGGACGAGGAGCTGCGCCAGCGCTGTCGCGAGGTGCCGCCACCGCTCGCTGACCAGCCCGGAGACCACCAGGCCGCCTGCCACTACGCCGGTCCCGGCCTCCTCGGCTCCGCCGACCCCGCCCACGCCGCAACCCCGGCCTGACGCCCCACGCCCGCTCATCGCGGTCTCCTCGGCATCCGGGGCCGTCGGTCGTCCGGGCCGTCGGGCATCCGGCCCCTCGGTCATCCCGGGCCTGCCCCGGGATCCCGCGAGCAAGGTTGCCAGCCGGGCGCCGGGGATTCCGGCGTTCGCCGGGATGACGTGTCATTCACCGCTCCCTGAGGAGCCGGTGAGGGACGAGCCGGCGTCACGAAGGGCCGTCGAGCGCGCTCCGTCGTTCGTGGGAACACCCCGCCAGACCGCGAAAATCTCCGCCCGCCGCGAATTTCGTTAGCAGGTCGTTACGCGCGGTGATTGGGAAGGGCCTGGTGGCAAGGGGTATCGTCGGAAGCTATCTGAATGGCCACGGCGCGTCGCCCCCTCGGCGCCACCGGGCCATGACCCACATGGAGGAAACAGGAACAGTGAAGGCTTCAAGAATCCTGATGCCGCTGATCGCCGGAGGCCTGGCCCTGACCATGGCCGCCTGCGGCGGACCGTCCCAGGCACCAACGGCCGGTGGCACCGCCGGCGCCGTCCCCGGCTCGCCCGCCCCCGCGGGTGGTTGGGACATCAACGAGACTCCCCACGATCAGCTCGTCGCCGGTGAGTTCGTCGGCTATATGAGCAGCCAGATCACGACGTGGAACCAGTTCAACATCACCGGTAACGATGCCGAGCTGGTCTTCCTGCAGTCGCCGATCCGGCCCACCTACTACGACTTCAAGGGCGACGGCGAGCCCGTCATCAACCCCGACTACCTGGTCGAGGCCAAGACCGACGTCACCGACAAGCTGGTGGTCACCCTCGAGCTCAACCCCAAGGCCACCTGGAACGACGGCTCGGTGATCGACGCCGACGACTGGATCGCCACCTGGAAGGCCCAGAACGGCAGCAACAAGAAGTTCGCCGCCGCGTCCACCGACGGCTGGAACCAGGTCACCTCGGTGGTGGCCGGCGCGAACCCGCAGGAGGTCCTGTTCACCTTCAAGACCACCTATCCCGACTGGACGGCGATCATCGCCGACGGCCCGCTGCCCGCCGAAGGCGTCGCGACCCCCGAGCTGTTCAACGACGGCTGGGGCGAGTACAAGGACGCGTGGTTCAGCGGCCCGTTCAAGGTCGACAGCTGGGACAAGACCAGTGGCCTCGTCACGATGGTGCCGAACGACAAGTGGTGGGGTGCGAAGCCCGTCCTGACCAAGCTCTCGTGGAAGCTGGTCGCGCCGGAGGGCCTCGCCGCGGCGTTCGCGAACCAGGAGGTCGACTACTACGACATCGGCGCTGACCCGGACGGCTACGCCCAGGCCAAGAACGCCCAGAACTCCGAGGTGCGGGTGGCCGCCGGCCCGAACTTCCGGCACTTCACCATCAACTCGAAGTCGCCGAACCTGTCCGATGTGAAGGTTCGCCAGGCGATCATGATGGGCATCGACCGCACGGTCATCGCGCAGTCCGACCTCGCCGGCCTGCCGGGCGACAAGGTGCCGCTGAACAACAACCTGTACGTGTCGAACCAGGTCGGCTACGTCGATCAGGCGAAGGCCACCGGCATCGACTACAACCCGGACAAGGCCAAGCAGCTGCTGGACGAGGCCGGCTGGAAGCTGAACGAGTCCACCGGGTTCCGGGAGAAGGACGGCAAGCAGCTCGACATCGTGTTCCGCGTGCTCAGCGGCGTGAAGGCGTCGGAGAACGAGGGCCTGCAGGCGCAGAAGAGCCTGAAGGCGGTCGGCGTGAACCTGAAGCTGAAGAACGTCGACGTCACGAAGGACTGGCCGGGCGTGCTCAACAAGCACGACTTCGACATCATCGCGTTCTCGTGGATCGGCACGCCGTACCCGCTGCGCAACATCGGTCAGATCTACGGTGGCACCGGCACGGGCGACTCCTTCAAGCCGAACGAGGCCAACTACGCGCAGCTGGAGAACCCCACGCTGAACGAGCTGATCCCGCAGATCGACACCGAGATGGACGCCGCCAAGCGCGCCGACCTGGGCAACCAGGCCGCTCAGTCCATCTGGGAGTCCGGCCACACCCTGCCGCTGTACCAGCGCCCGATGCTGATCGGCGTCCGGGACAAGCTGGCCAACATCGGCGCCCTGGGCATGGCCAAGGTGCCGAAGTGGGAGAACGTCGGCTACGTGAAGTGAGCTGACCTCACGCCCACAGGGGCCGGGCCTTCGGGCCCGGCCCCTGTCGCCGTTTCAGGCCCCTCGTCGTCTCGGGCCCCTCGTCATCCCGGGCCCCTCGTCGTCCCGGGCTTGACCCGGGATCCCGTGAGTGGCGTTGCCAGCCGGCCGGCGGGTGTCCCGGCGTTCGCCGGGATGACGCGAATCAGGCTGAACGGAAGGGGACAGGTCCCATTTCCGTTCACCGCTCCCCGCGGGGCGCTGGCGCCCTTCGTGACGCTGTCGTTCGCACGCTCGCGACAGCTCCTCAGGACCCGGGACGAGCCGGCGCGGTCCCGAAGGAGCGCGTCCCAAAGCAAAAAGAAAAGCGCGGCGGAAAACTCCCGCCGCGCGAATGTGGCCAGGGCCGGGATCGAACCGGCGACCTTTCACTTTTCAGGCGAACGCTACTACCATCTGAGCTACCTGGCCGGACGAAGCAATAGCGCTTCAGCGACCCCGACGGGACTCGAACCCGCGACCTCCGCCGTGACAGGGCGGCGCGCTAACCAACTGCGCCACGGGGCCTTGTTAGGCCTCACCGACCGTCTCCCGGCCAGCCCGGAAACTATAACGTAACCCGTCGCCGACCCGGAAATCGGCCTTGAGGGGGCGGGCCGAACGCGTACCCTCGTCGTCATGGGACGCCGGGTGATGATCCTCGCCGCAGGAGTCGGCTCGGGACACAACCAGGCCGCGAGCGCGGTGGAGGCCGCCCTGCACGAGCTGGAACCGGACGCGAACGTGCACCGGCTGGACGTCCTCGAGACCACGAACGACGTGTTCAGCCACCTGATGGACGACACCTACTTCCAGCTGGTGTCCCAGGTGCCGTGGCTGGTCGGCTGGGGCTACGACAACGCTGACCCGCCGTTCAAGTTGGCCGCGACTCCGCTGACCTGGCTGGAGCAGCTGAACACGCTGTCGCTCGTCCGGGAGCTGCGCTCCTACAATCCGCACCTCGTCATCTGCACGCACTTCCTGCCCGCGCGGCTGGTGTCGCTGATGCTGGCGCGCAAGCAGTTGCGCGGGGCGCTCACGATCGTGACCACCGACTTCGACGTACAGGGGCTGTGGCTGACGTCGCCGTTCTCGCACTTCTTCGCCGCGCGCGACGAGAGCCGGGAGTACCTCACGACGATCGGCATTCCGGCGGACCGGGTGAGCGCGCCGGGCATCCCCGTCCGCCTCGACCTGGCCGAGCCGGTCGACGAGGCGGAGGTCCGGCGGAGCTTCGGCCTGCGGCCGGACGGGCCGGTCGTCCTGATCTCCGCCGGCGCGGCCGGCGGGTCATACACGCTGAACGTGGTGCGGCAGGTGCTGCGGATGGCCCAGCCGTGCCAGGCGGTGGTGGTGTGCGGCCGCAACGCCGAGCTCAAGCAGGAGGTCGAGGCGCTGGTCGCCGGCCGCGAGGACGACATCGTCGTGCTCGGCTACACGACGCGGATGGCGGACCTCATGCGGGTGGCCAGCCTGTTCGTCGGGAAGCCGGGCGGACTGTCGTCCTCGGAGTGCATGGCCGCCGGTCTGCCCATGGTGATCGTCAACCCGATCCCCGGCCAGGAGGTGCGCAACGCCGACTACCTGCTGGAGGAGGGCGCGGCCGTCCGCTGCAACTACCCGACGACCGTGGGCTACAAGATCGACGAGTTGCTCGCGGAGCCGGCACGGCTGGCGCGCATGACCGAGGCGGCGCGGCGGGTGGGACGTCCGGACGCCGCGCGTGACGTGGCCACGGCCTCGCTGCGCGCGGCCGCCGATCCGCTGTGGTTGAGCCGGGACGCGCAGCGCGCGATGCTGCAGGCGGTCGAGGACGGTGAGGCGGCCGCGGACGCCACCGGCGAGCGGCGCCTGCGGACCCTCTGCGATACCCGCACGGGACGCTCGGTCGCCCTGGTCACCCAGGCGCAGCTGGAGGTGCTCGGCGTGCAGGAGTGGTCGACCACCGTGGGCCTGTCGCTGTCGTGGTTGAACTCCCTGCGCTGGCAGCCCGAGCACTTCGACCTCGCCACCACCGGCCGCTGGGTCCTCGGCCGCCGCCAGGAGCGCACGCTGACCCTCCGCTGACCGCCGCAACGCATGCCGGCCTCCACGTGTCATCCCGGGCTCGACCCGGGATGACACGTGGAGGCGTAGGGGATCCCGGCGTTCGCCGGGATGACGTTTGGGCTGCCGCCCACCGCCCCTGAGGAGCGAGCGTCACGAAGGGTCGTCCACACCCCACAAATGTGGCATCCCCAACGGGATTCGAACCCGCGCTGCCGCCTTGAAAGGGCGGTGTCCTAGGCCGCTAGACGATGGGGACCTGACGCGCCACTATACAGGCAGCCCACCCCGTCCCTGAGCCGACAGAACGGCCCCCGCCGGTGGCGACGGAGGCCGTTCGTTCGGGCGGGTCGGGAGGGGTCGACCCGAGCCCGGGGGCGGTGGCATTCCCCTAACTGGGCTCGAAGGAGACGTGGACGTGGTCCATGTGGTTCTGGGTGTCGCTGCCGCGGTCCTCCATGGCCTTCCAGTACCCGCGGGAGATGGTGTAGTTGCGCTGCCGCCAGATGATGTAGGTCACGTGGAGGCGCTTGCCGTTGTCGATGAAGTACTGGGCGACCCGGTCCCCGAGCGCCTTGTTGGACTTGTAGCTGGGGATCATGTTGTCGATCGCCCGGCCGTTGGGGTGGTCGGAGGAATACGCGCTGGACGACCGCCAGCCGTAGATGGTCTTGATCTCGGGGAAGTTGGCCCGCACCTCGAGCACCGCGGCCTTGCCGTAGGGCTCCAGCTTGTTCAGGCTGTCCGAGCCGAGGTCGGTGGTGGGCTTCGTCGCGGCGAGGGAGGCGGTGGCGACCCAGCTGGTGCCCCCGTTCCAGATGACCTCGGTGAAGCCGCTCTTCGTGGGTCCGGTGGTGCGGACCGGGTCGCCCTGGGCGAGGGTGGCGAGCGCCGCGGACTCCGCGTCCGCCGACTTGCGGACGACGGCGCTCGAGGCGTTCACGTACAGGGTCTCCTTGCGCATCGGCAGGACGAGGTCGGCCGGGGTGCCGGCGACGGCCTTCAGGTACCCGGTGACGACCCAGCCGACCTTGCCGGAGTAGACCACCTGGGTGTAGCCGCCGGAATGGTTGCCGGTCGAGCCGACGGTCGAACCGATGGCGAGGGTCTTCTGGTTGGTGGCGGCGAGCGAGGCGGTGGTGCGCAGGGCGAGCTTGGCGGTGGTGGTGTACGAGGCGATGACCGCCGGGGTGGTGTCGGTGGTGGTGGACAGGAAGCTGGAGTGGATCCACTGGGTCCTGCCGTCCACGGTGACCTGGGCGAACACTCCCGAGCTGAGGCCGGTGACCGGCACGGCCGTCCCCTTGGTGAGGATGGCGGTGATGTCGGCGTCCAGGCTGGCGGTGGCGCGGACGTTGACGTTGACGGTCGCCGTCCTGCGTCCGGCCGGACCGCTGAAGACGACGCTGGCGGCGGTCTTGTCCTGGTCGAGGTACTCGGCCCAGACATAGGCCTTGGCGTTGTCCCAGGTGATCGGCAGCCAGTCGCCGGAGACCTTGCCGGCCGCGACCACGGTCTGGCCGGCCTGGAGCTGGCCGAGGATGGTCTTGCTGGTGCTGGCGCCAGCGCGGATGTTGACCGAGGTGCTGGCGGTCCACGTGGTGGTGGCCGCCGCGGCGGAGGTGGGTGCGAGCACGCTCGCGGCGACCAGGGACGCGGTGATCGCGACCCAGGCCAGGGCGACGCGTGCGGCGGTCAGCGCTCTGCTCAACGGTCGGGTCCTTCCGGGACTCGGTGCTGCTCCGGCGAGGCAGGGGGACGGGTCTTCCCCGTGACGTTCGTCACACCCGTCCCGACTGCCTCAGCTGAAACAGGACTGTAGGCGCGAGGGCATTTCCCGGTCATCAGATGCTGAATAACTACATTGCTGTGATTTCCGGATTGGCGGCCCGGCTAGGGTTGTCGCATGGCTCTGTCGGTGACTCCGGAGCGGTTCGACGAGTTGGTCGACACCGCGCTGGCGGAGATACCGCAGGAGTTGTTCGACCTGGTCGAGAACTGCGCCCTGATCGTGGCCGAGGAACCCGAGCCGGAGATGGGCGATGTGCTTGGCTTCTACGACGGAACTCCCTTGTCAGAGCGCACTTCGCAGTACTCGGGAGTGCTCCCGGACCGGATCTTGATCTTCCGCGGCCCCCTGCTGCGCCTGGTCTCCAGCGAGGACGAGCTGGTCGAGGAGGTCCGGATCACCGTGTGGCACGAGATCGCCCATTTCTTCGGCATCGACGACGACGAACTGGACGACCTCGGCTACGCCTGACGCCTGAGAATTCACCTAGAGCCCTACTTGAGATCTAGGACGGCCCACCGCTCCCCGAGGAGGTCGCTCCGCGACCGTCACGAAAGGCCGTCCCCGTCCCCGCTCACCACCCACAGCTGCCCAGGACTGCTGACCCAGACGCCGCACGTCCCCAGGCTCGACTCCGGCACGTACCCAGCGCGCAGATCGGCAGCCGCCAGGGGAATGGCCCCCACGAGAGAGCAGAGGACGCGCCGCTGCTCGGCGTCCGGAAGGAGAACGGCGGCGCAACTGAGGGTGTGCTTGACCGCGTTGACCTGAAGGGTGGCGAGCACGTCCCGACTGAGCGATGGTGCGACGATGACGACCCGGCGGTCGCGGGCGCGCGCCTTCTCGAGGAAGGGGAGCAACTCACGGAGAGTGGTCACGTCGTTGTCGGCAACGAGGATCCAGGGCTCAGGAAGCACGCACAGGTGGCTGGCCTCGTCCGTGGTGAACTCCCGTGCGGCGTGTCCGTGGGGGAGGCTGGGTGCACCGGCGAGCCGCCGCTGAAGGGCGGTGCGCTCTGCGTCGGTGAGCGCGGTGGCGGGCCGGTGGGGCGTCTTGTGGAGGAGTTCATACTCCGTCAGGTAGGCGGGCGTGGCAGCCTCGGGTGCGAGCCCGGGGACGGACCGATCGGGCGCCTGGGTCATGGCGTCCTGGCGGCGCCGGGTGTCGGTGCGATCGGCGAGCCACCCGTAGACGACGACAGCGACCCCGAGGACGAGGACCAGCCCGATGCCCACGTACCCGATGTCCACATCCCCAGTGTGCACGCACCCCTGACCCGTAGGTACGCTACGAGGGCGCAAAGGCGGGCCTCCGTTGTCGTCCCGGGTTTGACCCGGGATCTCCACAGGCGACCACGGCGCGCGGGGCCTATAGCTCAATTGGCAGAGCAGCGGACTTTTAATCCGCGGGTTCTGGGTTCGATTCCCAGTGGGCCCACCAGCGATTATCGCTCAGTGACTAGGCATTATACCTTCAACCTCGATCAACACTGGTGTGCAGGTTTGGTCCACGTAGGCTCTCTTAGTGCACGTAGAGTGCACGAATCGTGAGGTTCAGGATGCCGGAGGACTTCGAGCCGAGCGCAACGGTTCGCGTCGTCGGCTCCTGCTCGATGAGGTCCTGGCTTACCGCGAGTGTCGGCGACAGCATCAGTACGCGATGCTGGATGCGACCGCAATCGATCTGGACACCGAAGATGATCCTCTGCAGGTCATCGAACGGCTTCGAACCGTGCGGAAGGCCGTGTCCGAGCGACAACTCGGCAACCCTTGACTATCGGTATAACGGATAATAACCTCAGTTATATGAGAACAGAGGCTCCGCTCTTGGCACCGGTCTTCCGGTCGGACGGTCAGGCGCGTCTTCTGGCCGTGCTGCTTCTCGGCGACGACGAGCTGAGCATCACTGACCTGGCTGCGCGCGCACACCTTGCATACCCAACCGCACACCGAGAGGTGGCTCGGCTGCTTGAAGCGGGAATCCTCGCCGAGCGGGAGGTCGGTCGCACCCGCTTGGTTCGTGCGAATCAGGACAGCCCGCTCGTGGGACCTCTTCGCGAGATCCTGCTCGTGGCCACCGGGCCGGTGGCGCTGCTGGCCGAAGAGCTCGCTGAACTGCCTGGCGTAGAGGTCGCGTTTCTCTACGGCTCCTTCGCTGCCCGCATGCAGGGGGTTGAAGGCCCGTCCCCCAAGGACATCGACGTCATGGTGGTGGGTGAGCCGGATGTCGCCGCGGTCTACGACGCGTGCAGCCGGGTCGAGCAACTGGTCGGACGTCCGGTGAACCCGACCATCGTGACGGCAACGGAGTTCGGCCGTGACAGCGGCTTCCTAGAGCACGTCCGGTCCAACCCGATCATCCCGATCATGGGAGAGCTGCCATGGCGCTGATTCCACTGTCCGCCAGCCAGCTGCAAGCTGTCGCTGCACTGGTCTCGAAGGGACGCCTTGCTGTGGTTCCCGCTGATCCCGCCAAGGCGGGGATCTTCATGCAGCAGGCCAGCGACGTGATTGCCGACCTGCCTCATCTGACCAAGCCCCAGAACCGCTACAACCTCGCCTACGACGCGTGTCACGACATCGGCGAAGCGTTGCTTGCCGCTCACGGCTACCGCACGCTGAGCGGGCCGGGGCAGCACGAGGCCATCGGTCGCTTCCTGTGTGCCGTCATCGACCGGCCGCCTGGCGATGAGGATGCTCGACGCTTCGACATGCTTAGAAGGGCCCGCAACCAACAGCGCTATGACGCCCGGCCCGTCGGTGCGGCCGAGGCAACCCTGGCCGCTCAGACTGCCGTCGCCCTGTTCGCTGCCGCCGTCGCGAGAGGCGTACCGGAAGCCTAACCCGTCCCCGAGCAGCTGTGGCGGCGGTCAGGACGCCAGAATCGGGTAGCCGTCGGCGTCGACCAGCAAGGTCAACTCATCCAGTGGCTCGCCGTCGAGCGCGAGTCCTTCAACTTGGACCTCGCCATGGACGGCAGTGATCGTCGAGGAGTGGCGGACGTGGTGATGGCCGTGGAGCCAGCGGGAGGCCTGGACCCCGTCGAGCACGCGGCGTAGCCGCTCCTGGTGGGCGTCCGCTGATTGCTGGGCCGACGCCGGCCACCAGCTGTTCCGCTCCCAGGGTTCGAGGTGTTGCTGCAAGCGCTCGGCGAGGAACGCAGTCCCCATCGGTGCGTCGTGGGCGATGATCACGTCTGCCGGGCCGCCCGCAATGATCGCCGCGGCCTGCTACTCGGTCACCTCTTCCTCGGGGAACCAGTCCAGCCCCTCGGTGCATAGGTGCTTGTCCACCGACGGCGCACCACCGATGCCCACCCAGTCGGTAGTGCCCCAGCGCCAGCGGTGACCGAGGGGGATCTCGCGGATCTGGTCCGAGATCAGCCGTAGACCGTCCTCGCCGATCGGACGCCTGGCCAGGGCGGGCCAGTCTTCGTGGTTTCCCGGCACGAACCACAGGTTCAGCCCGACAGCGGCGAGCCGGGCGTCGACCTTGCGGAGGTACTTCTGGCCGGCGTTGCTGTTGCTGCGCGGCCAGAATCCAAAGTCGCCTACCTGCAGGATCAGGTCCGCGTCCAGCGCCTGGGCGTGGTCGATCACCTGGTGGGCGGCCAGTGCGTTCATGTGCAGGTCGGTCACGCAGCCTCCCTCGATCGACTTCAGGGCCGAGCTGACGGACTCTACTCTCGGCCGCTGAAAGGGCCGAGCGACCGCATCGTCTGCACCGGCCGGAACAGCCGCTCCAGCTCGGTCCTGTTGCGTAAGTCGTTTGAGCCGTCCGTTGATCGCGGTGATGTGGATGCTCGACGTGTTGGTGCTCGGGCGCTTTGGCCCCGCAGGGCTACGGCGAACCGAGTCGGTCCTGGATACGGTAGATGATCTTAGGGATGTCCCGTGCAAGTGTCTGGCGGACGATAGCGGTGTCGATGAGCAGGTAGCCGTGGGCGATGCGGTTTCGCATGCCCCACATGAGAGGCCAATCGGTGCCGAATAGCTGATCGCGCACGTCGGGCTCGAGGGTCGCGAGGGCTTCGATGCCGGCAGATAGGCGCATGCAGATGGCATCGATCACGAGTTGGTCGTCGAGGTCGTGTTCGGCGTAGGCCTTCATGGTCTCGAAGTGGGCCAGCGCATCGCGCAGGATCTCGTCGGGTTCCCGGCTCACAGCGGGACCGCCTCGGCCAGGGCGCGGTCGCGGAACTCCGGACGTAGCACGTTGTCGGGCACCAGGTCGACCTCCGTGTCGAGCACGTCGCTGAGTTGCTGCTCGAGTGCGCCGAGCTGCATCAGGCTGAGCGGGGTTCCCATGGTGAACAGCAGGTCGATGTCGGAACCTTCGTGGTCCTGGCCTTTGGCCACCGATCCAAACACCCGGACGTTGCCGCCGCCGGCACTGGCGATGATCCGCCGGATCTCACTGGTGTGCTTGCGGAGCCGTCGGGCCTGCGGAGTGGTGCCGTGGAAGTGAAGCAGTCGCGATACCTCGGGCTGACTGCGTCCGATCTCGGCCGCGATCTCGGCCTGGGTCATGCCACCGGCCGCCGCTTGCCGAACCGCGCGGACGAGTTCGGCCCGCGCCCGGGCGACCGCACCATCGGAGCGGCGGGCAACCTCGGCGAGACTCGTCATCACCAGACGAGTATAGCAAATGCTATGGATTCGGGTCATCGTCACTCAAGGTCGAGGATCGGGACGCCGTCGGCGTCCACGAGCAGTGTCAGCTCCTTGAGTGGCTCGCCGTCCAATGCGAGCCCTTCGACCTGGATGTCGCCGCGCGCGGTGGTGATTGTCGAGGAGTAGCGGACGTGATGGTGCCCGTGGAACCAGCGCTGAGCTTTGACTCCGTCGAGGATGCGGCGGAGTCGTTCCTGATGAGTGTCTGCGCGGAGTTGGGCTGATACCGGCCACCAGCTGTCCCGTTCCCAAGGGTCGAGGTGCTGCTGATAGCGCCGACCCAGGAGGTCGGTGCCCATCGGGGCGTCGTGCGCCACGACGACGTCCGCGGGGCCGGCGGCGATGATCGCGACCACCTGCTTCTCAGTCACTTCCTCCTCGGGGAACCAGTCGACGCCCTCGGTGCGCAGGTGCTGATCCACCGACGGCGCGCCTCCGATCCCGAGCCAGCGGGTCGACCCCCACGTCCAGCGGTGACCGACTGGGATCTCGCGGATGTGCTCGGTGATGGTCCGCAGGCCGTCGTCCTCGATCGGTCGTTTGGCCAAGGACGGCCAGTCCTCGTGGTTCCCGGGGATGAACCAGAGGTCGAGTCCGAGAGTGGCCAGCTTGGCGTCGACCTTGCGCAGGTACTTCTGGCCCGAGTTGCCGTTTCCGCGAGGCCAGAAGCCGAAGTCGCCGACCTGGACGATGAGGTCAGCACCGAGCGCCTGCGCGTGGTCGATCGCCTTGAGCGCGGCCGGCGTGTTCACTCCTCAGGGGGCGGGGGCAGAGCCGGCCTCAGCCCACCGACAGGCACACTCGCCTCGGGAGGCGAGTGGCAGTCGCCACATTTCGCTGTGCCTCAGGAGAGGCTCATTCCTGTCGGGTCTCGGCTTCGCGGTGGATGGCGTCGAGTCCTTCGCTGTAGGTGGTGATGTGGAACTCGGGGAATCTGGTGGCGAAGGTGGTGGAGTCGAAGCGGTTGTCGTGCTGGTAGCGGGGTAGCAGCTCTCTGAGTTCTCGCGCTTGCGCGGAGACGAGCCCGGCGGCCCTCAGGGCCCATCCAGGGATCACGGTGCAGGCGGTGGGCCGGTGGAACGCTGCTGCTGCCATGGCGACGAACTGCCGGTAGGTGGGTCGCTCATCGCTGGTAGGGAGGTGCCAGGTCTGGCCGAAGGCGTCCGGGGTGTTGCCCAACAGGGCGAGGGCGCGGCTCGCGTCGGGCGTCCAGATGAGGGTTCGCTGCTTGTCGTCCCTCACCGGAACGAGCGGCTTCTTGCCGGCTTTCAGCCGGTCGATGATCAGGGCGTTGGTGAAGCTCTGGGTGCGTCCCGGACCGTAGAACTCGGGTGCCCTGGCGATGAGGACGGGGATGTCGCCCCGAGCCATCTCGTCGAGGACCATGGACGCCATCGTGGCGCGGACCCTGCCCTTGGGCCCCACCGGCGCGAACGGGGTGTCCTCGGTCTGGACGCGGTCGTCCTGCGGGTACATGTAGGTGTTGTCGAAGTAGGCGAACGTCGCGCCCGCCGACCGGGACGCGTCGAGCGCGTTCCTGAGCATTGTGGGGAACCGGGCCTCCCACAGGTGGGTGTCCGCGGGCAGCCCGGCGGTGAAGTACACGACGTCGCTGCCCTCGACCGCCGTGGCGGTCTGCGCGGCGTCCAGGAGGTCGGCCTGGACCAGGGTGTCGGCGTCGCTGACCTTGCGGGGGTGACGGCTCACCAGCCTCAGGTCGGCCGTGTACTGGCGGCTCAGCTCTCGCGCGAGTTCGACGGCGATCTGGCCGTTTGCTCCCAGAATTGTCTGCACCGCGCTATGTTAGCACTGCTTACATCGACGATTGAGGGGCGAGCGCGGGTGAACGAACCAGAGAAGAGCTACCACCACGGTGACCTCCGGGCCGCCCTGCTGGCCGCGGCGATCGAGAGCCTGGAGGCCGGCGAGGCCTTCTCGATGCGTGCCGTTGCCCGCCGCGCGGACGTGTCTCCGACAGCGCCCTACCGGCATTTCGCGAACCGGCAGGCACTGGACTCGGCGGTCGCGGTCGAGGGGTTCAGGGACCTTCGCGCAGACCTGGCCACGGTCCTGGCCGGCGTCCCCGAGTCGTCCCCTCCGGTGGCGGAGATCGCGGCGCTCGCGGTGGCCTACGTTGCCTTCGCGCTGCGTCGTCCCGCGGTGTTCCGGCTGATGTTCGGCAACGAGTGCGACCAGGCCGACAGCGAGCGCGTCGAGGCGTCCGGGCAGTTGCACACCCTGCTCGGCGGCGTCATCGAGCGGCTCCTGCCCGGCGCGGACGTCCCGACGCTGTCGACCGCACTGTGGGGGATGGCCCACGGCCTGGCGTTCCTCCACCTCGACGGCAAGTTCCGTCCCGAGCCCGCCGACGAGGTCGCCGACCGCGTGCGTTCGTCCGTGGCCGCCGTCTTCGCCCTGCCCACCAGGCCGGGAGTCGCCGCCCCTCGGTCCGCCGTCGACACTGTTCAAGCCACTGGAAGGGAGACCAGCGCATGACCAGACGCATCCTCCACGTTGTCACCAACGTCGGCCACTACGACGATCCGTCCCACCCCACCGGGCTGTGGCTCTCGGAACTCACCCACGCGTGGGAGGTGTTCGACGAGCGCGGGTTCGAGCAGGTGATAGTCAGCCCTGGTGGGGGCGCCTCGCCGCTCGAGCCGCGGTCGCTGACCTTCCCCACCTACGACAAGAACGCCAGGGCCTGGCACGCAGACCCGGCGCGGATGGCGCTGCTGGAGAACACCGCCAGCCCTGCCCAGATCTCCGCGGCCGACGTCGACGCGATCTACTTCACCGGTGGTCACGCGGTGATGTTCGACTTCCCCTCCAGCCAGGGCCTGCAGAGGATCACCCGCGAGATCTGGGAGCGGGGCGGGGTGGTCTCCTCGGTCTGCCACGGGTACTGCGGCCTGCTCAACACCCGCCTGTCGGACGGCTCACTGCTCGTCGCGGGCCGCAAGGTCACTGGCTTCGCCTGGCAGGAGGAGGTCCTCGCCCGAGTCGACAAGCTCGTGCCCTACAACGCCGAGGAGGAGATGAAGAAGCGTGGCGCCCACTACGAGAAGGCGCTGCTGCCCTTCGTCTCCCACGTGGTCACGGACGGCAACCTCGTCACCGGACAGAACCCCGGCTCGGCGAAGGCGACCGCCCGGACGGTGGCGTCGCTCCTCTGACCGGGCACCGCGGACCAGTGACGCCAGGACCGCGGAGGCCGACCTCCTCAACCGCCCGCGACGAACGGCGTCCCCGGCTGGAGGGCTGCCGTCGTGCGTCAAGAAGATGCGTCCCGGGACGGCGGGTGCCCGTCCGGCTGGACGCCCGCCAGGGCAACACGTTCGCCGGGGCTGACCTCCAGGTGCCGGCCGATGGGATTGAGGTAGCGAGCCCGGTATTCGGGAACGCCCACGTGGTCGAGGAGCTGCAGGCCGGACGCACCGAGATAGCTCTCCAGTCTGTCGGGCTCGATCCCGAAGATCCACGGCTCGGTGGTGTCGAGTTGCTGCGCGAGCGGGCCGGACCAGCCGTGATAGCTCTGCCCGATCAGGGACGGCAGGACGTAGGTGAACACCAGTATGCTCCCCGGGGCGGACGCGGCGACGAACGCCAGCGTGGAGCGCACCGCACGCTCGCTGAGGTACTGCGTGACCCCTTCCCAGACGAACAGGGCTGGGCTGCTGGCGTCGAGACCGGCAGCAGCCAGCGCCTCGTGGAGTGGCTGGGTTTCGAAGTCAGTCGCCACATAGCGAACCTCGGCCGCACGGAGCCGCACGCCGCGCAACCTGCGCTGCTTCTCCCGCTGGATGTCGGGAAGGTCGGCCTCGAACACCGTGGTCCCGGCAAGGCAGGGCAGGCGGTGCGCCCGGGTATCCAGGCCGGCGCCCAGAATGACCAGCTGTGTCTGCCCGCTCTCTGCCCAGGCGGTGACAACGTCGTCGATGTAGCGGGTCCGCATGACCAGGCCCCCGTACGTGCCGACGGGCAGCGATGCCAGGAGGGAGAGCTGCGTCGCCTCCGCACCGGCCATCATGACGAGTACGGGATCGAGGAGCTTCGCAACCACCGGATCGTCGAACTGCCGGAAACCCGGAGCCTGGCCCTGCTCGACAAGCCGACACAGCGCCGCGCCGCTCGCCGTTCGACTCACCCCGCGAGACCGCGCCATGAGCCAATCCAACACCGAACCGGGCCGACGCACGCACAGCGCCGCATCCTGCGCGGAACGCAAGACGGCCATCGGATCGTGGGCGAGCTTGAGTCGAGCTCCCGACCTACGCCGACACTCGGGCCAGGATCCGCACCCGGCCCGCGGCTCCGTCCACCTCGACCCGGTCGCCGGTCTGCAGCCGGACGGTGGCGTCGCCGCAGCCGACGACCGCGGGGACGCCCAGTTCGCGCGCCACGATCGCGGCGTGACTGAGCGGCGCGCCGAGGTCGGTGACGACGGCTCCCGCGCGCGGGAACAGCGGTGTCCAGCCGATGTTGGTGAGGTGCGTGACCAGGACCTCGCCGGGGCGCAACTGGTCGGCGTCCTCGAAGCGGTCGAGCCGGCGCACCAGTCCCTCGACGCGGCCGAGCGAGCCGGGGTGGCCGACGACCACGTCCGCATCGCCGGCCGGCAAGACGTCGGCAGGACCGCCCGCGACGTACGCATCGGCACGCCGGTGCGGCTCGGCCGCCCAGGCGAACGGGTCGAACCGTCCGCAGATGATGCCCGGGAGCGGCGGAAGCTCCCGGTAGCGCTGGTAGGTCTCGCGCCGCAGGTCGAGCAGCCCCAATGTGCTGCGGTCGCCGTCGAGTGCGGCCAGCAGTTCCTCGATGGTGAGCAGGAACACGTCCTCGCCGATCCCGAGCACCCCACCCGCCCGCAGCGCGAAGCGGCGCACCACGCCGGTGGTACGGACGCCTTCGGAGCGGACCGACTCGCGCAGCGCCGCCTGGCTGGCCGCTCGGACGAGCCGCCGCCGGACGCGGGCCGCGAGCCGGGCGTCGCGGATGACGACGCGGGCGAGCGCTGCCTCGAAGGCATCGTGCTGCTGCTGGCGGCGGACGGTGATGTCGGCGCCGTCGCCGGCTCGGGCGAGCATGCGGTCCAGCCATCCGGGGTCGTCCGCCGGACGTGGCCAGGCCAGTTCGGTCTCGTTCACGCCACGGTGACCGAACCGGTCCAGGTAGTCCTGCCGGCTCAACCGGCCGGCCAGCACCTCCTGCAGGCCATCCGCCGGGCCGAGGCTCTCCAGCGCGCCGACCAGCCCGGACATGTTCGACATCAGCGCCGCCGCGTCCTCGGCTCCGAGTCGCTCGCGCAACTCGGTCTCCAGCCGCGCGGGCGATTCCGAGCCCGCCGCGATGACTGCCCAGAACGACGCGATGCCGAAGGCGAGCAACTCCCCCTGCCACAGCTGACGCAGCTCTCCGGGGGTGTTGCTCGCCTCGATCCGCGCGGTGAGCTCGGCGCAGCGCGCCCGGTGGCCGCGCAGGAAGGCGGGCAGGCGAAGCCGCGTCCATCCCATCCGCAGCAGGCTGGCGAGCAGCGACGGGCCGACGGTTGCCCAGTCCTCGCCGGTCATGGGCACCAGCGGGACCGGGACGTCCGCGGGCAGGTCTCCCCACCAGCCGGCCAGCGCGCGGTAGGCCTCCCGCGGTTCGAGCTTGCCGGCCCTGCCACGGCGGGCGGTGATCTGCACGGTGAGGTTGGCGTAGGGGCGTCCGCCGATGGAGCCGGCCATCTCCCGGCCACGCAGAGCCATGGACGGGCCGCCGTTGGCCTGCTGATAGCGGGCCAACGAGATGGTCAGCGGCGTCTGTGCTTCTGGGTTCGCCTCACTGAGGTTGGTGGCCGACCACAGGCAGGTGCCGGCCAGGGAGTCGTTGCGTTCGGCGGTGCGCGGGTTCCACGCGTTCAGGGTCGTGACCGGTCGCGCCTGCAGAATCCAGAGCCGGCCGTCGGCGACCGCCCACTCCAGGTCCTGGGCGACCCCGTCGAAGCTGCCCTCGATCCGGTGAGCCTCCCGGTGCAGCCTGGCGGCGAAGGGGCGCAGGGCGTCCGGGCCGTCGAACTCCCCGGACGGACGCCGGATGGTGAACGGCGTCCCGGTCTGCTCGCCGGACACCACGCCCTCGCCGAGTCCCTCGACCACCGTTCCGGTCATGGTGCCGAGATCGCCGGTGAGTGGCTCGACGGTGAACAGGACGCCGGCCTGCTCGGCGTCGACCATCGCCTGGACGACCACCGCCAGTTCGCCCGACGCGCTGCCGGTCGCCGCGCTGTAGGTGGAGACCCGGTACGCCGCCCGCGATTCCCGCACCGTGGCAACGGCCGCCGCGACCTGCCCGGCAGGGACGTCGAGCACGGTCTCATAGGCGCCGGCGAACGACGCTGCCGCGGAGTCCTCGGCGAGCGCGGACGAACGGACGGCGAACCGCTGGCCGACCGGGAACCGGGCCAGCTCGTTCGTCAGGCTGGCGGCGGCCGACGTGGAAAGGTCGTCGCCGTCGAAGGCACGCGGCAGGACGACGAACCCTTTCGGCACCTGCACACCCGCCCGAACCAGCCGTGACAATGCCCGAGCCTTGCCACCGGCGGTCACCTCGCTGCCGGGCAGGTGCTCGAGTCGGTACACCGCCCGATGCGCCGGGGCGTAGCCGAGCCGAGTGAGGCGGCGTCGCGCCCACCGGCCGGCGCCGCGATCAGTGAGGAACATCGGGGCCGGTGTCGCCGAGGATCGCCGCGGTACCGGGGTGCCGGGCAATGACCTCGTCGGCCTTGGCGATCGCGATGCCGTGCCGCAGGTCGCCGAAGACGAGCAGCTTGTCGCCGATCTCGATGCCGAAGTCGCGTCTGGCCTGCGCCGGAATCACGATCTGGCCCCGGTCGCTGACCGTGATCGCGCCGTAGAACCGCTTGTCCGGATCGTTCGCAGGGTTCATCGTCTCTCCAAGATAAGTCTTGGATACAAGATACACGTGCGCAACTGCCGAGCCGGGTGACCAGCAGCAAAGCCCCCGCTATCCAGCCAGCAGCGCGTCGATCCGCTGTCGCAGCACAGGCTCGGGCTGGGCGCCGACGAGCCGGGCGACGGTGGCGCCGTCCCGCAGGATGACCAGGGTGGGGATGCTGCGAGCGTCGAATCTCGCCGCGGTGCGCGGGTTGTCGTCGACGTTGACCTTGACGACCTTCACGCGTCCGGCGTACTGGGCGGCGAGACGTTCCAGGATCGGGGCGACCATGCGGCAGGGTCCGCACCAGGGGGCCCACAGGTCGACCAGGACGAGTTGACCGGTGCCGGTCGCCGCGGCGAAGTCGTCGTCGCCGGCGTCGACCAGCCACGGCAGGGGAGCGTGGCAGGAGGCGCACTGTGGGCGTCCCTCTGCAGACGCCGGGACGCGGTTCTTCGTGCCGCATGCGGGGCACACCGTGACGCGGGAACCCATGGTCAGAATCTAGCCCGCCGATGATGCCGCGGCCGGTCAGACCGGTCACCAGGCCCGTTCACCGTCATCCCGGCGAACGCCCAGCCTCGTCCTCTGCCTGCTCACCGGCGTCGGCGGGTTCGGCACCGTCGGGCCAGGCCGCGAGAGGAACGCGCGCCAGCCCTGCTCGCTCATGTCGCGACTCTAGGTAGCCGGTCGTGCCCGCACCAGTCGTGGGAGTTCGGATGGTGACCGCGTCACCCGGCTTCTAGCCCCGTCATCCCGGCGAAAGCCGGATCCAGGGCGACCCAGCCGACCTGGGCGCCGTCCGATGTGTTCACGGACACGAGTTCGATCTTGGCCGCCGACGAGCATAGGCTGCCAGACCCGCGCGGGCGACAAACAAGCCGGTCAGCCCTCGGGAAAGGAACTCTCTGGTCGAATCCGGCGCGGGGCCCGGAACGTTACGCCAAGATCGCTTCATCGGCGTGGGACGCCGGCACCAGACGCCCGACGAAGGCTGTCGCGTGAGGAGCGATGTGTATGTCCGACGACCTGCAGGCGGATCCGTACGACACATTGGGACTCCTGCCTGGTGCCTCGCCCGCTCTGGTCCGGGCCGCGTTCAAAGTGCAGGCCGCCGTCCATCACCCTGACCACAACGCCGGGTCCGCTGACAGCCACGAAATGATGCTGAAGCTGACTGCGGCTCGCGACGCGCTTGCGGACCCGGACCTCCGCAGCCGCTACGACCGCAGCCTGAGGGAGCAGTCGAGCGCGCCACGCACCATGGCCGAGGCGCGGCGCTTGCTCGCCGATCAGCAGAGCACCATCCACACGCTCGAGCGAGCGGTTGATGCCGAGCGCAGACGGCAGTCGCACGAACTGCAGGCAGAGCTCGACGCCCAGAAGGCGCGGATTCTGAGCGAGCTCGAAGCACAGTTGCCCCAAGCGGAGGAGATCCTCCGCCAGCGCGCCCTGGCGCAGCTGCGGATCCAGATCGCTCAGGAACTGGCCGATCGAGAGAACATGATTGATGTACTCAGGTCGGAACTGGCGGCAGCACACAGCATTCCGAGGGTGGTGCTGAGGGCTCCGGTACCCGACCGGCACGGACCGGCGAGGTGGGCCTTGGTGATTGTTCTTTCGCTGGCGGCGCTGGTCGCGGTCGTGGCACTGGGCCTGTCGTGCCACCAGATCGCCGTGTCCGCCGCGATAGCCGCCCCGGATGCTGCGTCCTGGCCGGACTGGTTGCGACAGCCGACGGTCGTGGCCCTGGTGCCATACGTCACATCGATCGTCTTGCTGGGGTTCTCCGTCGCCAGTCTGGAGCGTGAGCGGATCTGGCTGATCATCGGCCCCGTGGTCGCTCTTGCCTGCGTGGCGGTGATTCGATCGAGCGCCGTCGGGCACCTCTGGTCCGAGCTGCCCGGCCAGCTCGCTGCGTGGCTCGGCTGGTACCTGGCCGTGTACCTGCTGGCGTGGGTGCTCTGGATCGCCGTGCCCCGCCCGGCTAGAACGAGGTTCCGGTGATGAGGACTGCCTTTGCGCGCTGGCGGTGGCCGCCCGCGGTGTGGACCGGCATGTTGGTGGTGGCTTCGGCGCGGTCGGTGGGGAGGGACGTGCTCTCGTGGACGTCGGCCGAAGGTGCCGGCCACGCGGCACAACTGGGTCGCGATCGTCCTTGTCGTGGCCGTGATTCTGGCTGGAGTCGTCGCGATCGTTGTGGGTGCGATCGGGACCGCGCAGGTTCTTGGGGGGTGAGGGTCGGTCCTTCGTGACGCCGGCGTCTCAGGGGGCGCGGGGCTATTCGTCGGCGGCTGGGCGGACGACGCCGTGGTCGTAGGCGATCACGACGAGTTGGGCTCGGTCGCGGGCGTCGAGCTTCGTCAGCAGGCGGCTGACGTGGGTCTTGGCGGTGGCGTAGCTGATCACCAGGCGGTCGGCGATCTCGGCGTTGCTGAGGCCGGACGCGACCGCCCGCAGGACGTCGAGTTCGCGCTCGGTGAGGCCGGCCAAGGGCTTGCCGGCGACAGCGGGCGCCGTCCGGCGGAACTCCTCGATCAGCCGGCGGGTTGCCCGCGGGGCGAGCAGGGCTTCGCCCGCGGCCACGGTGCGCAGCGCGTCCACCAGGTGCTGGGGCTCGGTGTCCTTCGGCAGGAAGCCGCTCGCTCCGGCGCGGATCGCGGCGAAGACGTTCTCGTCGTGGTCGAACGTCGTCAGGACCAGGATCTTCGTCCCCGCCGTGTCCGGCGCGGCCACCAGCCGGCGGGTCGCCTCCAGGCCGTCGATGCCCGGCATCCGGATGTCCATCAGGACCACGTCCGGGTGCAGCGTCCGCACCAGCTCCAGCGCCGCCAGGCCGTCCGCCGCCTGCCCGACCACCTCGAAGTCCGGCTCGTGCCGCAGCAGCACCGCCAGCCCGCTCCGGACCAGCGCCTCGTCGTCCGCGACGACCACCCTGATCACGTCCCCACCTCCTCCGGACGGGGTATCACCGCGACCACCTCATAGCCGTTGCCGGGCCGATTCCCGGCGCGCAGCGAGCCGTCCCAGATCGCCGCCCGTTCCTGCATGCCGATCTGCCCGGTGCCGGCCGCCGTGCCCGGCGGCGCGCCCCTTCCGTCATCGGTGATCGTCAGCGTGAGCTGGCGAGGGGCGTACTGAACCCGCACCCACGCCCCGCTCGCGCCGGCATGCCGCACCACGTTCGTCAGTGACTCCTGGACCAGCCGGTAGACGGTCAGGCCCAGCGCCGGACTCACCGGCCACGGCTCGCCTTCCTGCTCGACGTGCACCGGCAGGCCAGCCTCGGCGGCCTGGGCGACCAGGTGGCCGAGCGCGTCCATGCCGGGAATGAGCTCGGCGTCCTCACTCGGGTTGCGCAGCGCCCCGAGAATCTGTCGCACTTCCTGCAGCGACGCCCGGCTGCGGTCGGCGATCGCGGCCAGGGACGTGCGTGCCTCCTCCGGGTCGGACAGCGCGACCCGCGCGCCGACGCCGGCCTGCAGGGCGATCACGCCCAGCGAGTGTCCCACCACGTCATGCAGCTCGCGCGCGATCCGCAACCGTTCCTCGCTGGCCGCGGAGCGGGCGATCTCGGCCTGGGCGCGCTCGGCGAGCTCTGCCCGCTCCGCCTCCAGCCGCACCGCGGCGCGGTGCGAGCGTGCCGCCCGTCCCAGCGCGAACGAGCCGGCGAACAGCGCCAGATTGGTCGCCGCCTCCGGCCAGGTCATCCGGTCCGGCGCCGACACCGCGACCACCACCAGCAGCACCAGGCAGAAGGCCGCGGCGAACACCGTGGCCGGCGTCGATGCGCGGGACGCCACCGTGTACGCGGCCAGGAACAGCGCCGAGCCGATCACGGCTGTGCTCTGGTCCACCAGGATCAACGCGCAGACCAGCAGCCCGGCCACCACCAGGACGACGAGCGGCGCGACGCGCCGGACGCCGTACGGCACCGCTGCGGCCGCGAGCAGGACGAGCACCCATCCCGACGGCAACCCGGCCTCCGACAGCGCCGCGGCGGCGAGGGACGCGATCAGCAGGCCGAGGGCCAGCGCCGTGTCGAGAACCCACGGACGGGCGGAGTCGACGCGCCGCAGCTCCTGCCATCCGATCACAGCAGTAGCCTCCCAACAGCACGCGCCGCCCACAACGCTCCCGGGGATGATCCTCGGATACATCCTCAGCCGTACGCCGGACGCCGGCACCCGCTCGGGATCGAGACGGGACTCCAGCCTCCAGCCCGACGCCGCCGAACGGCAGCGGGCGACAGCATCGATGCATGATCAACACGTCACCGTCATCCTCCCCACGACCTCGTCCCCGCCTCGCCTGGACCATCAGCGCGGCGGCCGCCCTCGCCCACGGCGCAGCGTGGGGAGTCATCGAGCCTCGGGGACCTGTCACCGGCGCCCAGGCCGTCGCGATGCTGGCCACGGCCGCGGTGGTCGGCTGGGGCGGTGGTCGCCTCAGCAGCTCCCGCTGGGCCGCCGCGGCGTTGCCGCTGGCGCACGTGATCGGCTTCGAGATCGCTCGCGGCGGTACCCGGCTCCCCACCGCCGGACCGCTCGTCCTCGACTCCGGATTCGGCGTGCTGGCGTTCGTCCTGGGCCGCCTGCTGCCATGGTCGTTGGCGGCCGTGTCGCTGGCGGTGGGTGCCGGCTGGGGGAGTGGCCGGACGAACCGCCGTCCGATCGCCCTGGCTGCGGCGTCCGCGGCGCTGGTCGCGCTCGCCGGCTGGCTGGTCGTACCGCCGTCCGCCGAACCGGTCCGGGCGCCGGGTGGGTTCGCCGAACTCGTCGAGGTCGACCTCGACGGGCACCGGCAGTGGATCCAGGTGCGGGGCGCCGATCGGGACAACCCGGTGCTGCTGTACCTCAGCGGCGGCCCGGGCCAGAGTGATCTGGCCTACTCCCGCGTGCTGTTCGAACCGCTACTGGACGACGTGACGGTCGTCGGCTGGGACCAGCGCGGGGCGGGCAAGTCCTACCCCGACCTGGACGCGGGCAGCCTCACTCTGGACGGGGCCGTCGACGACGTCGTCGAACTCGCCCGCCAGCTGACCGTCCGGTTCGGCCAGCCGCGCGTCTACCTGCTGGGCGAGTCGTGGGGCAGCCTGCTCGGCGTCCTCGCCGTCCAGCGGGCGCCGGAGCTGTTCGCCGCCTACATCGGCAGCGGGCAGATGGTGGACGTCCTGGACGCCGACGAGGGCATCTACGCAGACCTGGTCACCACCGCGATGGGACGCGGGGACGGTGCCCTCGTGGCCGACCTGGCGAAGCTCGGACCGCCGCCCTACCCGAGCGTGTTCGACTACGGGCGGATCATGACGCTGTACCCCCTGCTCGAGGGTGCCTACACTCCGCCGGCGGACTACCGCGCGCGGGGCGCCGCGGCCAACGTCGGGCCGATGGGGCTGATGGGCTCGGAGTACGCGCCGATCGAGAAGCTGAACGTCCTGCGCGGCCTGATGGACATGTTCTCGGTGATGTATCCCCAGCTGCAGGACGTGGACCTGCGCGAGTCGGCGACCCGGCTCGACGTGCCGGTGTTCGTCCTCTGCGGGGACCACGAGCTCGCCGCCCGCACCGTCCCGGCGCGACAGTGGTTCGACCGGCTGCAGGCTCCGCAGAAGCGGTGGTATCAGCTGCCCGACGCCGGCCACTCGGTCGCCTTCGAGCGGACGGACGTCCTGCGGCAGGTGCTCGCGACGGACGCACCGTCGGTCCGGGACTAGTGGCAGGCGTCTGGAGTCTTGGCGCATAACCTGCAGTTTTTCGCCACCAGACTCGCAGATTTTCGGAGTGGTCGACGTCCGCTCTTCGCCGACGGCGCCTGCCGCTGGCCGGCCCCGTCCATTTGGGCACAGGTGGGCCCGACCTAGTCTGGGAGGCAGGGGAGGGGGTGGCCGAGATGCGAACCTCCGCGAGGGGACGCCGGGTTCACCGCGGCCTCCGGCTGGCGGCAGCGACCGTGGCCGGGATGCTGTGCGGCCTGTGGGCCATCCTCGCGCTGGACACGGTGCGGTCGCAGGCTCTGGATCCGCCCGATCCGCCCACCACCGCCGTGGTCGACCACTCCGTCACCTGGTCGACCTATCCCGAGCGGACGGCAAGGACGACCGCTGTCGATCCCGACCTGGTCGAGCGCTGCCGGGCCAGCGACTTCGTCGTGATCACGTTCAGCGGCACCGGGATGGCCGACAGCCAGTACCAGGCGAACATGATCCAGCGCCACGTCGAGGAGCTCGGCGGGTGCGTCATGTACCACTGGTACGGCCACGTCTACGACGAGGCCGCCTCGGCCCGCTCGGTCGAGCGGGCCGTCGAGGACGTCACCCCCTCGGGCGAGCGGAAACCGGTCGTGTTCCTCGGCGCGAGCTTCGGCGGCATCGCCGCGGAGGACATCGCCGCCCAGCCGGTCGTGGCCGACTCCCCGGTGATCGAGCTGCGGAAGATCATCATGGTCGCGACTCCGGTGGACATGAACGACGTCATCCAGGACGTGTTCGGCGTCCCGGTGCCGCTGATCAAGGACGTCCCGCTCGGCATCCCGCGCTTCGGCGGCCTCGTCGTGCTGGGCAACGCCATCAACGGCCAGCGCCAGCGCGGCGAACTCCTCGACCCGCTCGAGTGGCGCGAGACGTTCGTCAACGCCGCGAAGACCCGTCCGGTGCTGATGTGGAGTCAGCTGGAGCGCATTCGCAAGGGCATGCTCACCGTGCGCTCCGACATCCCGGTGGACTACCTCGGTTCCCCCGACAGCGACATGACCGTCGACACCGACCATGCCTACGCGCGCCTGGACAACCTGATCATGGCGCCGACGCGCTACATCACCGTCCCCGGCGGCGGGCACGACGAGGGCTGGCTGCTGTCGATGGCCGACCGGTACAACGAGAAGCTCGTGCCGATCCTCGCCGAGTTGTTCGGGCAGGCCGCGTAGCCGAGCTACACGAAGATCGTCTCCTAGCCGCTGACCTGGGCGAGGTGCTCGGCAGCCTCCGCCAGGTCCATGCGGTCGGCTTCGACGGCGATCGCGATGGACTGCCGACGCGGGCCGGCTGATCCACCTCTGCCCGTAAGAGCCCGGCGGGGGCGCCAGCACAACTACCTACGGTCGCCCAACACCGCTTGGCGAGCCCCCTAGACTGCGGGCACCTGTTCTGGAGTCGCCGCCCCGGTTTCTTGGTTGAACCGGTAGAGATGCGAGCCATGAGCGCCACCGACGTCCTGACACCCTCACCGTCCCGTCCAGAGCGGGCGACTGCCGTCCGCGCGGAACTTGCGCGACGCACGCGCAGCTTTACCGAGCTGGCCCAGGCCGTTCGGTCCGCTGGCCTCAACGACCGGACGCAATGGTTCTACCTGGCGCTGTTCGGCGGGCTGATGACCGCGCTCGCCGGCGCCGTCGTCGGCTTTGTGCTGCTCCGGGACTCCTGGTTCCAGTTGCTGATCGCGGCGGCGCTCGGCGTCATCTTCACCCAGTTCGCGTTCCTCGGGCACGAGGCGTCCCACCGGCAGGTGCTCGCGTCGGGACCGGCCAACGACCGCCTCGGACGCGTGCTGGCCAACGTCTTCGTCGGGATCAGCTACTCCTGGTGGATGAACAAGCACAGCAGGCACCATGGCAACCCGAACCGGGTCGGCAAGGACCCTGACATCGCGCTCGGCAACGTCGCGTTCACCGTCGAGGACGCGGCCTCGACCACTGGTCTTCGCGCCCGGGTCGTCCGGCGGCAGGGCTGGCTGTTCTTCCCGCTGCTGCTTCTCGTCGGGCTCGACCTGCACCAGGCCTCGATCCGCAGCCTGTTCGCCCGTCGGCACGTCGAGGGCCGCGCGCTGGAGATCAGTCTCATCGCGGCCCGGCTCGCGGTCTACCTCGGCATGGTCTTCTGGCTGTTGCCGGTCGGCATGGCGTTCGCCTTCCTCGGCGTGCAGCTGGCCGTGTTCGGCGCCTACATGGGCGCGAGCTTCGCTCCCAACCACATCGGCATGCCGGTCGTGCCCGCCGACGAGCGGCTCGACTTCCTCGACAAGCAGGTGCTCACGTCGCGCAACGTGGCCGGCGAGTGGTGGATGACCGCGCTGATGGGCGGCCTGAACTTCCAGATCGAGCACCACCTGTTCCCCAGCATGCCCCGTCCGCACCTGCGCCGGGCACGCGACCTGGTCCGACAGCACTGCCGGGAGCACGACGTCACCTACACCGAGACCTCGCTGGGCGAGGCTCTGGCGATCGTCGTGCGGCACATGGACGACGTCGGTCTCGCGGCGTCGCGGAGCTTCCGGTGCCCGACCGGCGCGGCACTCGGTCGCCCGTGAAGCCTGCGGCACGGCCGGTGGACGCGACGGTGGCGTGGGGGGGAA
>NZ_JARKPQ010000159.1 GCF_029975155.1 Propionicimonas sp. | reverse complement strand
TGAAGCCCCGCGAGGCCGCACCGACCGTCCACTAGCGACGCCGGTCGCGGCCTCCCCTGACGGGATCAGGCGACGCGTTGGGCGGCGAAGTTCGACTTGCGTCCGCTCAGCTCCTTCGGGGTGATCCGGACGAACTCGGATTCGGTGGCCGCATGCCACGGACTGTGCAGCAGACCCGACGCCTGCTCCAGTTCCGCCTCGTCGTCGATCACCCGGGCCTCACCATGGACGAGCACACTCCAGCCGTCCGAGCCGTCCCAGCCGTCGGCCTCGAATACGACAGTGTTGTACATCACAAGATCGTTGAGCTTGCTGCCCACACGAGTGCGGAAGACCAGGGTGTGGCCATCCAGGGCGTAGTTCAGCGGGAAGATCTCGGGCAATCCGTTCGTGATCACGGCCAGCCGGCCGAAGGCCGTGGTCGCGAGCTGGTTCCAGCAGTCGTTGACGGTGAGTTCGAGCGTGCGGGGTTCGGGCATGGTGTCCACCTCGTGATCTTGTCGGTTCTTATGCGGAGTTCTCGCCGAGAGCACTGAATTCGGTCACGTCCAGCGCGTGTCGCTGTGCGCAGGCCGTTGCGCGGATGCGGGCTACGGTCGCGGTCAGGTCGTCGCCCGGATCAGGCAGCAGGGCGGCAACGGCTGCGCGTCCGCTATTGCGGCCCAGCCGTAGTGCCCGGGTCGCGCCAACGGTCTCGGGTGCGTACGGCTCATAGGTGCCCGGATCCCGCACCAGACCGGCCACATGCAGCCCGGATTCCGCCGTGAAAATGTCTGCTCCGATCAGCGGCGCCTGAGCGGGCACCGGATGATCGATCCAGCCGGCAAGCCGGTGACTGATGTCGCGGATGGCGTGCAGATCGTAGTCGGCATCGCCTTGGAGGGTAAGCCAGCCGCAGACCTCCTCCAGCCGCGCGATCCCGGCTCGTTCGCCGAGCCCGAGCAGGCTGACATCGGACCAGCCGGCACCGGCCTGGATGGCCGAGATAGCGCCGGCGGTAGCCATGCCGAAATCGTTGTGCAGGTGGACACCGATCTCGCCGGCATACACCGCTCCGACCTCACCCACCAGAACCGAGATCGCCTCCGGCGACGCGACACCGACGGTATCGGCGATTCGGATGCGATCGGCGCCGGCCCAGTCCGCGGCCGCGGCGACCTCTCGCAGAAAGCCGAGGTCAGCGCGGGTCGCGTCCTCCAGGCCGATCGACAGGTAGGACACACCGCACGTGCGGGCGACATCCACCAGCTCGGTGACCTGGTCAATGGCCCAGGTTCGGCTCCGGCCGAGCCTGGTGGCCAGGTGCCGATCGGA
>NZ_JARKPQ010000156.1 GCF_029975155.1 Propionicimonas sp. | reverse complement strand
GGACTGGGCCGGGACGACGCATGGCAGGCGCCGTCATCGGCGCGGGCCGTGGACAGGCCGCGCGTGAGCGGCGCCCGGTACCCTTGTGCGGTGCGTTTCCTCACCGGCAAGCCCGAGTACGACCTGACCTATGACGACGTGTTCATGGCGCCGCGGCGTTCGTCCGTCACGTCCCGGCTCGACGTCGATCTGACCAGCGCGGACGGACTGAGCCTGCCGCTGCCGCTGGTCGTGGCGAACATGACCGCGATCGCCGGACGGCGGATGGCCGAGACGGTCGCGCGGCGCGGCGGGATCGCGATCATCCCGCAGGACCTGCCGGTGGACATCGTCGCCGGGGCGATCGGCAAGGTGAAGGCCGCCCCGACCGTGTTCGAGACCGCGCTGACGATCGGTCCGCACGCCACCATCGGGGAGGCGCTGCTGCTGCTGCCCAAACGCGCGCACGGCCTCGTCGTCGTGGTGGACGACTCGGGCGCTCCGCTGGGCACGATCTCCGACAGCGAGGCCGAGGGCATGGACCGGTTCGCCCAGGTGCACGAGGCGATGCTCACCGACCTCACCATCGTGTCCCCCGACGCCACGCCCACCGAGGTGTTCGATGAGCTGACCGCTCGCCGGCACAAGGCCGCGCTCGCCGTCGCCGACGGTCGGCTGGTCGGACTGATGACCGTGAAGTCCGCCCTGCGCGCCGCGCTGTACGCCCCCGCCCTCGACGCGGACGGCCGGCTGCGGATCGGCGCGGCCGTCGGGATCTCCGGCGACGTCGAACGCCGCGCCGAGGCCCTGCTCGACGCTGGCGCCGACGTCCTCGTGATGGACACCGCCCACGGTCACCAGGAACGGATGATCTCCGCCGTCGAACGCTGCCGCACCGTCGTCGCCGCATCCGGCCGCAGCGTGCCGATCGTGGCCGGCAACGTGGTCACCGCCGACGGCACCGCCGACCTGATCGAAGCCGGCGCGGACGTGGTCAAGGTCGGCGTCGGGCCGGGCGCCATGTGCACCACCCGCATGCAGACCGGCGTGGGCCGGCCCCAGTTCTCCGCCGTCCTCGAGTGCGCGCAGGAGGCCGCCGAGGCGGGCAAGAGCGTCTGGGCGGACGGCGGCGTCCGGCACCCCCGCGACGTGGCTCTCGCCCTGGCCGCCGGCGCGGGCGCCGTGATGATCGGCTCCTGGTTCGCCGGGACGCACGAGTCCCCGGGCGAGCTGCTCTACGCCTCGGACGGCCGTCCCTACAAGGAGTCGTTCGGCATGGCGTCCGCCCGCGCCGTCCGCGCCCGGACCCGCACCCAGTCGGCGTTCGACCGGGCCCGGGCCGCTCTGTTCGAGGAGGGCATCTCCTCCTCCCGCATGTATCTCGACCCGGCCCGCCCCGGCGTCGAGGACCTGCTCGACTTCATCGTCTCCGGCGTCCGCAGCTCCTGCACCTACGCGGGCGCCCGCACCCTGAACGAGTTCGCCGCCCAGGCCATCGTCGGGGTCCAATCCGCGTCAGGCTACAACGAGGGACGCCCGCTGCACTCCAGCTGGTGAGGCGCGCCGGACTAGAATCGCCGACGAAGGAGTGAGGCCATGGCAGGCGGAGTGGGCCGTTCGTCAGCGCGAACCGTTCGCAATCGTCGGCGCCGGGTCGCCGAGTTGGTGGCCGAGCGCGGCCCGGTGAGCGTCGAGGAGATCGCCGACGAGACCGGCGTCTCCAGCGTCACCATCTACCGCGACATCGGCGCACTCGAAGAGGCCGGGCTGGTGAACCGCTCCCAGCGCGGGCTCGTGTCCCCCGCCGGGACCCCGCCGGACAGTGCGAAGGCCGGCGCGCAGGACCACCCGGCGGAGAAGGCTGCGATCGCCGAGGCCGCCGTGAAGCTGCTCCAGCCAGGCAGCACCGTGTTCCTCGACGGCTCCAGCACCTCGGTGATGGCCGCACGGGCACTGCCGGATGCGCCGCTGACCGTGATCACCCACTCGCTGCTGGTGGCCGCCGAGCTGAAGCGGAAGCCGCAGCTGCGGCTCCTGCTGACCGGCGGAGAGTACCAGGCGACGGATGAGTGCCTCGTCGGACGGGCGGCGCTCGACATGATCTCTGCGCTGCGGGCCGACCACTGCGTGATCGAGGCCGCGGGGATCAGCCGGAACGAGTGCTTCCACCCCGACGACGCCGTCGCCCAGGTCAAGCAGGCAATGATCGCCTCCTCGAACCGTCCCATGCTGCTGGTCGACCACACGAAGTGGCGGCTGACCGCGCTACACCGGTTCGCCGCGCTGTCGGACTTCGCCGAGGTCGTCGTCGACCCGCGCACCGACACCATGTACCTCGACGCGATCACCGAGGCCGGTTCGTCGGTGACGATGGCCGAGCAGCCGGTCTGCCCGCATTGCGAGCGCATGGCCGCCGGGCTCGGACCGGACGGTGGCTGGCGAGTTGTCTACGACGTCCCCGGCCACCCGCGCAGGGAACTCGTCCCCACCAAGGGCATCGAGATGCAGATGAAGGGTGGCCAGTCCTGCCCGCACTGCGACAACATCGTCCACGGCTTCGGCATGGGCTGACCCGCCCGCCGTCCCCCGCCTCGCCCACACCCACCGCCGCCGCACGGCGCTGGTGGTTGGCATGTGCGCGTTTCCTTCACATATCCGTGCATATTCTCTCATTCGCTAACTTAGCTTCACTAATCGTGTAGCGTTCCTCGCAGTTGCGGGGCCACGCATCGTGGCGTGGCCCTGTCTGGGAGGAAGCACATGCGGCTCGTTGATCGCACCCGGGAGACCATGCGCGCCACAGACCTCCCGGCACCTGGCACACCCCGCCGGCGCAACCCCGCTCAACACTGAAGGAAGAGGACCCCATGGAGTTCCTGTTCATGCTCATCGCGTCTCTCGGCGGCGGGTTCATCGACGCCGTGCTGGGCGCGAACTTCGCCTTCGCGCTGGTCGGCCTCGGGCTGCTCGCCGCGATCGGCGCGGCCGTCGCCGGCGATCCCTCGATGAGCACGATGATGTTCAGCTACGTCGCCTTCGGCCCGTTCCTCGGCCCGCACGTCGCCTTCGGCGGCGGCGTGGCCGCAGCGGCGTACGCCGCGAAGAAGGGCTACCTGCCGACCGGACGTGACATCGGCACCCCGCTGGCCAAGCTGGGCAAGCCGGACGTGATGGTCGTCGGCGCGCTCTTCGGGGCGGTCGGCTACCTGCTCCAGCAGGGCGTCGCGGCCGTCCCGTGGCTCGGCGCGCACACCGACTCGGTCGCCCTGGCCGTCGTGCTGTCGGCCGTGGTCGCCCGGTACGCGTTCGGCGACCGCTCGCTGCTCAACCCGGGCAAAGTACGCCACCAGCGGCGGCAAGCTCGCACCCAGCGACGACAACTGCTGGGTGCGCTACCAGGAGAAGCCGGGACAGCTGCTCGCGCTCGGCAGCCTGGCCGGCGTGTTCGCGGCCGGCGTGTCGATCATGCTGGCCACGCACCTGCCGTCCATCGGTGGCTCGGCGAACACGCTCGCGTTCGGCATCTCCGCGATCACGATCGCGTTCCTGAACATGGGCTGGGCAACCCCGGTCACCCACCACATGACCAATATCGGCGGCCTGGCCGCGGTTGCGTTCTACCCGGTCGTGGCGGGCGCGAAGACGATCACCGAGGCCGGCTGGAACCCCGGCGCCGCCATCGCCGCCCTGGTCATCGGGATGGTGTTCGGCGTCATCGCGGCCTTCGCCGGCGAACTGTCCGCGAGGCTCTTCCTCGCCAGGGGCAACACCCACATCGACCCGCCGGCGTTCGCCATCTGGGTCTGCAACACCCTGGTCGCCGTCTGCCTGCTGCTGTTCCAGGCGGCCTGAGGCGCGTCCAACAGACGCCTGACGTCCCGGCGTCCCGTGGGCTGGGACGTCGGGACGCGGGTCCGGAGCCATGCCGCGTCGGCCGGCCGGCATGGATGTGCGCTCCTCGCGGCTACGAGGAGCGCACTGATCCGGCTCTCGCGATCGGCCGGTCCGGCCGGAGGGGAAGCAACACACCCAGTGTTCTCCGGTCGGGCCGGTCCGCGCCAGTCCTGGCGGGGGATGAACGGAAAGGGACCCGTCCCCTTTTCGTTCAGCTGAACGAACAGGGGACGGGTCCCGTTCCGTTCAGGTCAGTGCTGGTACTCGTCCCGGTAGGACTGGTAGGTCCAGCCGGTGACCGCCCAGATGCCCAGGCCCACGCCGAGCAGGGTGATCCACCAGCCGAACACCGGACCGAGCGCCATCAGCATCACGGTCGCAGCGCACCAGAACGGCCAGATGCTGCGGGACGGGAAGAAACCGACCTCACCGACGCCGTCGATCATCTCGGCGTCCTTGCGGTCCTCCGGACGCGGGTCGATCTTGCGCGACTGGATGGTGAAGAACACCGCCAGCATGCCGCAGAACGCCAGGGTGAGCAGCAGGGCCACCGTCCCGATGATCTCGCGGCTGACGATCCAGTAGGCGGGCGCGACCACCAGGAAGAAGACGGCGATCAGTCCGAAGATCAGCCGTTCGGCCTTCATTCGGTCACCTCCCGGCTGGTCGCGGAGTCGATGGCCTCCTGGGCCGGGTTCGGCGGCTGCTCGATCGCCGGGTGGGCGAGATCGAAGGCCGGCGAGAACGACCGGATCCGCGGGACCTTGTCGAAGTTGAACCGCGGCGGCGGGCTGCTCGTCGCCCACTCCAGCGCGCGGCCCCAGCCCCACGGGTCGTTCGTCTCCACCAGCGGAGACTTGCGGCTGATCCACACGTTCCACAGGAACGGCACCATCGACACGCCCAGCAGGAACGCACCGACGGTGGAGACCTGGTTGAGGAACGTGAAGCCCTCCCCGGGCAGGTAGTCGGCGATCCGGCGCTGCATGCCCTCGACACCCAGCCAGTGCTGGACGAGGAACGTGGTGTGGAAGCCGATGAACAGCAGCCAGAAGTGCAGCTTGCCGAGGCGCTCGTCCAGCATCCGTCCGGTGAGCTTCGGCCACCAGTAGTAGAAGCCGCCGAACATCGCGAACACCACCGTGCCGAACAGCACGTAGTGGAAGTGCGCGACGACGAAGTACGTGTCGGAGACCGGGAAGTCCAGCGGTGGGGACGCGAGCATGATGCCGGTGAGCCCACCGAACAGGAACGTCGTGAGGAAGCCGATCGCCCAGATCATCGGTGTGTCGAAACTCAGGGCTCCGCCCCACATCGTGCCGATCCAGTTGAAGAACTTCACCCCGGTGGGCACCGCGATCATGAACGTCATGAACGAGAAGAACGGCAGGTTCACCGCGCCGGTCACGAACATGTGGTGCGCCCACACCGACATCGACAGCGCGCCGATGGCCAGCGTGGCGGCCACCAGGCCGATGTAGCCGAAGATCGGCTTGCGGCTGAACACCGGCAGGATCTCGGTGATGATGCCGAAGAACGGCAGCGCGATGATGTAGACCTCGGGGTGCCCGAAGAACCAGAACAGGTGCTGCCACAGGATCGCCCCGTCCGTGGCCGGATCGAGGATGTGGGTACCGAGGCGCCGGTCCGACTCCAGCACCAGCAGGCCCGCGGCCAGCACCGGGAAGCAGATCAGGATCATGATCGACGTGACCAGGATGTTCCAGGTGAAGATGGGCATCCGGAACATCGTCATGCCGGGCGCGCGCAGCGTGATGATCGTCGCCGTGAAGTTCACCGCGCCGAGGATGGTGGACAGGCCCATCACATACAGGCCCATGATCCACAGGTCGCCGCCGATGCTGGGCGAGTTCACCGCGTCCGACAGGGGCACGTAGGCGAACCAGCCGAAGGACGCCGCGCCACCGGGGGTGAGGAAGCCCAGGCACGCCGTCACCGAACCGAACAGGTACAGCCAGTAGCTGAAGGCGTTGAGCCGCGGGAACGCAACGTCCGGCGCGCCGATCTGCAGCGGCATGATCGCGTTGGCGAACGCCACGAACATCGGGGTGGCGAACATCAGCAGCATCAACGTGCCGTGCATGGTGAAGAACTGGTTGAACGTCTCGTAGTGCAGGAACTGCAGACCGGGGTAGGCCAGTTCCGCCCGGATCGCGAGCGCCAGCAGCCCGGCGATGCCGAAGTAGATCAGCGCGGTGACGAAGTACATGTTGCCGATCACCTTGTGATCGGTGGTGGTGAGCAGCTTCATCGCCAGCGCGCCCCAGCGCCTGCGCTCGACCAGCGGGCGTGCCTCGACCTCTTCCAGCCCGACCCGGGCAGCCGTGGCGGTCACTTCTCCTCCTCCGGGCTCGCCGGCACGCTCTGCACCGTGTTCGGGTAGGCCGGCGCGACGATCTCGCCGGTGTCACCCGCAGCCTTCAGCTCGTTGAGGTAGGCGATGTACTCCTCCTCGGTGACCACGTGCACGGTGAACAGCATGGCCGCGTGGTAGGTGCCGCACAGCTCCGCGCACTTGCCGGAGTACGTGCCGAGTTTCTCCGGGGTGACGTCGAAGGTGTTCTCCCGGCCGGGGAGCACGTCCAGCTTGAAGTAGAAGGCCGGCACCCAGAAGGAGTGGATGACGTCCGCGGACGTGAGGTGGAAGCGCACCGGCTTGTTCACCGGCAGGTACAGGTCGGGGATCTTGTCGATGGTGCCCTTCTTGTGCACCACGGCGCCCACGGCCGGGTTGTCCGCCTCCATGTAGTTGAACGTCCACGACCACTTCTGGCCGATCACCTTCACGGTGTGGACGTCCTGCTGGGGCGCCTTCGCCAGTACGCCGTTCTGGGTCTGGACGGTGTAGAAGAACAGCACCGCGATGATCAGGAACGGCACCAGCGTGTAGAGCAGTTCCATCGGCAGGTTGTAGTGCTTCTGCTGCGGCAGGTGATCGTCCGACTTCTTGCGGTAGCGGATCATCACCCAGAAGATCAGCCCCCAGACGAACACGCCGACGACGAGCGCGGCGATCCACGAGCCGACCCAGAGGTTGCCGATCAGCGGTGCGCGGTCGGTCGCCGCCTCCGGCAGGCCGAAGCGGCCCCACTGGGCGAGGGTGTCGGCGCTGCAGCCGCTCAGGACAGCGGCCCCCAGGGCTGCCGAGCCGGCTTTCACCAACGTCCCCGCACGTAGCTGTCGACCCACGAGGCGCCCTTCCGCTGTTCCTACCTGCCTGAGATGCGCGAAACCCTAGCGATCACCCCTGCTCAGTGGAAGGAGTCTCCACACGCGCAGGAACCGGTCGCGTTGGGGTTGTCGATGGTGAACCCCTGCTGCTCGATGGTGTCGACGAAGTCGATCGTCGCGCCGCTGAGATAGGGGGCGCTCATCCGGTCGGTGACCACGGAGACGCCGTACCAGTCCTTGACGACGTCGCCGTCGAGCTGGCGGTCGTCGAGCTGCAGCTGGTAACGCAGGCCCGAGCACCCGCCCGGAGCCACCGAGATGCGCAGCGACAGGTTGTCGACGTCCTCGTTGGTGATGAGGTCCTTGACCTTGGTCGCGGCGACCTCGGTGAGGACGATGCCGTCGGCCGTTACTGGTGCGTCAACCGTCATATCTACTCAAGTTCCTTCCGGACTGAACTGGCCGTCAGCTGCAACCAGCCCTGTGGGACGGGTATTCCGCCTTCCGGCCAGTCTACGTGAGGGCTCTGCCACCGGATACCCAGCCGGCCGCGATCCGACCCGCGACCGCGGTGAGCCCTGCGGCGGTGGGTGCACCCGGAGGCAGCAGGTGGGCCGCCTCGATGCCCATCGTGCGCAGTTCGCGGCGGGCGAGGCCCGCGCCGCCGGTCACCAGCAGGCAGGGTCGTTGCGCGGCCTCCGCCCACTCCGCGACGGCGGTCACGACCGGCCCGCCACGGTCGAGCGCGGACAGCTCGGTACAGCCGGTCACCACCACGTCGGCCGCGGCCAGCGTCCGCTGGAGGCCGGCTTCCCGGTGGCAGAACTGCGTACCGGTGAGCAACCGGCCCCCGGACGCGAGCACGGCGAGCCCACTGCCTCCCGCGGCGCCGCCGCCCGGGGCCAGGTCGAGACCGTCGCCGAGAGCGCGGGCCCGCGTGGCGAGGGCCGCGTCCGCGCTGAGCAGCTCGGCGATGTCCAGCCGCGCGGCGAACGCGCGACGGGCGAGGCCGCCGCCGATGCCGGTGGCAGGCAGGTCGAGCTCTGCGCCGTCGACCAGGCCGAGCAGTTCGCGTCCGGCGAGGGCCGCACCGGCCCGGTCGAGCAGGCCGGCGCCGCCGTCGTGGGCGGTCACCCCGGTGAGGTCGAGCACGACCCGGGCATCGTCCGGACGCAGGGCGGCGGCCACCCACTCCCCCAGGTCGGCCGTGGTGGCGTCCGGCGCCCAGTCGGGGACGGACGGCTGCTGCAGCCCCAGCAGGACGACACCGGGCCCGCGGACGACCCAGCCGTCCGCAGACAACGCGGGCTCGACCCCCCACAGGGCGCCGACGGCGATGGCCAGGTCGGGCCCACCCGCCGCGACGGGAACCACCGCGACCTGGGCGTGAGCGGCGAGACCGCGGCCGAGGGCCGCTCCCGCGTCGACCGGGTCGAGGTCGCCGATCCTTCCGGTGACCACGGCCGCCCTCAGCGGGCTCACGGCGCCTCCAGGTAGGGCGGCTGCTCGAAGCCCTCGGCGCCGGTGTCCTCCGGCAGGTCCTCGGGCTCCGCGGTCATCTCACCGTGCCGCCGCAGGTGCTCCCGCAGGGCGACGGCCTCGTCCCGCAGCCGATCGGCGCGGGCGGAGAGTTCCGCGAACCGGGTGTCGAGGTCGCGCGCTGCGGCGTCCGCCTCCTCCGGGGTCAGCCGCGTCCGGTCGTAGGCCAGCCGGCGGCGGGCGGCGGCCACGTTCGCGAGGTCGGCGCGCGCCTCGTGCAGGAGGGCGAGGGCGCGTTGGTAGGCCAGCTCTGCCGCGATCTGCGGGTCGGGAGCGACCACTGCGCCTCCTGTCGACGTCGGCGGATGCCGGGTGACCTACGATGTTGCAGTCATATTCGCATCGATCGAGGATCCGAAGTGGGACTGTTCCGCCCCTACGAGCGTCCGGAGGCTGAATCCAGCGAGCCGGAGTCCAATCCGGCCGAGCCCGCGACCGCTGCCAGGCAGCCGGCGCGGAAGGAGACGCCGACCCCGTCCCGCCGGGAGGCGGAGGCGGCGCGCAGGGAGCGGATGAACCCGTCCCTGTCACCCAAGGAGGTCAAGGCCCGCGAGCGGGCGGCCCGGGCCGCGCTGCGCGACGAGCGGGTGGCGAAGGCGGAGTCGACGCCGGGCAAGCTGCTCGTCCGGGACTTCGTCGACTCGCACAAGGGCGCGGCGCAGTGGTCGATGCCGATCCTGATGATCACGCTGGCGTTCTCGCTGGTGGTGAGCTCGTTCAGCACCGACACCGCCGTGCTGGTGACCGCCCTCACCTACGGGATCTTCCTGCTGGTCGGCATCGACCTGTTCCTGATGTGGCGCAAGTACAAGCGCCTGCACGCGGAGCGACTGCCGAAGGTGCCCCTGAAAGGCCTGCTCGGCTACATGATCAACCGGGCGATCAACCTGCGCCGGCTGCGGATGCCGGCGCCGCGGGTGAAGCCGGGCGACCAGATCTGATGGGTTACTACTGGACGGCGACTCCCGCGCTCCCCGAGGACGTGGCGGCAGCGCTCGGCCTCGAGGTGGAGTTCGACGACCAGGCCCAGGCCGAGGCGTGGCTCACGTCCGCCTACGCCGACCTCGCCGAGGCCGGCGTCCACGATGTCTCGCTGTACGAGGCCGGCCGCCTCGTCTACGGCCCGATGAGCCTCGACGCCTGACTACTGGGGACGGTTCCTTACTCGGTCCACCCGCATTCCTGGTCGACCCTCCTCCGGGGACCGACCGGCTGGGTGGCCGTGTCTGCCAGGTTTCCCGGGTTGTTCGCACGGTTCTGATCGTGGCCGCGGCTGACTGCCACGTTCACGGGCTTATGCGGGCGAAAACAGGCTTGGTATGCCGGGCAAGCTGGCAGTCAGGTCGTCCGACGGTTCGGACGTCTCCCGGAAGGCCGGGGAAGCTGGCAGTCGGGGCGGACTGAGTGAAGAACCGTCCCGAAACTCGTGCGTCGGTCGGGGCGACGTGCGAGGCTTTGAGCATGGCGCAGGTGCTGCATCCGCCGCCAGAGCGGTTCGAGCCGATCACGGCGCGGTGGCTGGTGCCGGGTGGCCCCGTCCCTGATCCCGAACGGAATGCGGTCGATCCGGGACACAGCGAGCCGGTGACGCTGGTCGGACGGCTGCCGCGAGAGCTGGACGGAACGGTCGCATCCGGCGAGCCTCTCGGCCCCTGGCGGGCACGGCGAGCGGCGTTGCTCGTGTTCGCGGTGGTGGCTCTGACCGCGATGGTCATCATGGGCGGCGTCGCCGGGCTGCCCTGACCCGACGCCTCGCCGTGCCGGAGTTCGACCTGCCCTCCCGGCACGCGAAACCTACCGGCCGCCTGCAGTTCGCGGTGAGTCGTGCACGTCCTCGACATACTCGGTATATAGTCGCTGACAGCCACCTATACCGAGTATCGGGGAGAAGTCATGTCCGTGAAGCTGGGCCTGCTGGCCATCCTGTCCGAAGCGCCCGCCTACGGGGCCCAGCTCAAGGCCGCGTTCGAACAGCGCACCGGCGGCACCTGGCCGGTGAACGTCGGGCAGGTGTACACCACCCTCGACCGGCTGGAACGGGACGGACTGGTCAGTGCCGCCTCCCCCGATGCCGACGGACGGATCGAGTACCGGCTCACCCCTGCGGGCCAGCACGCCGTGGACAGCTGGTGGCGGACCCCGGTAGACCGGGAGGTGACCCCGCGGGAGGAGCTGGTGATCAAGCTGGCCCTGGCGATCACCAGCGACACCGCGGACCCCACGGCGGTCGCCCAGGCCCAGCGGTCCGCCACGATGCACCGGCTGCAGCAGCTCACCCGCGTCAAGCAGTCGATCGACCCGCGCACCGACCTCGCCTGGCTGCTGGTGGTGGAGCACCAGCTGTTCGCCGCCGAGGCCGAGATCCGCTGGCTCGACCAGGTCGAGGCGAGCATCGCCCGGCACGGCCGCCCGGCGCCCGTCACACCGGTTCCCGACGCCGCGGACGAACCGTCGACCTCGGGCGCGCAGCGATGAGCACGCCGATGCTGCGGCTCCTCGAGGTCACCCGCGTCCACGGCAGCGGTGAGACCGCCGTGCATGCGCTGCGAGGGATCTCGATCGAGGTCCACCCCGGCGAACTGGTCGCGGTGATGGGGCCGTCCGGCAGTGGCAAGTCCACGCTGCTGAACCTCGCCGGGGCACTCGACCGTCCCACCAGCGGTGAGGTCGAGATCGCCGGGGTGGCGCTCGGCGGACTGAAGCCCGTCGACCTCGCCCGGCTGCGCCGCCGTCGCGTCGGCGTGGTCTTCCAGGACTACAACCTGGTTCCCTCGCTGACCGCCGCGGAGAACATCGCCCTCCCCCTCGAACTGGACGGCGAGCACGCCCTCGTCGCCCGGCAGGAGGCACGGGCCACCCTGAAGGACCTCGGTCTCGGCGGGCTCGCCGACCGTTTCCCCGACCAGCTCTCCGGCGGCCAGCAGCAGCGGGTGGCGATCGCCCGCGCGCTCATCGGTGAACGCAGGCTCGTGCTCGCCGACGAGCCGACCGGCGCGCTCGACTCGGTCACCGGCGAGGAGGTGCTCGGCGTGCTGCGCGCCCGCTGCGACGGCGGAGCCGCCGGGCTGCTGGTCACCCACGAACCGCGGCACGCCGCGTGGGCCGACCGCGTGGTCTACCTGCGCGACGGCGTGATGGTGGACGGTTCGGTGGCCGGCCAGCCGGCCCGGGCGTGGGCATGAGCGCCCCGGCTCCCGCCCGGCGCGCGGCACCGGCCGGACGCCGGGCGACGTCCGCGGACCGACCCCACCGGTCGCACGGCTGGTGGGCCGGCTGGCGACTCGCACTGCGGATGGGTCGGCGCGAGCTCCGCCGCGACTGGGGCCGCAGCCTGTTCGTCTGGCTGATGATCGCCGTCCCGCTGCTGCTGATCGCCGCGGCGAACGTCCTGCTCACCTCGCAGGACATCTCCCCCGCGGAGTGGCTCGACCTCCGCCTCGGCACCGCCCAGGCCCGGCTCACGTGGCACGGCACGGCGTGCGAACCCGGCTTCGACACCTACCGGCACGCCACCTGCTCCGACGACGCCAACGATCCCGCGCAGCCGATCCCCAGCTGGGGCGACAGCATCGCGACCCGGCAGGCGGCCGTGGCCCGGTTGGTCGGACAGCCGGCCACGGCGATCACCGTCGCCGAAGCCGCTTTCGGCCCGGACGCCGACTCGGTGAGCACCCTCGGCATCGACCCCGGCCAGCACAACGCCGGGATCGTACAGCTGACCGGCGGCCGCCAGCCGGCCACGTCCGCGGAGGTGCTGGTCACCCCCGCCGGCGTGGCCGCCGGCATGCCGGTCAGTGGCAGTCTCGTGCTGACCGCCGACGGCAGCACGCTGCACCGGACGGTGGTCGGCACGGCGACCGTCCGCACCGACAGCATGGTCGAACTCGTCGGCCTGCCCGACCCGGACGCCGCCGAACTCGGCTTCCTGATCACCGGCAGTCGGCCGATCACCTGGGAGGATGCCCGCGGCCTTGCCCGGTACGGCCTCGAGACCACCAGCCGGGGTATCGCCGCCGCGCCGCCGTCCGACAGCGACGTGGGCAGCCAGTCCGTGGCACTCGGCACGCTGATCGGCGGCGGAGCGCTGCTGGAGGTCGCGTTGATGATCGGCCCGGCATTCGCGATCGGCGCCGCCCGGCAGCGTCGCAGCCTCGCGCTCGCGGCCACCAACGGCGCCACCGCAGCCCAACTGCGTCGCGTGGCGCTCGGCCAGGCCTGGCTGCTCGGACTCAGTGCATCTCCCGTCGGCGTCGCCCTGGGTATCGCGGTCGGCGCGGTGGCCTGGCCGCAGTTCTCGTCCTCGCCGACCGAGTTCCACGGCCCGTTCGAGATCCCCTGGGCCTACCTCGCGGTGATGCTCTGCGTCGGCGTGCTCGTGGCTGTGGTGGCCGCGCTGCTGCCCGCGCGCGGGCTGGGCCGGCTGGACCTCGTCGGGGTACTGCGGGGCAGCACGCGCTCGCGTTCCGTCCGGCGCACTCCCCTCGCGGTCGGCCTGGTGCTGCTCGTCGCGGGCGTGGCCGGCGCGTGGGCGGCCACACCGCTGGACGCGGTGAAGAGCCAGCTCGTCTTCCTCGTATGGCTGGCGGCGGCGGTCGTCGCGGTGGCGGGCCTGCTGCTGTGCGTCCCGGCGCTGCTGGCGGGCATCGGCCGCCTCGTCGGACGGACCCCGGCGGCGTTCCGGATGGCGGTCCGGGAGCTCTCCCGGCAGCGCGGCCGGGCCACCGCGACCGTCGCGGCGATCGTCGGCGGCACCCTGCTGATCGGCGTCACCTGGACGCTGGTGACGAGCATCGAGGCCGACCAGGCCAGGGAATGGGTCGCCGCCCGGCCGTACGGGCAGGCGGAGGTGAACACCGAGAGGGGCTCCCTGGCGAGCATCCAGGCGGCGGCCGCCGTGGTGCACGGCGTGGACCCGTCCCTGCGCACGGCCCCGCTGGCCGGGGTGGACAGCTGGTCGCCCGACGGGTCGGCCGACAACGCGCTGCCCATCGGCGCGCTGCGTCCCGGCTGCACCCCCGAGGACGCCGAGACCGGCACCGAGGACCGCTGTCTCTCCCTCGGGGGCACCTCATCCGGGATGCTCGCGGGATCGGTCGACGACCTCGCCTGGCTGTTCGGTCTCGACGCCACCCAGCGGGACGCCCTCGCGAAGGGCCACCTGCTGGTGAACACCGACCGGTCCGGCGTCGCCGGTGACCCGGTCAACGAGATCGTGGACGGGAACCTGGAGCTGGCCTACCTCGACTACGCCCAGGAGGGACCTGCGCGCATCGTCCGCGTGCCGGCTCTCGGCGTGACCGGCGAGCTGATCACCCGCGGGACGTCCGTCCGGCGGGCGGGAGCGCTGGTCAGCGCCGAGGCGGCGGCCGAGCGGGGCTGGCTCCTGCAGGAGTGGTCGCTGCGGGTGGTCGACCCCGCCGGCCCGATCGGCGCAGAGGCGGCGGACCGGCTCAACGCCGCGCTGGCCGACCACGACGCCGACCTCCGGGTCGAGCGCGGCTTCGAGCCCGCACCGAGCGACTCGATGTGGGTGCTCACCAGCACCCTGGCCCTGCTGGCGGTCGTGGCGGCGGCCATGGCCACCATCCTCGGTTCCGCGGAGTTGCGTCCGTTCCTCGCCACGTTCGCCGCCGTCGGCGCGGACCCCCGGCTGAGCCGGCGCCTGGCCGCCACCCAGTCGGGTCTGACCGCGCTGCTCGGGACGCTGCTCGGCCTCGGCCTCGGCGTCGCCCTTGCGGCGCCGCTCGCCCTCCTCAACACGGCGGACGAGCGCCACCCCGATCCGGTCCTCGCGCTGCCCTGGCCGGTGCTCGCGGCCGTCACGGTGGTGGTGCCGCTGGTGGCGGCGACCGTCGCCGCGATCAGCACGCCGGCGCGTCCGGTGCTGACCAGACGGACAACCTGACTCCGTGGTGGAAAAGGGGTCTGTCCCCGTTTTCCACCACTCGTCCGGGGCGTCTCGACAGGCTCGACGAGCGAGCCCCGGGTGGTCAGGGCACGAGGTAGCCGGCCGCGCGGTACAGCTCGTACCACTCGGGACGGGTGAGCTCCACGTCCGCGCCTTTGGCGGCTGCGGTGACCCGCTCTGGGGTGGTCGTGCCGAGCACCACCTGCGTGTGCGCGGGGTGCCGCGTGATCCACGCCACCGCGATCGCCTCGGCGGGCACGTCGTAGGTGGCGGCCAGCCGGTCGATCACGGCGTTGAGCTCGGGGAAGTCGGGGTTGCCGAGGAAGACGCCGGTGAAGAACCCCGCCTGGAACGGCGACCACGCCTGGACGGCGATGTCGTGCAGCCGGCAGTAGTCCAGCACGCCGAGATCGCGGCTGATCGACTGCTCGAGCCCGGCCATGTTCATCGCCACGCCCTGGGCGATGATCGGCGCGTGCGTGATCGACAGCTGCACCTGGTTGGCCACCAGCGGCTGGCGGACGTACTTCTTCAGCAACTCGATCTGCCCCGGGGTGTGGTTGGAGACGCCGAACGCCCGCACCTTGCCCGCCGCCTGCAGCTCGTCGAACGCCTTCGCGACCTCCTCGGGCTCGACCAGCGCGTCCGGACGGTGCAGCAACAGGATGTCGATGTAGTCGGTGTCGAGGGCTTTCAGTGAGCCGTCCACGGCCTCGATCAAGTGAGCGTAGGAGAAGTCGAAGTACGGTCCGTCCGGGACGATCCCGGCCTTGGTCTGCAGGGTGAGCTCCGCCCGCTGGGACGGGCTGAGCCGCAGCGCCTCCGCGAACCGGCGCTCACAACTGTGGACGCTGGAGCCGTAGATGTCCGCGTGGTCGAAGAAGTCGATGCCGGCGGCCAGCGAGGCGTCGAACAGGGCGCGCACCTCCGCGTCCGTCTTCTCCTGGATGCGCATGACGCCGGTGACCACGGCGGGAACGGTGATGTCGGTACCGGTGAGCTGGAAGGTCTTCACCAGCGCAGCCTAACCGTCGCACGCCGGGAGGAATTGCACTGTCGATGCCCCGAAAGGCCCGAATTCGCCTTCTTCGGGGCATCGACAGCGCAATTCCGCAGGGCTGGTTCAGCGTCCGCGGGGCTGGTTCAGTGCAGGCGCGCCTCGATCTCGGCCGCGGTGGCGTTCAGCCGGGACAGCAGCGCGTCGGGATTGACGTCGAGGGCGGAACGCCAGGTCAGGGCCACTGCCGCCGGCGTGGGCTCCGCGGCGACGCGGACGGCGAGTGATGCGAAGCCTTCGGTCACTTCGGAGTCCTCCTCCGCGTGGCCGAGCCGGCGCGTCGCGGCCAGTACCGTCCGGAGCTCGCCGAGCGTGGTCGGGCCGCGGCCGGTCCGCTGCACCAGACCAGCCGGGGACGGGTACAGCGCCCGCACCTGCGCCGGCGTCAGGCCGGCCAGGATCGCCCGGCCCGAGGCGGTGAGGTGCGCCGGCAGCCGGACGCCGACGTCACTGACCAGGCGGTCCCGGCCGCGCGCCCGCTCCTCGATCAGGTAGAGGACATCCGTGCCGTGCAGCACGGCCAGGTGGCCCGAGAGGCCGACCGCGTCCACCAGCCGAGCCAGGGGCACCCGGGCCAGCCGGGCGAGCGGCTCCTGCCGAGGGAAGCCCTGGCCGACCTCCCACGCCGCCACGCCGATCCCCCACGTGCCCTCCTCCGGGTAGTGCACGACAAAGCCCTCCGCGGCCATCGCGCGCAGCAGGTGATAGGCCGACGAGCGCGGCAGGCCGAGGTCGCCGGCGATTCGCGCGGCCGGCGCCGGCGTCGCCCGCGCGGACAGGTATCGCAGCACGCGGAGCGCGGCGGTGGCCGCGGGGACGGGACGAGTCACCCATCCAGTCTCGCATCCGAGACAGGTTCGCCGCCCGCTCCGTTTCGGTGCCGCTCCGGCCGGACTTGAATGTGACCATGGTGGAGATCGAGGTGGGCACCGGCCCGCTGGCGCTCGCGGACGTGGTCGCCGTGGCGCGGGACGGAGCCCGTGTTCGACTGACCGCGGGGGCGGAAGCGGCGATCGCGGCGTCCCGGGCGCACATCGATGCGCTCGCGGCGGCCGGCGAGGGCCCCTACGGGGTGGCGACGGGCTTCGGGGCGCTGTCGACCCGGAGCATCCCCCGCGAGGAGCGCAGCCGGCTGCAGCACAGCCTGATCCGCTCGCATGCCGCCGGCAACGGGCCGCTCGTCGAGGACGAGGTCGTCCGCGCGATGCTGCTGCTGCGGCTGAGAACCCTTGCCAGCGGGCATTCCGGCGTCCGGTTGTCGACCGCGCGGGCGTACGCCGACCTGCTCAACTCGGGGTTGGTGCCGCTCGTGCACGAGTACGGCAGCCTGGGCTGCTCGGGCGATCTCGCGCCCCTCGCCCACTGCGCGCTGACCCTGATCGGCGAGGGCGAGGTGCGGGACGGCGGTGTCGTCCGGCCGGCCGCCGACGCACTCGCCGCACACGGTCTGGCGCCGGTGACCCTCGCCGAGAAGGAGGGCCTCGCGCTGATCAACGGCACGGACGGCATGCTGGGCATGCTCGTGCTGGCGCTCTCCGATCTCGGAGCGCTGGCCGACCTCGCGGACCTGGCGGCGGCGATGAGCGTGGAGGGCCAGCTCAGCACCGACCGGGTGTTCGCCGAGGACCTGATGGCGCTGCGGCCGCAGGTGGGCCAGGCGACGTCCGCGGCCAACCTGCGGCGGTTCCTCGCCGGCTCGCCGATCGTGGCCAGCCACCGGGTGGGCGACGGGGTCGTGCAGGACGCGTACTCGTTGCGCTGCACCCCGCAGGTGCACGGCTCGCTGCGCGATGCGCTCGGCTATGCCGCCACGCTCGCCGAGCGCGAACTGGCGTCCGCGATCGACAACCCGTCCGTGCTGGACGACGGCCGGGTCGAGTCCCACGGCAACTTCCACGGAGCGCCGATCGCGCACGTCCTGGACTTCCTCGCAATCGGGGTGGCGGACGTGGCGAGCATCAGCGAGCGCCGCACCGACCGCTTCCTGGACGTGGCCCGCAACCGGGGCCTGCCGCCGTTCCTCGCCGACGACCCCGGCATCGACTCGGGCCTGATGATCGCGCAGTACACGCAGGCCGGCATCGTCTCCACACTGAAGCGACTGGCCGTGCCGGCGAGCGTCGACTCGATCCCGACCAGCGCCCTGCAGGAGGACCACGTCTCGATGGGCTGGGCCGCCGCCCGCAAGCTGCGCACGGCCGTGGACGGGCTGGCCCGCGTGCTGGCCATCGAGGTGCTCACCGCCGCCCGCGGCATCGAACTGCGCGCACCGCTGCGTCCCGGCGCCGCGACCGGGGCGGCGATCGCCGTGCTGCGGGAGACCGTCCCCGGGCCAGGGCCCGACCGGTTCCTCGCGCCGGAGATCGAGGCTGCGTACAGGTTGGTCGCCGACGGATCGGTGCTCGCGGCAGCCGTCCAGGCCACCGACGGGGATCCCGGCGTTCGCCGGGATGACGTCCCCCTGCCTGTCATCCCGGGCTCGACCCGGGATCTGGAGTCCGCACCCAAGGAGAACTCATGACCCACGAACCCGTCCGCGCGCCGCGCGGCACGATGATCAGCGCGAAGTCGTGGCAGACCGAGGCCCCGCTGCGGATGTTGATGAACAACCTCGACCCCGAGGTGGCCGAGCGTCCCGACGACCTGGTCGTCTACGGCGGCACCGGACGGGCGGCTCGCTCGTGGGAAGCGTTCGAGGCGATCGTGGCCACCCTGCGCGACCTGGAGGCCGACGAGACGCTGCTCGTGCAGTCGGGCAAGCCGGTCGGCGTGTTCCGGACGCACGAGTGGGCGCCGCGCGTGCTGATCGCCAACTCCAACCTGGTCGGCGACTGGGCGACCTGGCCGGAGTTCCGGAAGCTGGAGGCGAAGGGCCTCATGATGTACGGCCAGATGACCGCCGGCTCGTGGATCTACATCGGCACGCAGGGCATCCTGCAGGGCACCTTCGAGACGTTCGGCGCCGTGGCGACCAAGCGGTTCGGCGGGACCCTGGCCGGCACCCTCACCCTCACCGCCGGCTGCGGCGGCATGGGTGGTGCGCAGCCGTTGGCGGTCACACTGAACGAGGGCACGGTGCTGATCGTGGACGTGGACGCGTCCCGGCTCGCGCGGCGGGTCGAGCACGGCTATCTCGACGAGTACACCGACGACTACGCCGAGGCGGTCGGGAGGGTGCTGGCCGCGAAGGCCGAGCGCCGGGCGCTGTCGGTCGGGTTGGTGGGCAACGCCGCCGAGGTGTTCCCGCGGCTGCTCGCTGAAGGCGTCGAGGTCGACGTGGTGACCGACCAGACCTCGGCCCACGATCCGCTGAGCTATCTGCCCGTGGGGGTCAGCGTCGAGGAATGGCATGCGCTGGCCGCGTCCGATCCGGCCGGGTTCACCGAGCGGGCGCGGGCGTCCATGGCGAAGCACGTCGAGGCCATGGTGGGCTTCCTGGACCGTGGCGCAGAGGTGTTCGACTACGGCAACTCGCTGCGGGCCGAGGCGGAACTCGGCGGCTACGAGCGGGCGTTCGCCTACCCGGGGTTCGTGCCGGCGTACATCCGTCCGCTGTTCTGCGAGGGCAAGGGTCCGTTCCGCTGGGCGGCGCTCTCCGGCGACCCGGCCGACATCGCGGCCACCGACCGCGCGATCCTGGAACTGTTCCCGCACGACGAGCACCTGCGGCGCTGGATCACGGCCGCGGGCGCGAAGGTGCACTTCGAGGGCCTGCCCGCCCGGATCTGCTGGCTCGGCTACGGCGAACGCCACCTCGCGGGGCTGCGGTTCAACGAGCTGGTGGCGTCGGGTGAGATCTCGGCGCCGATCGTGATCGGCCGCGACCACCTCGACGCCGGGTCGGTCGCCTCGCCCTATCGCGAGACCGAGGCGATGGCCGACGGCTCGGACGCGATCGCCGACTGGCCGCTGCTGAACGCCTTGCTGAACACGGCCTCCGGGGCGACCTGGGTGTCGATCCACCACGGCGGCGGGGTGGGCATCGGCCGCTCGATCCACGCCGGTCAGGTGGTCGTCGCGGACGGGACCCCGCTGGCCGCGCAGAAGATCGAACGCGTGCTGACCAACGACCCCGGCACCGGCGTGATGCGCCACGTGGACGCCGGCTACTCCCGTGCGCGCGAGGTGGCCCGCGAACGCGGCGTCCGGATCCCGATGCCGTGATGGACGCCAACGACCTGCTGGCCGGGATCGAGGCCATCGGACGCAACCCCGGCGGCGGCTACACCCGCCTGGCCTGGGACGACGCCACCATGCAGCTGCGGGAGTGGTTCGCGGGCAGCGCCGCCGCGCTCGGTCTCGAAGTGACCGAGGACGGCAACGGCAACCAGCTCGCGTGGTGGGGACACGGCCCGGACGCGCTGCTGGTCGGCTCGCATCTGGACTCGGTGCCCGAGGGAGGCCCGCTGGACGGGCCGCTGGGGGTGTCGTCGGCACTGGCGGCCGTGGCCCGGCTGAAGGCGGAGGGCTGGCAACCGTCCCGTCCGATCGCGGTGGTGAACTTCACCGACGAGGAGGGCGGCCGTTTCGGCGTGGCGTGCCTCGGCTCACGGTTGGCCACCGGCGCGATCACCCCGGACGCCGCGCTGGCCCTGCGCGACGATGCCGGCGACTCGCTGGCCGAGGTGATGAGCGCGCAAGGACGTGACCCCCGAGCCGTCGGCCGGGCCGACTGGCTCGACAACGTTTCGTCGTACGTTGAACTACACGTGGAGCAGGGCCGCTGGCTGGAACCCCATGGATCGGCGGTCGGGGTCGCGTCCGCCATCTGGCCGCACGGCCGCTACCGGTTCGACTTCTGCGGCCAGGGCAATCACGCCGGCGCGACCGCGATGGCCGACCGGCACGACCCGATGCTCGCCTATGCCGCGACGGTCCTCGCCGCTCGCGAGTTGGCAACAATCGGGGACAGGTCCCATTCCCGTTCACCTCAGGCTCGGGCGACGTTCGGACGGGTGCGGGTGAACCCGGGCAGCACGAACTCCATCCCGTCGACCGTGACCGCGTGGCTGGACGCGCGGGCCGCTTCCGAGGCCGAACTCGAAGCCCTCGTCGGCGCGATCATCGGCCGGGCCGAGGCTGCCGCCCTGGCCGATGGCACCACGGTCGCGACGAGAGCGGAGTCGACCACCGGCGCGGTGGAGTTCGACCACGCGCTGCGGCATCGGCTCGCCGCGCTGCTGGACGCGCCCGTCCTGCCGACCGGAGCCGGCCACGACGCCGGCATCCTCGCCGCGACGCTGCCCACCGCGATGCTGTTCGTCCGCAACCCGACCGGCGTCTCGCACGCCCCCGAGGAGTCGGCGACGCCGGACGACATCGACACCGGCGTGGACGCGCTGGTGCGGGTGGTGAAGGAGCTCGGGTGACCACCTATCCCGCGTTCGCGAACTGCCACTCCCATGCGTTCCACCGGGCGCTGCGCGGTCGCGCGGTCGGCGGCGCCGACTTCTGGGGCTGGCGGGACGGCATGTACGCGGTCGCCCAGGTGCTCGACCCCGACCTCTACCACCGGCTCGCCCGGGCCACCTACGCCGAGATGGCGCTGGCCGGGATCGGCGCGGTCGGCGAGTTCCACTACCTGCACCACAGCCCGGGCGGGATGCCCTACGCCGATCCGCACGCCATGGCGGACGCGGTGATCGCGGCCGCCTGGGAGGTCGGCATCCGGATCTGCCTGCTGGACACCTGCTACCTGCGGGCCGGCTTCGACGGTGCCGAGCCCGCACCCGCGCAGCGCCGGTTCACCTACCCGGACGCCGACACGTGGGCCACTCACGCCGCCGCGCTCGCCGCCAGGTACGCCGGCAACCCGGCCGTGGTGATCGGGGCCGCCATCCACTCGGTGCGGGCCGTCGACGAGGCATCGCTGCCGGTCGTCGCCGCCGCATTGCCGGACGCGCCACTGCACGTCCACGTCTCCGAGCAGCCGGCAGAGAACGCCGCCTGTCTCGCCGCGACCGGACGCACGCCCGTCCGGCTGCTGGCCGACGCCGGGGTCTGGAGCCCGCGGACGACCGCCGTCCACGCCACCCACCTGAGCGCGGGCGACATCGCGACCCTGGGGCGGTCCGGGGGGTTCGCCTGCTTCTGCCCGACCACGGAGGCGGAGCTCGCCGACGGGATCGGGCCGTCCGTGGCCCTGCGGGAGGCCGGCGCGCGGATCACCCTCGGATCGGACTCCCACACGGTCATCGACATGTTCGCCGAAGCCAGAGGACTCGCCATGCACGAACGGCTGGCGTCCGGAGAGCGGGAGGGCTGGACGGCCGAGCAGTTGTGGCGTGCGGCGACGACCGACGGCGCCGCGTCGCTCGGCTTCGAGGGTCTCGGGGGCTTCGAACTGACCGGGTCGGCACGCACCGCGGGAGTGGCCGAGCCGCTCTGGGCCGCCACCGCCGCGGACGTTGTGCCGCCCGCTGACCTCGACCCCGCCTGGGTGCAGGCTGAACTGGAAGCCGTCGTCACCGAGGTCTGGAGCCGGTCATGAGCGTCGCCATCGCCAACATCGGCGAGCTGGTCACCTGGGAACCCGACCAGCCGATCCGCCACGGCGCGGGTCTGGTCGTCGAGGACGGGCGGGTGGCCTGGCTGGGACCGTCGAGCGCCACCCCGGCCGCCGACGAGCGGATCGACGCAGGCGGTGGTGCCGTCGTCCCCGGCTTCGTCGACTCCCACACGCACCTGGTGTTCGCCGGCGACCGGGCCGCGGAGTTCGCGGCCCGGATGGCCGGGCAACGCTACGAGGCCGGCGGCATCCGGACGACCGTCGTCGCCACCCGGGAGGCCGGCGAGGCGGAGTTGCGGAAGCTGGCCCGGCACCGGCTGGCCGAGCTGCACGCCCAGGGCACCACGACCGTGGAGATCAAGAGCGGCTACGGCCTGGACGTCGCCACCGAGGAGACACTGCTGCGGGTGGCTTCCGGGCTGACCGCCGAGACCACCTACCTGGGCGCGCACGTCGTGCCCGACGGCTGGACCGCCGACGCCTACGTCGACCTGGTCACCGGCGAGATGCTCACCCGGTGCGCGCCGCTGGCCAGGTGGGTGGACGTGTTCTGCGAGACCGGCGCCTTCGACGCCGACCAGGCGCGGACGGTTCTCGAGGCGGGCATGGCGGCCGGGCTGCAGCCGCGCGTCCACGCCAATCAACTGGGCCACGGACCCGGCGTCCAGCTGGCCTGCGAACTCGGTGCCGCGGCGGCCGACCACTGCACGTACCTGACCGACGCCGACGTGTCCGCGCTCGCCGACTCGGGAGTCGTGGCCGGTCTGCTTCCGGGGGTCGAGTTCTCCACGAAGCACCCCTATCCGGACGCCCGCCGCCTGCGGGACGCGGGCGTGCGGATCGCGCTCGCCACCGACTGCAACCCCGGCACCAGCTACACGTCGTCGATGCCGTTCTGCATCGCACTGGCGGTCCGGGAGATGGGCCTCACGCCGGAGGAGGCGCTGCGGGCCGCCACTCGCGGCGGCGCCGAATCGCTGCGCCGCGACGACGTCGGCCAGCTCGGCGTCGGCGCCCGCGCCGACCTCGTGCTGCTGGACGCGCCCAGCCACGTCCATCTCGCCTACCGCCCGGGCGTGCCGCTGGTCAAGCGTGTGCTCAGTAGCGGGGTGCTCAGCACGTAGCGGGGCCTGTGGCCGCCATGCCTCGTCCCCCGGCGGCCCACCCCGTCATCCCGGCGAACGCGTCATCCCCGCACCGACGTGGCAACTCGACAAACGGGATCCCGGGTCAAGCCCGGGATGACATCTCCCTCCACGTCATCCCGGCGAACGCGTCATCCCGGCGAACGCCGGGATCCCCGCACCAGCATCGCCACTCGGCGAACGTCATCTCGGTTAAGGCCCGGGGATGACCTCTGCGAATCGTCAGCGGTTCACGCGAACGTGGTGTAGGAGAACGCCGGGGTCTCCCGCAGGTCGTCCAGGGCGGCCAGGTCGGACGCGGTCGGCTCCCACTCGCCGGCGGCGACGTTCGCCGCGATCTGTTCGGGCCGGGTCGCGCCGCAGATCACGCTGCCGACCGCCGGCTGGGCGGCCAGGCCGCCGATCGCGAGGGTGAGCAGGGAGATGCCGCGAGCGTCCGCGAACGCCTGGAGGGCCTCGATCCGGTCCCAGTCCGCGCCGGCGAGTCGCTTCGCCTGGTCGGTGCGGGCCAGCCGCGTGCCCTCCGGCGCCGCCTCACCGCGGTGGTACTTGCCGGTGAGCAGGCCGTACGCCAGCGGAAAGTACGGCAGGACGCCCACGCCGACCCGCTCGCACGCCGGGACCAGCTCGCGCTCGGCCAGCCGGTTGTACAGCGAGTACTCGTTCTGGGCCGAGATGAAGCGGTGCAGCCCGGGCGTGCGCGCCGTCCAGTCGGCGTCCACCACCTGCCAGGCCGAGAGGTTGGACGACCCGAGGTAGCGCACCTTCCCCTCGGCGACCAGCTCGCCCATCGCCTGCAGGGTCTCCTCGATCGGGGTGATCGGGTCGGGCCGGTGCAACTGGTACAGGTCGATGTAGTCGGTGCCGAGCCGGCGCAGGCTGGCCTCGACCGCCCGCCGCACGTAGCGCCGTCCGCCGTGCGCGCCGAAGTGCTCCGCGTCGTGGTCGCCCATGCCGAACTTGGTGGCGACGATCACGTCCTCCCGCCGCGGCCCCAGGGCCCGGCCGAGCAACTCCTCACTCGCCCCGTCGGCGTAGGCGTCGGCGGTGTCGAACAGCGTGATGCCGTCGTCGATCGCCGCATCGACGACGCCCTTCGTCTGGCCGGCGTCGATCCGCGCGCCGAAGGCATTGCAGCCGACGCCGACGACGGACACCACCAGTCCGCTGTCGCCCAGTGGCGCGTAGCGCATCAGGCGGCCTCCCTGACCCCGGGTTCCACGAACGGCGGCTTGACCACCTCGAACGGCTCGAGCCGGTCGCGGACGACCACGTCCACCTGGTCACCGAGGCTGACCGAGCGGTCCAGCAGCGCCAGCGCGATGCCCGTCCCGAGCGTCGGGGAGAACGTGCCGGACGTGACCTCGCCGACGTCCGTCCCGTCCCTGCGCACGACCATGCCGGGACGCGGGATGCCCCGGCCGAGCGACTTCAGGCCGCGCGACAGCGGCCCGGACTTCGCCGCCCGCTGTTCCCGGAGGGCAGCCGCGCCCCAGAAGTCGGTCTTGTCCCAGCCGACGGCCCAGCCGAGGTTGGCCATCACCGGGGAGATCTCGGGACTGAGGTCGTGGCCGTGCAGCGGATAGCCCATCTCGGTGCGCAGCGTGTCCCGTGCACCGAGGCCACAGGGCAGGATGTCGTACTCCGCGCCGGCGGCGAGCACTTGGTCCCAGACCCGGCCGGCCGCCGCGGCCGGCACGACCAACTCGTAGCCGCGCTCGCCGGTGTAGCCGGTGCGGCAGACGACCAGCTCGACCCCGTTCCAGGTGGCCTCGGCGAAGCTCAGGTAGTCGAGGTCGACCGGCAGGCCGAGCGCGGCGAGGGTCTCGTCCGAGCTGGTCCCCTGCACGGCGAGGACGGCGTGATCGCGGTGCTCGTTGGCCACCGTCACTCTGGACGGGGCCGCCGCGGCCAGCAGCTCCCCGACCGTGGTCGTGTTGGCCGCGTTGGGGATCAGGAAGACCTCCTCCGGGGAGACCAGGTAGCTGATCAGGTCGTCCACGACCCCACCGACCTCGTTGCAGAGCAGCGTGTACTGCGCGTGCCCGGGGGTGATCCGGCCGAGGTCGTTGGTGATGCACCGGTTCACGAAGTCGGCGGCACCCTCGCCCGAGATCCGCAGCTTGCCGAGGTGGCTGACGTCGAAGATCCCCACCGCCGTCCGCACCGCCCGGTGCTCCGCGACCACCCCGGAGTACTGCAGCGGCATCAGCCAGCCGCCGAACTCGGAGAACTTCGCGCCGAGGGCGACGTGGCGGTCGTGCAGCGGCGAGTGGAGCGGTTCGGTCATCGGTGCCCTTCCTGTTCGAGACACACCCTAGGCCACCCGCGCGGGCCGCCCCCGGCTACAGGGAGCGGCGCAGGATGGCGGCGAAGTCGGCGGGGCTGACCGGCACCGGGTTGCCCTTCGTGCTGGACGCCTTCGCCGCGGCCTCGGCGACCGGGCCGATGCCGTCCTCGGTGAGACCGACGGCCGCGAGCCCCTCCACGCCGAGTTCCGCGACGGTCTCGTTCCACCAGTCGAGCAGGGCGTTCGCGTCCCGATTGCCGGTGAGCAGTTCGCCGACCTCGGCGTACCGCTCGCGGGTGCGTTCGTCGCCGTGGGCGAGGTTGAACTCGCAGACCGCGGTCATCACGGACGCGGTGATCGCGCCGTGGGGAGCGCCGATGTACCCACCGAGCGGCCCGGCGATGCCGTGGGCGGCACCGAGCTTGCCGTTGGCGAGGGCGAGTCCCGACAGGAGGGAGCACAGGCTCACGTCGGTGCGCGCTGCCAGATCGGAGCCGTCGTCGTACGCCCGGCGCAACCCGGAGGCGGCCCGCCGGATGCCCTCGCGGCAGAACCCGTCGACGAGCGGATTGGCGAACGGGGAGACGAACGGCTCGATGCACTGCACCAGCGCGTCCAGGCCGGCGTGCGCGGTCACGGCGGGCGGGCAGCCGAGAGTCAGTTCCGGATCGACGAGCGCGACCCGGGCCAGCATGGACGCCGACCGCAGGCTGACCTTCACCCGGTGCTCGGTCGAGGTGACCACGCCGTTGGCGGTCACCTCCGAGCCGGTGCCGGACGTGGTGGGCACGGCGACGAACGGCAGGCACGGGACCCCCAGCGGCTTGCCTGCCCCGATCACCTCCGCGTAGTCGAGCGGGTCGCCGCCGTTGGTGACGAGGGCGGCGATGATCTTCGCGGCGTCCAGCACCGCACCGCCGCCGAGGCCCACCACCACGTCCGCGCCGTGCTCGCGGGCGGCCTGCGCCCCGGTGCGGACGACGTCCATGGTGGGCTCGCCGCTGATCGCGAAGGTGGCGGCGTCCGGCAGCCCGGCGAGCAGCTCGGCGTGCCGGGTGGGGTCCGACCCCGTGCAGACCAGGGGACGGGAGCCCAGTCCCGCGACGGCGGCGGCCAACTCGCGGCGGGACCCGGCCCCGAACGAGATCCGGCCGGCGGTGGCGAAGGTGAAGGAGGTCACAGCAGCAGTCTGGCCGTTTCGGGCGTTCTTGTCGCCGCATCCCGGACTCCACGTCATCCCGGACTCGATCCGGGATCCCTGCAGTGGGCTTGCCAGACCGGCGCAGGGGATCCCGGCGTTCGCCGGGACGACGGACAGGGGGCCGGGACGACAGCCAGAGCACCGCGCGCCCGCATCGAGGGGTTCGAGACATCTGTGGACAACTCGGGACTAGCCTTAGGAGTCGCAGCCGCCCAACGGCCGCGCCATCAGAGAGGACCCGCCGTGCCGACTCCCACCGTCCCCACCATCACCCTCTCGACCAGCGTCGGCAAGGACCCGGGCATCCTCGTGGTCGGCTTCGCCGAGGCGTCGGAGGGCGAGGTCCTGATGGGCTTCCCGGATGACCTGGCCAAGTCGTTCACCAAGACCTTCGGCACCGACCTCGCCGGAATCGCCCGCCAGCTGGGCGCCTCGGCCAAGCCGGGCACGTCCGTGCTGGTCGCCGGGCCGGGCGGGCTGCGCGTGGTCGTGACCGGGCTCGGACCGATCGACGTCACTCCGGAACAGGTGCGGCGAGCCGTGGGCTCGGCCGTCCGGCTGGTCGCGGGGCTGCGCGCCCCCGTCCCCCAGACCGTCACGATCAGCCTCGAGACCACGGAGCCCCAGGTGATCAAGGGCGCTGCCGAGGGCGCCCTGCTCGGCGCGTACAGCTACCGTCCGGTCAGCTCGGACGCGGCCGGCGTGACCGACATCGTGCTCGTCTCCACGAATCGCCGGCCGGAGGCGCGGCAGGCGCTCGATCTCGCGACCACGACGGCGAAGGCCGTGATCGCCGCGCGCGACTGGGTGAACACCCCCGCGAACCTGCTCTACCCCGAGTCCTTCGCCGACGCGGTGCGGGCTGCGTCGCGCGGCCAGAAGCTCGCCGTCGACGTATGGGACGACAAGGCGCTGGAGAAGGAGGGCTTCGGCGGCATCCTCGCCGTCGGCGGCGGCTCCGAGCGCAAGCCGCGCCTCGTGAAGCTCTCCTACGCCCCGCGCGGCGCGCGGTTCCACCTCGTCCTGGTCGGCAAGGGCATCACCTTCGACACCGGTGGCCTGAACCTCAAGCCGGCGGACGGCATGTACACCATGAAGTGCGACATGGCCGGCGCGGCCGCCGTGCTCGCCGCGACCGTCGCGATCGCCGAGCTGGGTCTGCGGATCCGGGTCACGGCCTGGGCGTCGATGGCGGAGAACATGCCGTCCGGCGGTTCGTACCGGCCGTCCGACGTGCTCACGATGTACGGCGGCAAGACCGTCGAGAACGGCAACTCCGACGCGGAGGGCCGCCTCGTGATGGCCGACGCGCTGGTGAAGGGCTCCGAGGAGAAGCCCGACCTCGTCCTCGATGTGGCGACCCTGACCGGCGCCTGCGTGGTCGCCCTCGGCGAGCGGGTCGCCGGCTTGATGGCCCGGGACGACGCCACCGCCGACCTGGTCCTGGACGCGGCGGAGGCGGCCGGCGAGCAGTTCTGGCAGCTGCCGATCCCGGAAGACGCCCGGCCGAAGCTCGACTCCAAGGTCGCCGACCTGAAGTCGACCGGGGACAGGGCCGGCGGCGCCCTCACCGCAGCGGCGTTCCTCTCCGAGTTCGTGCCGGCGGAGATTCCCTGGGCGCACCTCGACATCGCCGGTCCGGCGTTCAACTCCGGCAGCCCGTACGACTACACCCCCGCCGGCGGCACCGGAATGGGCGTGCGCACCCTGATCGCACTGGCGCACGCGCTGGCGAACTGACGATGACAACGGACTTCGACCTGATCGTCGTCGGCGCGGGGGCCGCCGGCCTGCTCGCCGCGGTCGCGTCCCGGCGGCTGGGCGACCGGGTGCTGGTCGTCGAGGCCGACGAGGTCGCCGGCGGTAGCACCGCGCTGACGGACGGACGGCTGTGGCTGCCCGCCAACCACCTGACGGCGAAGCCGTCCGCCGACTCCACGGACGACGCGGACGCCTACCTCGAGGCTCTGCTCGGCCCGGTCACACCGGCGTCGTCGGCACAGCGGCGCAGCGCCTACACCCGCACGGCCGGCAAGCTCGCGCGCTGGCTGACGTCCTCGAACGTGCCCCTCGCCGTGGCGCGGGGCGTCCCCGACCACCAGCCTGACCTGCCCGGCGGCAAGGCACAGGGCCGGGTCATCGTCACGCAGCCGCTCGACCGGCGCGTGCTGGGCGAGTGGACCGACCGCCTCCGTGGCGACGGGGACGGCGGCCGCGGCGGGCTGCGCAGACTCCTGCCGGGCCGGCGGCCCACGCAGACTGCCGGCGAGGCGCTCGCCGGGCACCTGCTGCACCGCGCCACGGCCAACGGCGTCGAGGTGTGGCTGAGCGCCCCGGTTGTCGACCTCATCGCCGGCGAGGACGGGATCGGCGGCGTGGTCGTCCGCCGCGACGGCACGGACACGCCGGTGACGGCGTCGCGGGTGCTGCTGGCCAGCGGCGGGTTCGAGCAGAGCCAGGAGCTCCGCGAGGAGTACCTGCCGCTGCCGACCGATGCGGACTGGTCCACCTCGGCCGCTGCGAACACCGGGGATCTGCTCGGTCTCGCCATGGCGCGCGGAGCGGCGACGGCCGGGCTCGACGAGGCCTGGTGGACACCGGTCATGCTCGCCGACGGTCGCGCCTGGTCGCTGGACGAGGCCCGCGGCAAGCCGCACTGCCTGATCGTCGACGCCGCCGGTGACCGGTTCTTCGACGAGTCGCTGCCGGCGAACACCGCGGGCCGTGCCCTGTACGAACGCAGCCGCGGCATGCGCGCCGTCCCGTCCTTCCTGGTGCTGGACAACCGGCACCGCCAGTCCGTCCCCCTCGGTCCGTGGCCGGCCGGCACCACACCGAAGAAGGCGCTGGAAGCCGGCGAGGTGGTGCGGGCCCGCACCCTCAATGACCTCGCGCAGGCGCTCGGCGTCGACCGCGCCGGCCTGTTGGGCTCGGTGGTGCGGTTCAACGGGTTCGCCGGCAAGGGCAAGGACCTGGACTTCTCCCGCGGCGAGTCGGCCTGGAGCGTCGCCTCCGGTGAGCATGCCGGCCGGCGCAACTCCAGCCTCGGCAAGGTGGACAAGCAGCCCTTCTGGGCGGTGAAGGTCTACCCCGGGGACGCGGGCACGAAGGGCGGCCTGCTCATCGACGCCCGCTCCCGGGTGCTGCGCGCGGACGGGACGCCGTTGCCCGGCCTCTACGCCTGCGGCGGTGCGGCCGCCTCCCTCTTCAAGGGCGCCTCCCCCGGCCCCGGCGCGGCGCTGGGCGCAGCCCTGGTCGAGGCCTTCCTCGCCGCGACGGACCGTCCCGCGGACGGCTGAACCTGCCCCACGGCACCCACACGTCGTCCCGGCGCCTGCACCCCACGTCATCCCGGCGAACGCCGGGATCCCTGCACCGGCCCGGCAACTCCACCACGGGATCCCGGGTCGAGCCCGGGATGACACGACGCGGCCGGGATGCCGCGACCAGCCGTCCCACGAAACCGACGGCTGCTCAGCCGCGGGAACGGCGGCGGGCGTTGTAGTCGCGCATGCGTTGGGGGTAGCCGACCACGCCGGCGTCGTAGGCGGGCAGGCGGTGGCCGGAGGCGAACTTCCGGGCCCACTCGACGCTGCCGACGCTGCGCCGCGTCCACTCCCCGTCGGAGGCGATCAGCAGCAGCGTTGCCCTCGTCATCGTGGTGGGCTGCTCGATGAAGGCCTCCACGCCACGACGGGGTGGTGATGAAGTCCTCCAGGTGCGCGACGGTCGCCGCCTCCACGGCCGCGTCCCGGCCCGTGGCGGTCGCCGCTCTGTCCCGCTTTCTGGAGAACCAGCCCACGGCGCCCATTATGGCGCCCGGTTTCCGGGCTAATGTGAACCCAGCACTGACAAGACAGCGAAGGAGCACCCGACATGTCCACTCCCGTCCCGTTGCCGGCACTCGGGGAAAGCGTCACCGAGGGCACCATTTCCCGCTGGCTCAAGCGCGTGGGTGACCGGGTGGAGGTCGACGAGCCTCTGGTGGAGGTCTCGACCGACAAGGTCGACACCGAGATCCCCTCCCCCGTTGCCGGCGTCGTGCTCGAGATCCTCGTGGAGGAGGACGGCGTCGCTCCGGTGGGCGCAGTGCTGGCCACGATCGGCGAACCGGACGAGGCCGACGGCGAGGCTCCGGCCGCCCCGCAGCCCGAACCGACCGCGGAGTCCGCCCCGGCCGAGTCCGCTCAGCCGGACGTCGAGGAGGAGCAGGCCGCGGCAGCCGAGTCCACGCCGGCCGAAGCCCCGCAGCCCCCGGCCGCATCCGGTGCCGCGTCCGGTACAGAGGTGGTGCTCCCTCAGCTGGGCGAGTCCGTGACCGAGGGCACGATCTCCCGGTGGCTGAAGAGCGTCGGCGACCAGGTCGAGGCGGACGAGCCACTGGTCGAGGTGTCCACGGACAAGGTCGACACCGAGATCCCCGCCCCGGCCTCCGGCACCCTGCTGGAGATCCGCGTCCAGGAGGACGGCGTCGCAGCGGTCGGCTCCGTGCTCGCCGTGATCGGCTCGGCCCAGGCAGCTCAGGCCGCGGCACCCGCGCCCACGCCGGCCCCCGCACCAGAACCGGCACCCGCTCCCACGCCAGCACCCGTGCAGACCCAGGCTCCGGCGCCGACCCCTGCTCCGGCACCCAGCCCCGCACCCACGCCGGCCGCTGCTCCGAGCCCGGCGCGGCGAGCCGCCGAGGAGACCCCGGACGCCGGCTACGTGACGCCGCTGGTCCGCAAGATGGCCGAAGCCGCTGGCATCGACCTGGCAGGCATCACCGGCACCGGTGTCGGCGGACGCATCCGCAAGCAGGACGTCGTGGCCGCGGCCGAAGCGGCCAAGGAGGCCGCGCGCAAGGCTGCGGAAGAGGCCGCACGGGCCGCGGCTGCCCCGGCACCCACGCCCGCCGCGGCGCCGGCTCCGGCCGCAGCCCCCGCAGCCGGCACGGACGACGGCAAGCGCGGCACCACCGAGAAGATGACCCGGATCCGGGCCACGATCGCCAAGCGCATGGTGGAGTCGCTGCAGATCTCCGCACAGCTGACCGCGACGGTCGAGGTCGACCTGACCGCCGTCTCCAAGCTCCGCGCGAAGGAGAAGGACGCGTTCAGGGCCCGCGAAGGCGTCGGGTTGTCGTACCTGCCGTTCATCGCGAAGGCAGCGATCGAGGCGCTCAAGCAGTTCCCGAAGGTCAACGCCACCATCGACACCGAGGCCGGCACGATCACCTACGCCGACGCCGAGCACCTGGGCGTCGCTGTCGACACCGAGAAGGGCCTGATGGTCCCGGTGATCAAGGACGCCGGCGACCTCAGCGTCAGCGGCCTGGCCAAGAAGATCGGCGACCTGGCCGCCCGCAGCCGCAGCAACAAGGTCACCCCGGACGAACTCTCCGGCGGCACCTTCACCATCACCAACTACGGGTCTGCCGGCACGCTGTTCGACACCCCGATCATCAACCAGCCGCAGGTGGCCATCCTCGGCACCGGCGCGCTGGTGAAGCGTCCGATGGTCGTCAAGGACCCGAACCTCGGCGAGATCATCGCGGTGCGCGACATGATGTACCTGTCGATGAGCTACGACCACCGGCTGGTGGACGGGGCGGACGCCGCGCGGTTCCTCAGCGTCGTGAAGGCCCGGCTGGAGGAGGGCGACTTCGAGCTGTGAGCGCCCTTCGTGACGCCGCTCCTTCGTCGCGGCTCCTCAGCCCTGATCCACCGTTCGTCGAGCCTGTCGAGACGCGCTCGATCGGTGGATCCGGGCTCACGGAGCGAGAGGAAGAGGGCGCTACGGCACACGTCTCGACAAGCTCGACGAGCGGTAAGGCAGGGGGCAGCGACCGCGAGGACGACGCCACTCCGGCACACGTCTCGACAGGCTCGACGATGGGTGGATCTGGGGGCAGGGAGCAACTGCCCGACCCGCGGCTGGCCAGCTTCCGCTACCTCGGATTTGCCGAGGGGCGGCTGACCGACTACCACGAGGCGTGGGCGCTGCAGCGCGAGGTGCACGCGCAGGTGTCCTCCGGCGAGCTGGGCCCGCAGGTGCTGTACGTCGAGCACCCGCCGGTCTACACGGCCGGACGGCGCACCGAGCCGCACGAGCGTCCCTTCGACGGCACCCCGGTGGTGGACGTGGACCGCGGCGGCAAGATCACCTACCACGGGCCCGGACAGCTGGTCGGCTACCCGATCGTGTTCCTGCCGCGCGGCGTAGGGGTCGTCGACTACGTCCGCCGCGTGGAGGAGGCGCTGATCCGGCTGCTGACCGGCTATGGCGTGGCCACCGGACGGGTGCCCGGGCGCACCGGCGTCTGGCTGGCCGCGGACGCCGGGCGTCCGGAACGCAAGATCGCCGCGATCGGCATCCGGGTGGCGCGGCAGACCACCATGCACGGCTTCGCCCTGAACATCACCTCCGACCTCGCCGACTTCGGCCGGATCGTGCCGTGTGGCATCTCCGACGCCGGAGTCACCTCGCTGGCCGCCGAACTGGGCGGTGCCGCCCCGTCCCTGGTCGAGGTGGGCCGGGCGCTGGAGCCGCACCTGACCGAGCTGCTCGCCTTTGAGCCGTTCGCCCTGTCGCCGGACCTGGCGAGCGTCCCCCGGCAGGCGGTGACCTACGGGCTGACCGGCTTGTCAGGGTAGGCTTGCGCGGGTGACCGACACCCAGCCGCGACGACTGCTCCGCCTCGAGGTGCGCAACGCCCAGACCCCGATCGAGCGCAAGCCGTCGTGGATCAAGACCACCGCGACGATGGGTCCCGACTACCGGGAGTTGCAGCAACTGGTGAAGGACGAGGGGCTGCACACGGTCTGCCAGGAGGCCGGCTGCCCGAACATCTTCGAGTGCTGGCAGGACCGCGAGGCCACCTTCCTGATCGGCGGCGACTCGTGCACGCGCCGCTGCGACTTCTGCCAGATCGAGTCGCGCAAGCCGTCCGGCTATGACACCGCCGAGCCCCTGCGGGTCGCCGAGTCGGTGAAGACCATGGGCCTGCGCTACGCGACCGTCACCGGCGTCTGCCGCGACGACCTGGAGGACGAGGGCGCCTGGCTGTACGCCGAGACGATCCGGCAGATCCACGCGCACAACCCCGGGGTGGGCGTCGAGATGCTCGCCCCCGACTTCTCCGGACGGCGGGAGCTGCTCCAGCAGGTGTTCGACACCCGTCCGGAGGTGTTCGCCCACAACGTGGAGACCGTGCCGCGGATCTTCAAGCAGATCCGGCCCGGGTTCCGCTACGAGAAGTCGCTGCAGGTGCTCACCTGGGCGCGTGAGGACGGGCTGGTCACCAAGTCGAACCTGATCCTCGGCATGGGCGAGACCCGTGAGGAGATCTCGCAGGCGATGCGCGACCTGTACGCCGCCGGTGCGGAGCTGCTGACGATCACGCAGTACCTGCGCCCGTCCGTCCGGCACCACCCGATCGATCGCTGGGTGACGCCCGCCGAGTTCGACGAGCTGGCCGCCGAGGCCACCGCCATCGGCTTTGTCGGCGTACTGAGCGGACCCTTGGTACGTTCTTCCTACCGCGCCGGCCGACTGTACCGGCAGGCGATGACGGCCCGCGAGCAGCGGGCCAGTGAGCAGACACGGAGCGCATAGATGGCGAGCGACAAGGCCAAGGAACTGGCCGCGAAGCAGAAGGCAGAGGCCAAGGCTGCCAAGCTGGCGAAGAAGAACTCCACCGACCCCCGCGACTGGCCCTGGTACAAGCAGATCTGGCAGACCTACAAGGTCACTGCCGAGGTCGACAAGCGGCTGAACCTGCTGCTCGCCGCGTCGTTCGTCGGCGTGCTGGTGCTGTCGGTGGTCGTCGGGGTGTTCGCACAGCCATGGTGGATGTGGCTCATCCTCGGGGTCGTCGGCGGCCTGACCGCAGCCCTGTGGGTGCTGCTCGACCGCGCCAAGAAGGCCACCTTCATCCGCTACGCAGGACAGCCGGGCTCCGCGGAGGTCGCGCTGAGCATGCTCGACAAGAAGAAGTGGTTCTACGAACCGGCGATCGCCGCCACCAAGCAGCTGGACGTCGTGCACCGCGCGGTCGGTCCGGGTGGCATCGTGCTGGTCGGCGAGGGCTCCGTCGGCCGGGTGAAGAACCTGCTCGCGTCCGAGACCCGCAAGCACGAGCAGGTCGCGTACGGCGTCGTCGTGACCACGATCGTGATGGGCGACGGCGAGGGACAGGTGCCGTTGGCCAAGCTGGCCGACACCATCAAGAAGCTGCCGAAGAAACTCGAGGCGAGTCAGGTCACCGACGTCAAGGTCCGGTTGCGGGCGCTGGACGCCGTCCGGCCGAAGGTGCCGATGCCGCGTGGCCCGATGCCGTCCATGAAGGGCGTCAACCGGGCGATGCGGGGACGCTGAGCGGCGGACCTTGGCCAATCTGGTCAACGCCGAGCGGATCTCGCTGGCGTTCGGCACCCGGATCCTGCTGGACGAGGTCAGCCTCGGTCTCGACTCCGGTGACGTCGTCGGCGTCGTGGGCCGCAACGGGGACGGCAAGACCACCCTGCTGGAAATCCTGGTCGGCGAGCGTGAGCCCGACTCCGGCCAGGTGGTGCGGAACCGCTCGGCGTCCATCGGCCACCTGGGCCAGGTCGAGGACTTCGCCCCCGCCGCGACCGTCCGCGACGTCGTGGTCGAGGGACGTCCCGACCACGTCTGGGCAGCGGACGCCGGCAAGCGCGCGGTGGTCACCCACCTGCTCGGCCACGTCGACCTCGCCCGTCCGGTCGCGGAGCTGAGCGGCGGCGAGCGGCGCAGGGTGAGCCTCGCCGCCGTCCTGCTGGCGGGACATGAGCTGCTGGTGCTGGACGAGCCCACCAACCACCTCGACGTGGAGGCCGTGGCGTGGCTGGCCGGCCACCTGAACACCCTGCAGACCGCGGGGACGGCGATGCTGGTGGTCAGCCACGACCGCTGGTTCCTCGACGCGGTCTGCAACCGCGTCTGGGAGGTGCACGACGCGCGGGTGGACGCCTACGACGGCGGCTACGCGGCCTACGTGCTGGCCAGGGCAGAGCGCGTCCGGCAGGCCGCGGCGAACGAGGCGCGGCGGCAGAACCTGCTGCGCAAGGAGCTCGCCTGGCTGCGCCGCGGACCGCCCGCGCGCACGTCCAAGCCAAAGTTCCGGATCGAGGCGGCGAATGTCCTGATCCGCGACGTCCCCGAGCCCCGGGACACCCTGAAGCTGCGTGAGTTCGCCACGTCCCGCCTCGGCAAGGACGTGTTCGACCTGCACGATGTCACCTACGCCGTGCCCTCTCCCTCCACCGTCATCCCGGCGACCTCCACCGTCATCCCGGCGAACGCCGGGATCTCCGAACCGGGCCGGGACGCTCGCGTGCTGTTCGACCACCTCGACTGGTCGATCGGCCCCGGGATGAGGATCGGCATCGTCGGGGTGAACGGCTCGGGCAAGACCACTCTGCTGCGGCTGCTCGCCGGCGAGGTGGCACCGCAGCACGGCCGGGTCAAGCGCGGACGCACCCTGCGGATCGGCCACCTCACCCAGGACGCGGCCACCGTGGACGTTCCGGACGAGTCCGAGCGGGTGCTGGAGTCCGTGCAGCGGCTGCAGCGGCAGGTGCGGCTGACGACGGGCAGGGAGTCGTCCGCGTCCAGCCTGCTGGAGGACTTCGGCTTCTCGGGCCAGCGACTGGTCACCCGGATCGGCGAGCTGTCCGGCGGCGAGCGCCGGCGGCTGCAGTTCCTGCGACTGCTGCTCGACGAGCCGAACGTGCTGCTGCTGGACGAGCCGACGAACGACCTCGACATCGACACGCTCACGGTGATCGAGGACTACCTGGACGACTGGCCGGGCACGCTGGTGGTGGTCTCGCACGACCGGTGGTTCCTGGAGCGCACGTGCGATGTGCAGTACGCGCTGCTGGGCGACGGCAGCTGCGTCCTGCTGCCCGGCGGCGTCGAGGAGTACCTGGACCGGCGGCGTGGGCAACCGGCCACCCCACCGTCATCCCGGCGGACGCCGGGATCGCCGGCGGCCGAACAACCTCTCCGGTCCAGCGCCGGCGACGCGGCCCGCCAGCGCCAGGCGCGCAAGGACCTCGCCCGCGTGGAGTCCCAGCTGGCGAAGCTCGGCACCAGGATCAGCGAGTTGCACTCCCAGATGGCCACGCATGCCGCCGACTACGAGAGACTGGTCACGCTGGGCGCGGAACTCGACGAGGTGCTGGCCCGGCAGAACGAGTTGGAGGGACAGTGGCTGGAGCTGGCCGAAGAGGTGGGCGAGGAGTGAAGGCCGTGCGGACGGTCGTCGGCATCCTGCTCGCTGTGCTGGCCGGACTGGCGGCGCCGCTGTCCGTGGTGGCGGCACGAGCGCAGACCCTCGTGGCGGACACCGACGCCTTCGTCGCGACCTACGGCCCGGTCGTGCGCAGCGAGGCCGTCCACCAGGTGCTGACCACGCAGCTCAGCTCGGCGGTCACCGAGCAGCTCGGCATGGCCGACAACCGGCTGGTCGGAGCCCTGGTGACCCGGGTCGTGGGCGAGTTCGTCACCGGGGACACCTTCGACGCCGCCGCGACGGCGAGTCTGCGGATCGCCCACGGCGAGATGGTGGCCCTGCTCACCGGCGAGCCGGGCCGGCTGCAGGTGACCGAGGGCGAGGTGCAGCTGCGGTTCGCGCCCTTCGTCGCGGCGATCACACAGCGACTGACCGACGCCGGCGTCCCGTTCATCGACCGGTTGCCCGAGGTGACCGGCGGCGTCACCCTGTTCCGGGTCGACCCACAGTTACTGCCCCTGCTGCAGGGTGGCTTCCGGGCGCTGACCGCGGCCGCCGCCTGGCTGCCCTGGGCGACAGTGGCGCTGACGATCGCCGCGCTCTGGGTCTGGCCGGGAGCCCGGCGACCCCTGATCGGACTCGGCCTGAGCATGCTGGGCTGGACGGCGCTGGTGTGGGCCGGAGCCTGGTGGCTCCTGCAGGGCCTGCGTCATCGGGTGTCGGACGACCTCGCCCTCGTCGCGGGCACG
>NZ_JARKPQ010000150.1 GCF_029975155.1 Propionicimonas sp. | reverse complement strand
AGAGAGCCTGCGCCGCGACGTGCAATTTGTGGTCGAATCGGGCACCGAACAGGCCACCTTTTACCCGCTGATGAGCTCTCCGTCCGTAGAGCGTTCCATGCAGGTCCTGGGGACGGTAGATTACCAACGCGAGGCCGATTTGACGTCGCCGGCCGCCATGCGGGCGAAACCCTTGCGGGCTTGGTCGAGCGGGAGTTCCTGATCGATCACCGGCTGGATGCCGGTGGCCTGCACGAAGGCCAGCAGATCGCGCAGCTCACCGATGGTGCCCGCCGTGGAGCCGTGGATGCGCAGTTCGCGGAAGAAGATCTTGGTAAGTTCGGTCTTGGACGGGTCCCCGGTGGTCGCGCCGCAGGTCACCAGCGTTCCTCCGGGCCGCAAGACATTGATCGAATGGCTCCAGGTCGCCGCCCCGACATTGTCGATGACAGCATCCACCTTCTCGGGCAGCCGGGTCCCGGACGCGAAAACCTGTTCGGCCCCGAGATCGAGCGCCCGCAGCCGCCGATCCTCGTCGCGGCTGGTCACCCAGACGCGCAGGCCGGCCGCCGAGGCCAGTTGGGTCGCGGCAGAGTTCACCCCGCCGCCCGCCCCCTGAATCAGCACCAGGTCACCCGGACGCAGATCCGCTTGGGTGAACAACATCCGGTAGGCGGTCAGCAGGGTCACCGAGCACAGCGCCGCGGTGCTCCAGCTCATCTCGACCGGCTTGGGCACCAGATGGTGGGTGGGCACCAGCACCTTCTCCGCGAATGTGCCATCAACGCCTTCCGACAGCATGGTCCGGCGCGGATCGAGTGGATCGGGGCCACTCCAGCCGGGGCTGGTCACGATGCTGTGAATGACGACCTCGTTGCCGTTCTCGTCGATTCCTGCGCCGTCGCAGCCAAGAATCCGCGGCAGTTGGTCCGGGCGCAGTCCGACGCCCTTCAGCGACCACAGATCGTGCCGGTTCAGGCTGCTCGTCCGCATGGTGATGATGCTCCAGCCGTCCTTCGGCTCCGGTTCCGGGCGTTCGCCGATCTGCAGACCGGCCAGAGGATCGGTGGACGACAATGACACAGCGCTGACTGCCAACATGC
>NZ_JARKPQ010000144.1 GCF_029975155.1 Propionicimonas sp. | reverse complement strand
CGGGACCTCCATCAGGACCTTCCCCTCGCGCTTCAGCGTGATCCGGCGCACGTTGCCCTCACGGACCAGTTCGACGATCTTGCCGACCACGTTGCTGAGCGTGACCTCGAACTCCTCGGTGTTGCCCTTCTCGGTCATCTCACTCCCCGGATCGTCGCCAGCTCGCCTTGTCGGTGACTCCCATTCTGGTCTGGGGGCACAAGTGTTCGACGCCCGTGACACCCGCGCGTCTCCCGGATTCAGGAGACGTGGCTTTCGGGTGCCTTCGATGTGTCGCAGGCGGCCATGCTGGTGGCGTCGAACCCGATCAGGGTCCACCGGCGACGCGATTCGGAGGTGCCGTGGTCGGCGTCGCCGACCGAGCCGACGTCATCGGCGAGATACTGACGGACCTCGTCGGTGACCTGGAGGCCGTCGAGGGTGCGCAGCAGCATCGCCGACCAGCAGGTCGCCTGCAGTTCGATCCGGCGGGTCGAGCTCCCGGAAGGGGCGTCCAGGACCATGCCGAGTTCGTGCTGGACGGCGTGGGCGTACTCGTGGAACGCGACACGGGCGGCGATCAGGTCCCCGTCGTCGGCCATCCACCTCAGGTCGTCGGAGAAGACGAGACTGCCGTCCAGCCTGCAGTACATGCCGACCTCGTCGTCGGTGAGCAGGCCCGTGCAGGCGCTCGGGGCATCGGTGGCTTCCACGAAGACCGCGGGGTCGGGCGCCCGCCGTCCGATGGCCTGCAGCGCGGGCGTCCACGACTGCCGAGCGCACTCGACGTAGTCGATGAGGGACGACCGGAACGTGGCGACCGTCGAGGTGTCGTCGACAGCGGCGCACACATACGCCGGGACGGGCAGGTCGTTGAGCGAGACGTGCCCTGGCGTAGGGACGGGACCGCCGAACTGTGGGATCGCGACGCCACAGCCGGCCACCAACGTGCTCGCCGCCAGGGCGACCGCCAGCCTGAACACAGACGGAGTATCGCACCGATGCCGCGGCCGGAGGCCTCTAGAGCTGAAGGTGTAGCCGCAGCGCGTTGTCGACCTGGGTCATCACGTGGGCGGGCAGGCGTCCAACCACCGCGCCGACTCGCTCGACCGAGACCGAGCGGAAAGGCTCCAGGTCGGTCAGTCGGATCTCACCGCGAGGCATTCCTCGTGTCCTTCGCGCTCCGCAGCGATCAGTGCGGCCCCGATCGCACCCGAGTACGGACCGAGTGCCGCCGAACGCACCTGGACGTTGAGAGGCTGGTCGAAGGTGGTGAGGGCGCGGATCCGCTCAAGGAGGGGAACGAGCAGCTCCGCCCCGGCCTCGGCAATCCCCCCACCGACGACGAAGGCGTCCGGGCAGAGCAGGGCGTGGACGTTCGCGAGCGCAATTGCCAGGTTGTCGACGTAGCCGGCGATCGATGCCACGGCACGGGCGTTCCCCGCCGCCGCCTCGGCGAAGACCTCCTTGACCGTGCGGAGTCCAGCCCTTTCGGTCAGCGTCCTGGAGTTGACGACCGTCTCAACGCAGCCACGGTTGCCGCAGCCGCAGAGCTCACCATCGGGATAGAGGATCTGGTGCCCCAGTTCCCCGGCGAAGCCCGATGCGCCCTCGAACAGCGTGCCCGCACGTGCGATCCCGCCGCCCACGCCCGTTCCCAAGGTCACGCCGACAACGACCTCGAGCCCGCGTCCGGCACCCAGACGGGACTCAGCGAGCGTGAAGGCACGTGCGTCGTTGATCAGGGCGGTCGGGATGCCAGTCAAGTCCTCAACGGCCGCGCGCGCCCGAGTGCCGGGCCAGGCCCCCGGGAGGTTCGGCATCACACCGGTGACACCCCGTCGTCGGTCGACCGCTCCGGGAAGCGAGAATCCCAGCGCCGACGTCGAGGGGTCTGCCGCCGCGAGCGATGAGGCGATCGTCGCCACCTGGGCGAGCACGTCGGCGGGGGTATCACCCTCCGTCGGGCACTGGTCCTGACGCAACACCTCGGCGCGGCCCGGTGCCATCTCCAGCACCACGGACTTGATGTTCGTGCCCCCGACGTCGACACCCACGTAGCGCCGGCTCGGGGGCCCGGCCGGCATGTGTTCGCTCACGTCGAGGCGATGAGGGCCATCCTCGATCAGGTCCACCGTGGTCACTCCCGTGCCGGCGGCGCTCGTCAGCCGCGTCGCTCATAGTATAGACAAATGGATCCCGGGGGATCGCGCTCAGCTCCGCCCCAGCGGCGTGCGGGCGGGTTCGCCGGGCGACACCGACGCGACAAAGGAACCTGTGTCGATCACCCAGCGCGAGCCGACGTAGGCGGACTGCGTGCTCTCGACGGCCCTGCCAGCCAGGTCGGTGATCAGCCTCGATTCGACGAGGAGAGCCGCCGGCGCGGCAAGACCCAGGAGCTCCGCCTCGTCGGTGCTTGCCAGCCGGGCGGTCACGTATCCGCTGGCGCGTCCCATCTGGCGGCCCATGTCTGCGAGAGCCTTGTGCAGGGACCCGTGCTCGAGGTCTGCGTCCAGGACCGCGGCGAACTCGCCCGGCAACGCCGTGCGCTCGAGCGCCACGGCCACTCCGTCCGCGTAGCGGACCCGCTCAATCGTGACGACCCACTGGTTGGGTGCGAGCCCCAGGGCGGTGGCCGCTGCCGGCGATGTGCCCACCTCCGCGCGCAAGACCCGCGAACTCGGAGCGAGGCCACGGGAGAGCATGTCCTCGGTGAAGGAGTGGAGGACCGCCTCCTCACGGTGAAGCGGGGGCGGAAGGACGAAGCTCCCTGCACCGCGCCGGCGCTCGATGAGGCCGACCTGCGCGAGGCGCTGGAACGCCTGACGTGCGGTCATCCGGCTCACGTCGAACCGCTCGGCGAGTTCCACTTCCGTCGGGAGAGAAGAGCCGGCGGGCAGCACGGCACACTGCTGGCGCAGCCATTCCTCGATCTCCAGGTAGCGCGCTCGGGCGTGCTGCTCACTGCTCACCCGGCCATGGTTTCACGAGGCTGGCGGGACCGCAAAAAGGCTATACATGATAGCCTCGACATCAACGCCCTGCCTCTCTGCAGGCCGATCGTGTGACGAAGGAGACCACAGATGAAGCCAGTCAAGCCCGCGAGCGAGATGTCGGTTTCTGAACTCGCCGCCTACATCGATCACTCGATCCTCAAGCCCGACTTCACGCCTGACGATGTGCGGCGGGAGGTGGCGAACGCGGTGACGTACGGATGCAGGACCGTGTGCATCAACCCGGCGTCCGTCGAGGTGGCCGCCCCCCTCTGCGCCGGGACGTCGACGGGACTCTGCGTGGTGGTCGACTTCCCCTTCGGCTGCTCGAGCACGGCGTCGAAGGTGGCTCAGACGGAGATCGTGCTCGCAGCGGGGATCCAGGAACTCGACATCGTCGCCAACTACGGCTGGATTCGTGCCGGGGAGATGGACAAGGTCGAGGACGACCTCCGGCGCGTGGTCGATGCCTGCCACGCCAGGGGCGTCCTGGTGAAGGTCATCTTCGAAACAGACGCACTCACGTGGGACGAGATCAAGGCCGCTGTCGAGTCCGCGATCGCCGCTGGCGCGGACTTCATCAAGACGTCCACCGGCTTCTACACCGGCGGCAACCAGCACGAGAAGACCGGCGCCTTCGACGAGATGGTCGCATTCATGATGCAGTGCGCCGCGGGGCGTTGCCTGGTCAAGGGCTCCGGAGCCATTCGTGACCGCGCGCACTTCCTCCGCCTCATCGATGCGGGCATCGATCGGATGGGCATCGGCTACCGGTCCACTCCCGTCGTCCTCGGTCTCACCGCCGACGCGTCCAGTTCCACCACCGGCGGCTACTGAGTACGGAGGCGGCCGGCCTAGGCTCGGTTGTGGCCGACATGCAGGGTGGCTGCTGCTCGTGCTTTTCACTCATCAGGGGGAGGAAGAACCAGTGACCAGTCGGGCGGTGTTCCTGGACGTGGACGGCACCCTGCTGGATCACCACGGTCGGGTGCCCGATTCAGCCCGGCGCGCGATTCGAGCCGCCCGAGCCAATGGCCATCTGGTGTTTCTCTGTACCGGCCGATCTCCCGGGGAACTGTCTCCGCGGATCGTCGACGTCGGATTCGACGGCATGGTGGCAGCGTCCGGCGCGATCGTCCTCCGAGGAGACGAGCTCATCGGCCAGACATGCCTCAGCGAGGAGCAGGTGCACACGGTCAGGACGTTCTTCCCGCCGCGGGGGGCCGGGTACATCTTCCAGTCGATCGACGGGATCCACGCGACGCGGGAGAACTACAGCCATCTTCGTCGCGTGATGTCCCAACACGTGTCCAGCGAGAACGCCCTCGCCGAGCTCGAGGAGAGCATCTTCGGAAGGATCAGCTTCTTCACCGAGCCCTCCGAGGTGCTCCGGGCCGGGCCCACCAAGGCGGTCTACTTCGATGCGGATCTGTCGATCCGCGAGCTGGACCAGTCGCTCGGCGAGGCCTTCGACGTGGTCGCCACCTCCGTGCCGTTCTTCGGCCCGTGGAGTGGAGAACTCCTCAATCCAGGAGTACACAAGGCGAGCGGGATCCAGATCCTTCTCGACCAGCTGCACCTGAGGCGCGAAGACAGCATCGGCCTGGGCGACAGCTTCAACGACCTCGAGATGCTCGCATACGTGGGGACGGGGATCGCCATGGCCGACGCGCCCCAGCAGGTCAAGGACGCCGCCGACGAGACAACCGCCGCACCAGAGGCCCAAGGCATCCGCGAAGCCTTCCTCCGGCACGGTCTGATCGACGACTGACGGTCCCACCCGGGTCGCGGGGCCTATCGCAGCTCTCCACCGGCGCCGGCCTCGGGCGTCCGGAATCGGATCCCACGAGGCTCTTGCGGTTGGCCAGATTGTGCGCCTATGCTTCCTCAAAGCGGTTTGGCAAAGCGCTTTGCAGCTGGTGGCAGCGGAGCTGACCGGCGAGGACCACGGCCCCGGTGCCAACGACGCACCAGGGCCCGAGTGAGGAAGGGGTGGACGGAGATGGTCTCGATCTCGGACGTCGCCCGGCATGCCGGCGTGAGTCCCACCACCGTCTCGCACGCGCTCAGCGGCAAGCGCAAGGTGAGTGACCAGGTCCGAGAGCGCGTACGCACGGCCATGGCCGAGCTCAACTACGTCCCGACCCGCGCCGCCCAGAGCCTCGCCCTCGGCAAGACGAGCGTGCTCGCCCTCGTCGTGCCGGACGTTGCGATCGAATACTTCGCCGAACTCGCGAAGGGAATCGAATCGGTCGCCATGGAGCGTGGCTACAACATGATCCTCGCGACCACCGGGTTCGACTCGGGCCGGGAGAGTCGCTACCTCGAGATGATCGCGTCCCGCGCCGTCGACGGCCTCATCTACGCCTCGGGTGCCGCCGTCGGCGAGAAGGCGCGAGAAGCCCTGCGAGGCCCGCTTCCGGTCATCCTCGTCGACGAGGAGATCGAGGGCGAGGTGGGGCTGCCGACCATCGTGTCCGACAACGAGGTGGGTGGCCGGCTCGTCGCCGAGCATCTCCTGGCCCTCGGCCACCGCAGCGTCCTGGAGATCCAGGGCGCGCACGCGCCGGTCACGAGCGTCCTGCGCAGCACGGGGTTCGCGAGCGTGTGGAGTCAGGCCGGCGGGCGGGTCGCCACCACGTCCGGCGACTACTCGGCGGAGGGCGGCCGCGCGGCCTTCGAGCCGTACGCCGAGGCTGTCGCCGCCGGTGAGATCACGGCCGTGTTCGCGCACAACGACCTGATGGCGCTCGGCGCGATCGCCGCCCTGCACGACCACGGACTGGAGGTGCCGCGCGACGTCTCGGTCGTCGGGTTCGACGACATGACGCTGAGCCGGTACACCACACCGTCGCTCACCACTGTGCGCCAGGACACCCTCGAACTCGGCACCCTCGCCGCCCGGACCCTGCTCGACGCCCTGGACTCGGGCGTTCCGCTCGTGCCCGGGAGAATCGCGCTCCCGGTGCAGCTGATCGTCCGCGGATCGACCGGGGAGGCCCGCCGATGACCCGCCATTCCGTGTTCTTCGGCGACGTCGCCCAGGACGAGTACTACGTGACCCCGTTCTTCCCGCAGGCGAACGACAAGGTGATCGTGCGCGCGCTCGAGCCCCAGTTCGGCGGGAGCGTCGCGAACGCGGCGTCGATCTACGCGCACTACGGCAGGCCCGCATCGTTCATCGGCCAGCTCAACTCCGGTGCGCTCACCCAGAAACTCCTCGCGCAGCTCCGCGAGCAGGGGATGGACACCCGGTTCGTCATCTTCGACGAGTCTGTGCCCGACTCGCACTGCATCGTGCTGATCTCCGGCGAGCAGCACATCGTGCTCATCCCCACGCTCGGGATCACCCGGACGGAGCTCACTCCGGCGGCCTTCGAACACATGGCCAACGCGGAGTTCGTGGTCACGACGCTCACCGACGTGAAGCCGTGGCGAATGGGGGGACTCGGCGCGCACGAGATCCTCCTGGCGCTCCGGGCTCGCGGCGCCAGGATCGTCCTCGACCTCGATGTCTACAACGAGGAGAACCACGGCACCGGCCTGATCGAGCACTGCGACATCGTGTTCATGAACGCCCTCGGCGAGGCGCGCTTCGTGAGCACCGGGGGCTCGATCGAACGGCTGCTCGCCGGGGGCGCGACCGCCGTGGTCGTCACGAGAGACAGCTCGGGATGCGAGCTGCACACCGCGGACGGTGCCTTCACCGTGCCGGGCCTGCCCGTCGAGGTCGTCGACGTCACCGGCGCCGGCGACACCTTCACCAGTTCGTTCCTGTACGCCCTCTCGATCGGCCGGGACCCCGTCGCCGCGGCCGAGTTCGCCAACGCCGCTGCCGCCCGGGCCGTCGGCAAGGTCGGTGCCCGCGCAGGCATGACCACCCGCGCGGACGTCGACGACTTCATTCGCTCCTTCGCACCGACTGGGTCAGCGACGTGACCCACCACTCCGCCGAGCCCGGGTTCGGCGCATAAAGAAAGGACGCCGACGATGGCCTCCAGCAAGCTCACCACACTCATGCGCGGCTACGGCCGCCTGACGATCTTCATGATCCCGATCGGTATCGCCATCAACTTCGTCGGTGGCCAGATCGCGCTCCTCCTGAAACTGCCGGTCTACCTCGACAGCATCGGGACGATCCTCGTCGGCGCCACCTGTGGTGGCCTGCCCGGCGCGCTCGTCGGTCTGCTCTCGAACGCGATCAACTCGATCACCTCCCCGCCCACCTTCGCCTTCGCGGTCCTGAACATCGCGTTCGGCCTTCTCGCCGGCTACTTCGGCCGCATCGGCGTCTTCCGGGTGTGGTGGCAGACCCTGTTGTCGTCGCTCGCCTTCGCGTTCATCGGCGGGTTCGGCGGAGCCCTCATCACGATCTGGGTGTTCGGTGGCCTCGCGGTCGGCGGCGGCGCGATCGTCGTCGGCGCCCTCACCGCCATGGGCATGGATCTCAACACCGCGAACTTCGTCGCCCAGCTCCCCATGGACGTGCTCGACAAGGTGCCGACCGTGCTGATCGTGTACGCGATCATCAAGGGCATCCCCCGGCGCCTCCTGGTGAAGCTGCCGCTCGGCTGGGTGTACCTGGGCCAGCCCAACCCGCACACGGCGACGTCCGCCACGACTCAGGCGCGACGAGCATGACCGACAGCACGCTGGCCGCCGTCGCCGACCGCTATCGGCGGCCGATGGCCATGGGGAATGCAGTCCTGGACCTGCATCCGATCGCCATGGTCGCGAGCATCTGCGCACTCATCGTGCTCGCCCTCGCGAGCTCCGGATGGGTGGTGCCGCTGGCGGTCAGCGTGCTCTTCCTCATCGTCGCGTTCCTGGCGGGACGCGGACGGTCGTACCTCGTCACGATCCTGAACCTCTGGCTCGCCGTCGGCCTCATCCTGTTCGTGCTGCGAGCACTCCTGGTGAAAGGCGAGACCGTGCTCGTCCCGCTGGGTCGCCTGGCCATCACGGCGGAGGGCATCGAGGACGGACTGCGCTTCACGACCGCCGTCATGGCCATCTGCGGTGGAGTCACGCTCTTCTTCGCGATCGTCGCGATGCGCCGGCTGATGCTCGCCCTGGAGGGGATCGGCGTGAGCCCCCGGGTGAGCTACGTCATCCTCGCCTCCTTCCAGGCCATCACCGACCTCGGCGCGACCGCCCGGGTGGTGCTGGACGCGCAGAAGGCGCGCGGGATCGAGGCCGAGGGGAATCTGCTCGTGCGGGCCCGTGCCTTCTTCCCGGTGCTCGCGCCGGTGTTCCTGACGGCGATGTCGGCGACCGAGGAGCGTGCGATCGCGCTCGACGCCCGCGCGTTCAACAACCCCGGTCGCCACACCAGCCTGCTCGAACTGAAGCGATGGAGCGGATGGGACACCACGCTCACCGTGGTCGCCATCCTCATCGCTGTCGCCGCCGTGATCGGAGGAGTCGGATGGCTCTAGCCACCTTGTCCGGGGTCGGATTCACCTACGCCTACGCCGAGCGCCCGTCCCTGACCGACGTCAACCTGGTCCTGGAGGAGGGACAGCTGCACGGAGTCGTCGGTCTCAACGCGAGCGGCAAGACCACCCTGTGCAGCCTGATCCGGGGGGTCATCCCGCACTTCCACCACGGCGACCTCACCGGCGACGTCGTCATCCTCGGCGCGCCCCTTCTGGACTGGGACCCCGCGGAGCTGTCGCGGACCGTCGGCTGCGTGTTCGACAACCCCTTCACCCAGATCAGCGGGATCCGCGAGACCGTGTTCGAGGAGGTCGCCATCGGGTTGGAGAACCTCGGGGTGCCGCGCGAGGACATGATCGACCGTGTCGAGCGGGTGGTCGAGCAACTGGGCATCGAGGCGATCGTCGGCAAGAACCCGAACGACCTCTCCGGTGGCCAGCGACAGAAGGTCGCGTTCGCCTCGATCATCGCCATGGACGCGCCGGTGATCGTCATCGACGAGCCGACCTCCCAGCTGGATCCCGAGGCGTCGGAGGCCGTGTTCGAGATCATCGACGGCCTGAAGCAGGACGGGAAGTCGATCGTCCTCGCCGAGCACAAGATCGATCTGCTCGCCCAGTACGCCGACACGATCACGGTGATGCACCACGGCACCGCCGTCATGAGCGGGCCGACGCGGGAGATCGTCGGCTCGGACGAACTCGGCTCGTACGGCGTGTTCGCGCCCGAGGTGACCGAGCTCGGACGCCGTCTCGCCGCGGCCGGGAGACCGCTGGACCGTCTGCCGATCACGCGGGCCGAGGCCTTCGACGAGATCACCGCCAGGATCAGGAGGTCGAGCCATGCCCATTGAGCTGAACGATGTCGGGTTCACCTATCCCGACGGCTCCCGGGCCGTCGATGGCGTCAACCTGAGGGTGGACGACGGCGAGCGGCTGGCCATCGTCGGCCAGAACGGCGCGGGCAAGACGACCACCGTCAAGCTGATGAACCGGCTCCTGAAGCCGACTCGGGGAGACGTGCTGGTCGACGGCGTCTCGACGACGACACGCACCACCGCCCAGGTGGCCCGGGACGTCGGCTACGTCTTCCAGAACCCCGACGACCAGCTGTTCGCCGCGGACGTCCGGTCCGAGATCGAGTACCTGCCGAGGTACCTGCGCTGGCCGGACGGCAAGCGCGAGGAGCGCTGTGCGCGCGCCATCGAGCTCACCGACATCGGCGACCATCTCGACACCAATCCGAAGGACCTGCCGAGCACGATCCGGAAGTTCGTGGCGATCGCCGCCATCCTCGTCTCGGAGTGCCGGTACGTGATCCTCGACGAGCCTACCGCCGGCCTCGACTCCAGGGGCCTCGCGCTCCTGAACACCATGCTCGACCGGCTTCGCGACGAGGGCATCGCCGTCGTCACCATCACCCACGACATGCGCTTCGTGATCAGCACGTTCGACCGGGTCGTCGCGATGGCCAACGGTGCCGTCATCGCTGACGACGACTGCGGCGGCGTCTTCCTCGACGACGACATCCTCCGGCGGGCTCGCATCCGCCGACCGGACGCGGCGCAGCTGGCGCGCGACCTCGGCCTGAGCCGCCGCGCGCTCACCGTCGACGACGTCGTCGACCTCGTTCCCTGACACTCCCACCCGACCACCGACAAGGAGCCCCGCCAATGAGCCGCGCCTTCCGATCCGTCTTTCCCACGGGCGTCCCCGTGCTCGGCATGCTTCACCTGAAGGGCACGGACCCGGACGACCGGCTGCGGCGCGCGAAGCGGGAACTCGACGACCTGTGGACGAACGGCGTGGACGCGATCATCGTCGAGAACTACTTCGGCCAGGTCGAGGACGTCATCGCGGTCCTGGAGTACCTCGCCGGCCAGCGCCCGGAGATCGTCACGGGGCTGAACATCCTCGGCGACGACGCCCGGGCGTTCGAGCTCGCCGGCAGGTACCCGATCTCGGTCGTCCAGCTCGACTCGGTGGCCGGCCATCTGCCTCCCGGGGACGACGTGGCGTTCGCGGAGCGGCTCGCCTCCGCGCGGGACCGGACCGACGCGTCCGTCCTGGGCGGCGTCCGGTTCAAGTACCAGCCCTACCGCTCCGGCCGGACGCTGGACGACGACCTCACCCTCGCCATGGGCCGTTGCGACGCCGTCGTCGTCACCGGTACCGGAACCGGGATCACGACGCCCCTGGACAAGATCTCGGAGTTCCGGCGGATCGTCGGTCCGGACTTCCCGATCGTCATCGGGGCCGGAGTGACGCCGGACAGTGCCGCCGAGCAACTCGCCCATGCCGACGGGGTCATCGTCGGCAGCGCGCTCAAGGACACCCGCGCCGACTCCGGCGAGGTGGCTCCTGCGAACGTCGCCCGTTTCGTCGCCGCCGTCAGGGCGGTGCGCTGATTTCCCACCCACCACCTACGAAACCTGAACGGAGATTTCATGGCACGCGTCCTGCTGGTCGGAGAGTCGTGGTCGACGACCTCGATCCACACCAAGGGCTTCGACTCATTCTTCACATCGACCTACGAGGAGGGCGGCGCCGACTTCATCGCGGCCCTGGAGCGCGGCGGCCACCAGGTGGACTTCATGCCCAGCCACGTCGCCTCGGCGCAGTTCCCGGCGACGGCGGACGACCTCGACCGGTACGACGTCATCGTGCTGAGCGACATCGGAGCGAACACGATCCTGCTGCCCTCGGCGGTGTTCGTGCACGGCCGGTCGACGCCGAACCGGCTCGCCGCCCTCGCCGACTGGGTGCGCGGCGGCGGTGCCCTGCTGATGGTCGGCGGCTACCTCAGCTTCCAGGGCATCGAGGGGAAGGCGAACTATCGCGGCACCGCGCTGGCCGACGTGCTCCCGGTCCTGATGGAAGTCGGTGACGACCGAGAGGAGACCCCACACGGCGTCCGTCCGCGGGTCGTCGCGCGACACCGCGCGGTCGCGCGCGTCCCGCAGGACCTGCCCGCCATCCTCGGCTATCAGCGACTGACGATGCGGCCGGCGGCGGAGACGCTCATCGCCGTGGACGGACGCCCGCTGCTCGTGGTGGGCCGTGCGGGCGAGGGCAGGGTCGCGGCGTTCGCGAGCGACATGGGGCCGCACTGGCTCCCGCCGGAGTTTCTCGCCTGGGACGGCTACGACGTCCTCTGGCAGGACCTGATCACCTGGCTGGCAGACGACGAAGAGGGAGCAGACAAATGACCGACCGACAGATCTCCGATGAGCCGCCCGCCGGCCTCGTCGCCGCGCAGCGGATCGCGATCCGGGTGGCCGAGGCGGGGGCCGAGGCCGCCGTCGCCGGGCAGACCGAACGCGAGCTCCATCGCATCGTGAACCAGATGGTCCTGGACGCCGGAGCCGTCGGCACCTGGACTCCGACCACCGTGGGCTTCGGCGTCGGGACGCTCAGCTGCTTCCCCACCGACGTGCCGACCGATCGTGCGTTGTGGAACCTCGACCTCGGCATGATCGACGTCCACCCCGTGACGGCCGATGGCTGGTGGGGCGACTGCACGCGCTCGTTCCAGCGCGGCGACAACCATGCCCAGGCCGAAGCGCTGGCCACGATCGAGCGCATCCACGCGACCGTGCTCGCGGCGGCGAGGCCCGGGATGCGGGCCTGCGACTGGTTCGGCGTGTTCGCCGACGAACTCGCCAGGACGCCGTACGTCCTGCTCGACCGGCTGAGCAACATCGGCCACTCGCTGACCGCGAATTCCTCCTACGACGACGGCTACATCGACGCGTCCAACGAGACGGTGATGCGGGGCGCCTGGGCGGTCGAGCCGTTCATCGGCAACCACCTCTACGGCGTGAAGCGCGAGGACGTCGTCTGGTTCGGTCCGACCCGGTGCACGGTCATCGCGTGAGCGCCCGTCCGATCGTCATCGACACCGACCCCGGCATCGATGACGCGCTCGCGATCATGCTGGCGGCCGCGTGCCCGGAGGTCGACCTCCGGGGCATCGTCGCGGTCGCCGGCAACGTCGGCCTGGAGCACACCTCGGCCAACGCCGCCGCGCTCGCGGACCTGCTCCGGCTGGACGTCCCGATCGGCAGGGGCGCCTCCGGCCCCCTGTGCCGGGCCGACGTCGACTTCGCTCCCGACGTGCATGGCGAGAACGGCCTGGCCGGCTACCGCCTGCCCGCCTCGACGCGTACTCTCCAGCCCGGCGTCCCCCTGCTGGCGCGGCTGATCGAGGAGAGCCCCGACCCGGTCACCGTCGTCCCGATCGGGCCGCTCACCAATATCGCGATGCTCGTCAACGAGTTCCCGAAGGCGGCACGCAAGGTGGAGCGGTTCGTGATCATGGGCGGCGGCACGCTGGACGTCCCCGGCAACGTGACCCCGGTCGCCGAGTTCAACATCTGGTTCGACCCGGACGCCGCGGCGCGGGTCTTCGCGTTCGGGGTGCCGATCACGATGGTGGGGCTGAACGCCACCCATCAGGCGCTCGTGGGCCGCAAGCACCTGCCAGGCCTGTTTGCCTCGGGTGGTCCCGTGGCCGAGATCGTCGGCCGTCTGCTCGACGGCTACTACGACGTCGACGGCGATCCCGGCGCGGCGATGCCCCAGCACGACTCCCTCGCGATCGCGGCGGTCGTCGACCCTGCCGTGCTCACGACCGTGCCGGCGTTCGTCGACGTGGAGACCGCCGGACGGCTGACTCGCGGCATGACGGTGGTCGACCTGTCGGATGCCTCCGGCGAACCCAACTGCGACGTGGCGATGCAGGTGGACGTGCAGCGGTTCCGCCACCTGCTCGACACCCGGCTGAGCGCGCTCGACGCGTCGTTGCGGCAGGTCTGACCGGACGGTGGGCGAGGAGAAGGTGAGGCGAGGGTGACCGAGGTTGTCGTTGTCGGCAGCGCGAACGCTGATCTCGTGGTCGAGGTGCCCCGGCGTCCCCTCGCAGGGGAGACGTTGCTCGGGTCCGACCTCGCGGTTCACCCGGGAGGCAAGGGTGCGAACCAGGCGGCAGCCTGCGCCCGTGCGGGCGCCACGACCCGATTCGTCGGCTGCGTCGGCGACGACGACCACGGCGTCTTCCTGCGGAGACGGCTGCAGGAGGCCGGCGTGGATGCCGACCACCTCCGGATCGTCGACCGTCCGACCGGCACGGCGATCATCCTCGTCACTCCCGACGGCGAGAACTCGATCGTCGTGTCGCCCGGGGCGAACAGTCTCGTGGACGCCGATCTGGCGCGTCGCGCGTTCGCCCCGGACCCGGTCCCACGCGTGATCGTGCTCAGCATGGAGATCCCGGCGGGCACCGTGGACCAGGCTGTGGCGGAGGCGGCGGACCACGGCGTCCGGGTTGTGCTCAACGCCGCGCCCGCGCAGCCGCTCCCGCCGGTGACGCTCCGGGCGTGCGACCCACTCGTCGTCAACCAGCACGAGGCCCGGACCATCCTCGGCCGCGATGCGGGTGGATTCGACGAGCTCGCCCGCGGACTCCTCGGGGCAGGCGCCCGTTCGGTGGTCATCACGCTCGGCGAGGACGGGGCGCTCGTCGCCGACGCCGACGGCGTCCAGCACCAGCGCGGGCACGTCGTCGACGTCGTGGACACCACCGGCGCCGGTGACGCGTTCGTGGGTGCGGTCGCCTGCGAACTCGCCCATGGCGCGGAGCTGCGCGCGGCCGTGCGGTTCGCGATCGCGATGTCGGCCATCACCGTGGGCGCGCCCGGTGCGCAGTCGTCGTACCCCGATCGACCAGCGGTCGAGAGGTTCCTGGCCGGGGCCTGACGGCCCGCTGCGTCGGTCGGGTCTCGTCGTGGGAAGCTCTCCCCATGGCACTGGACGATCGGATGCTGGCCCGGGCACGGTCCTTCGGATCGGTCGCCGATGCGTACGAGCGGCGGCGCCCGGGCTACCCGCCCTCGTTGTTCGAGGACCTGTTCGCCTATGCGCAGAGACCGGTCGTTGACGTCCTCGAGATCGGTGCCGGCACCGGCAAGGCGACCCTTCCTCTGCTCGCGCGGGGTGTCGGCGTGGTCGCCCTGGAGCCCGCACCCGAGATGGCCCTGGTGCTGCGAGACCGGGCCGCGGCGGCGGGACTCGGCGACCGGCTCGAGGTCGTGGTGGGCTCGTTCGAGGACTTCGGCGCCGCCCGGCGCTTCGCCCTCGTCGTCGCGGCCCAGTCGTTCCACTGGGTGGACCCGGCCACCCGGTGGCAGCGCCTCGCGGACGCGCTCCTGCCGGGTGGTTCGGCGGGGCTGTTCTGGAACGCGTGGATGCTGGATCCGGCGGCTCACGATCACGACATGGTTCGCCACATCTTCGACGAGCACGGGCATGGGCTGAGACCCGACGTGGTCCCGTTCGAGGCGGATGACACACCGCCCGACGGCATGGACCAGGTGCCTGCGCTGGGCGACGTCCAGGTGCGGCGCTACGACTGGTCGTGGGATCTGGAGACCGCCGACTACCTGGGACTGCTCGCGACCACGTCCCAGTTCGCCGTGCTCGACGACGCGCTCCGCGCCGCGATCCTGACCACTCTCGGCGATGCTCTCGGCCCGAGCACCCAGCTTGTGCTGCGCACCGAGATGACGCTCGCGCGTCGCGCCGAGTCACGCGTGCGCTGAACCGCTCACCGCGCGTCGCGGCCGGCAGTCCAGACCTATCGCGATAGTGCGCCACCGCAGTGGTCACGTCGCTCACCGGCGGCGCCGGAGTCGTGCGTCCCAGTTTCGCCATGGATCGACAGGCTCACACCAGCAGCTCTGCGCTCGGTCAAGCGCCCTCCCACAGACTCGTGGTGCTCGGGACGGCGACGGTACCGCAGGTACCACCAGGTCATCAGCACCGTGCTCACCAGGTAGAACCCGTGCAGCGCCCAGATCGGGCCGACGGGCAACGAGACCACGTAGACGGTGTGCACGAGGTTGCCCAGGTTGGTCACCGCGAAGCTGCCCAGACTGTAGGACGCGAGGTCCCTGGTCCGAGCGGCCTTGATCAGCATCGGCAGGTAGCTCGCGACGAAGAGGACGGTGGACACCGAGCCGGCCAGCACGCCGGCGTCGTGCAGCGACACGGTGCCTCCTCGTCGTTTCGTCGCCGAGTCCCCGGGTTCGCCGGTCAGGCGTGGGGTTCGGGCGGGATGTTCTGGTTCTCGTGGAAGAAGTTCGCCGGGTCGTACTTCGCCTTCAGGGCCGCCAGCCGGGCGTAGTTGTCGCCATAGGTGGCTTCCAGGCGCGTCCGGTCCCCGTCACCCTGCATGAAGTTCACGTAACCGCCGCTCCCGGCGTGGTCGTGGATCGCGGACCAGTAGGCGCGCGCCCACCTGGCCAGGTCGCCCGCTCTGGCCGGGTCGGGATCGATGCCGGCGATCACCATCGCCCACTGCGCGGACCGCGCGTGCCAGGCGGTGTCATGCGGCTCGACGCGGTGGACGGCGCCGTTGATCGGGTAGAGGTGCATCAGCGACAGCGCACTGGGCATGTCCCGGGTGTGGGCGATGTGCTCGGCGATGGCGGCGTCGGTCAGTTCGTCGACGAAGTCCCCTCGCCAGTACCACTGCAGGCCCTTCGGCAGGAGTGGGTCGAACATGCTCTGGACGGCCGGGAACGGAACCTCGTCCAGCCAGTTGAACAGCGGCGCGGGCAGGGCGTCCAGCAGGGGGGCGAGTGCCGCCCGTCCGCGGTCGACCGGGCCGTTGTAGCAGGCGATCACCGCGCAGGCACGCCTGCCGTGGTGCTCGGCGGGGAACGGATCGACCGACGGGACGGTCTTCAGCCCGACGAAGACGCCCAGCTCCTCCGGCGCCTCCGGCAGGAACTCGCGATAGGCCCGCATCACGGTGGCGGCGTGCTCGAAGCCCCAGAACACCGGGCCGCCGAACACCTGGTCCACCGGGTGCGCCCGGAACAGGAAGCTGGTCACCACCCCGAAGTTGCCCCCGCCCCCGCGGATGCCCCAGAACAGGTCGGCATTGCGGCTGGGGTCAGCGGTGACGATCCGTCCGTCCGCGAGCACCACGTCGGCTTCGAGGAGGTTGTCGATCGTCAGCCCGTGCTGGCGGCTCAGGTGGCCGATGCCACCGCCGAGGGTGAGACCGCCCACACCGGTGGTGGAGACGATGCCGAACGGTACGGCGAGTCCGTAAGCGTGGGTGGCGTGGTCGACGTCGCCGGTGGTGCAGCCGGCCGCGACGCGGACCGTGGCCCGCTCCGCGTCCACCCGAACACCGCGCATCCGCGACAGGTCGATCACCAGGCCGTCGTCGACGCTGCCCAGGCCGGGTCCACTGTGGCCGCCGCCCCGCACGGCCACGGCCAGGCCGGTCGTCCGGGCATGGTCGATCGCTGCGGCGACGTCGGCGGCGTCCACGCATTCGGCGATCAGCAGCGGTCGCTTGTCGATCATGCCGTTGTAGAGAGCTCGGGCCGTCTCGTAGTCGGGGTGGCTGCGATCGACGACCCGGCCGCGCATGCGCTCAGCAAGAGTGTTCGGAGTGGTCATGGTGGTTCTCCTTCGCATGTCCCTTCCGGTCGGAGTGACCGTAGAGTCGAAGCTATGGACGTCCCACCCCGGGCGGAATCGCCGCGCGTCCGGCGCTCTTGCCCGTCCGTCTGCGCGGGGCGACCGGCTTGCTCACGCGTCCGGCGGACGTAGCCGGGCGTCCAGGGAGGCCAGATGGATGTGCTGTCCGATGTCCTGCTCGCGGTTCGGCTGACCGGGGCGGTGTTCTTCGACGTCGATGCCCGATCGCCCTTCGCCACCGAGACGCCCAGCGTGGCCGCAATCGGAGAGCAGGTGCTCGCCGGCGCGGAGCACGTGATCAGCTTCCACGTGGTCACCGAGGGGACGTGCTGGGCCGAGGCTGTCGACCGAGCCGAGCCGCCGGTGAGCCTCCGGGCCGGCGACATGGTCGTCTTCCCGGGCGGAGATGCGAACATCGTCGCTTCCGCGCCGGGCATGCGGGGCCGTCCCGATCCGGCCAACTACTACCGGCCCGCGGACCGGGCGCTGCCGTTCTCACTGGTGATGACCCGGGAGCCCGACGCCGAGCACACCCGCTTCGTGTGCGGGTTCCTCGGCTGTGACGCGCGGCCGTTCAACCCGCTGCTCGAGGCGCTTCCCCGGATCGTCCGCGCACCGATCTCCGAGCAGAGCCGGCGTTGGGTATCGAGCCTTCTCGACGCGGCCGTCGAGTCCAGCGGCAGCGAAGGGGCCGGCGGGGAAGCCATGCTGGCGAAACTGGCCGAGCTGATGTTCGTCGAGGCGATCCGCAGCCACATCGCCCAGCTTCCCGACGACGCTCGCGGCTGGCTCGCCGGTCTGCGCGACCCGTTGGTCAGCGCCGCGCTCCAGCTGATCCACGGCCGCCCGGCCGACCCGTGGACCGTCGAGCGGCTGGCGCGGGAGGTGGGCATGTCCCGGTCCGCCTTCACCGAACGGTTCACCGCCTACGTGCGCGTCCCGCCGATGCGGTACCTCGCCCGCTGGCGGCTGCAACTCGCGGCGCGGATGCTCGAGAGCGGCACGGTCAGCGTGGGCCAGGCGGCCGCCGCGGTGGGATACCAGTCGGAGGCGGCGTTCAACCGGGCGTTCAAGCGGGACGTCGGCCAGGCTCCGGGAGTCTGGCGCCGCGGTCACGGAGCGGGCGGCTCGGATCGCTGAGGCCCGAACTCGCGGAGCGGCGCGATCACCCGCAGAGTGTGAGTTCGTCCACGTCAGACGGTGGACGAACTCACACCGTCCGACGTGGACGCGGCCCAGCTACTCGGAGCGGACGCGGTGGGACCGGCCCAGGCCGAGGATCACGACCGCGGCCACCACGCTGTGCAGCGCCATCAGGGTGCCGGTGGCCGCCGGGCTGGTGGCGCCCAGGGTTCCCAGCAGCGAGAGCAGCGCCACGGCGATCGCGACGCCCAGCCAGATCGGCAGGGCCTTCGGGGTGAACCGCTCCAGCAGACGCAGGCTGAGCACGCCGAGGAGTGCGGCCAGGGCGGCCACCATCGCCACCGCGACACCGTCGACGGGCCGCAGCCCGCTCGCGTCCCGCACCTCGAGCACGATGCCGCCGAGTTGCGTGGCCAGCGCCCACGTGATCAGCGCGCACACCACGGCAGCGGCGACGGTCACCAGGTCGTTGGTCCACGTCCGCGCGGGGCGGCGGATGGTTGCGGACAGTTCGGTCATCTCATTCCTCCTTGTTCGCGACACTTTCACTACATTCGTAGTAGTCTATCACTACGCTCGTAGTGATCAAGGGGGGGACGGATGGGCCGACGCGAGGCGATCGGCGCTGCCGCGCTGGAACTGGTGGCCGAAGGGGGCGTCCATGCGCTGACCCACCGCCGGATCGACCGGCGGCTCGGGCTGCCGGAGGGCACCACCTCCAACTACGCGCGCACCCGCCGGGACCTGGTGCGCCTCGTGGTCGAGCGGGTGGCCGCGGTCGCCAACCTGCGACCGCCCGGGGACGCGCTGCCCGCCACGGTCGCGGACGCGGTGCCGCAACTGGTCGAGGCGTTCGAGCAGACCGTCGCGCGCGGGGACGACACCCGGGCACGGATGGCGCTGTCGATCGAGTGCAGCCAGGACGCCGAACTGCACGAACTGCTGACCACGCGCTCGCCGATCCGGGTCAAACTGCTGGGGGAGGCGACGGTGATGCTGGCCGCGCTCGGCGTCCCCGAACCCGGACGACGCGCGGTCGACTTCATCGGCATCATGAACGGCCTGCTCTACGACCGGCTGGTCGGCAACGGTTCGCGCGGCACGCCGGTGGACGCCGCCGCCGTGCTCTCCGCCTGGCTGGTCGGAATCGGCGCCCGCCGCTGAGCCGGCTCCTGGCCGAGGGCCGCCGGAACGGCGTCCAGCTCCGCCAGGGCCGCGCGCAGGCACTCCCGGGCCCGCGCGGCGGTGAGGTGGCCGATCAGCACCTGGAGGGTCAGTCCGTCCGACAGGGCGATGAGGTGTCGGGCCTTCGCCGGCGGATCGGCCAGGTGGGGGTCGAGCTCGCCCAGCAGCTGGGCGGCCAGGCCCTCGACGCCTGCCTTGGCCTCGGCGAGAATGCCGGCGATCTCCGGGTCGGCGACGCTCGCCGCCACGAAGGAGTAGAAGACGCTGGTCCCCACCGGTGCGTCGGCGGCCAGCGGGATTCCGTGGCTCAGCAGCGCCCACAGTTCGTCCTCCGGCGAGCGTGCCTGCGCCACGTCGACGTGGCGGGCTTCTGCCGCCGAGATCATGAAGGCGACCGTGGCGCGGATCAGCTCGCGCTTCGACGCGAAGTAGTGCTGGACGCGCCCCACCGAGACGCCGGCCTCGGCAGCAACCGACCGGATGCTCACAGCTCCGAGGCCGCGCGTGCCCACCACGCGGAGCACGGCGAACAGGATCGCGATGCGCTTGCTGTCGTGGTCTCGCCTCGCCGTCACCTGGACAGCTTATCAATACGACCGTATCGTGATGGTCTCGGTACGAACGTATTGGAGTGGTGGCGATGTCAGAGCGAAGCAGGGCAGGAAAGCCGTCGAAGCGACGGCTGGCCGGGCGCGTACTCCTGGCGCTCCTCGTGGCGTGGCTCGTGGTGGACAAGGTGGTGAGCGTGGTCGCGGCGCCACCGGAGGTGGGTCACTGGCGTTCGGCGGAGGGCGAGCAGGCCTACGTCCGCGCCTACGCCGACGTGCTCGCCGGTCTGCCGCCGGCGGACGAGGTCCTCGACGTCACCTCGACCTACGGAACCGTGCGCGTGCTTCGCTGGGACGGACGGGATCGGGGCCACCCCGTGGTGCTGCTCCCCGGCCGCAGTTCGGGAGCCCCGATGTGGACGGAGAACCTGCCCGACTGGATCGGGACCCGAACCGTCTACGCCCTGGATCCGATCGGCGACGCGGGTCTGTCCAGCCAGCGAATCCCGCTGGCGAGTTTCGAGGACCAGGCCGAGTGGATCAGCCAGACCCTCACTGAGCTGGGGGTGGCCCGGGCACATGTGGTGGGGCACAGCTTCGGCGGCGCGAACGCCGCGATCCTGGCCGTCCGCCACCCCGGGCAGGTGGCCAGTCTCACCCTGCTGGAGCCGGTGCTCGTGGTCCAGTCGCTCCCCGCCTCCACCTACTTCTGGGCGATGCTCACCCAGCTGCCCGTGCCGCAGGGCGTGCGGGACCACGCCCTCGCCCAGATCGGCGGCACGTCGGTGGAGGAGGTCCGTGAGCGCACCCCGATGGCGGCCCTCATCGACAGTGCGACCGTGCACTACGCCGCGTCCCTCCCGATGCCGAGGACGCTCAGCGACGACGAGTGGCGAGGGCTCACCATGCCCGTGCGCGCGGACATCGCGGGCACGGGGTCGCTCGCGGGTGGCGAGGAGGCCGCCGCCCGGCTGCGCGCGCTGCTGCCGTCGGCCACGGTCACGGTCTGGCCGCGGGCGACCCATTCCCTGCCCATGCAGGAACGGGCGACCCTCGGACCGCTACTGGTGGAGTTCTGGCGGGCGAACGGCTGAGCTGCGGCTCTCCGACGGAGTGGGCACCCGATAATCTGCCCGGGTGACGACTCCTGTGCCTCCCGGTTCCGCCGTCCTGCGGATCGGTGCGGTGCCCGGGGTCACGCCGACGAAGTGGACGACGATCTGGCGGCGAAGGTTCCCCGCGGTACGGCTGGAGGTGGTCGACGTCGCCGAGCCCGACCAGCGCCGGGTGCTCGACGACGCCGAGGTGGACATGTGCTTCGTCCGCCTTCCCGTCGACACCGAGGGTCTGCACCTGATCCGGCTGTACGAGGAGGAGCCGGACGACGGCCCGTCCGCCACGGTGGGCCTGGCCTGGCCGGTGGGGACCGACCACCCCTCGATCCAGGAGTTCATCGGTGTCGTCCGCGGCCGGACGGAGAACAGCTCGCGCACCGTGCAGGAGCGTGGGCAGCGGGACCGCGGTCGACCCACCCGAAAGCGGCGTCACCGCCTCAGGTGAGCAGGGCCGGCGCTCAGTGCAGGGTGAGCGGCGTCTCCAGTTCGAGGTGCGACAGCTTCTCGGGGTTGCGCACGTAGTAGAGGCCCGCGATCCGGCCACCCTCGACGCGGGCGGCGAGCATGCCGTCGTACTCCGCGCCCAGCCGGAGCAGCAGTGCCGGACTGCCGTTGACCGTGGCCGAACTCACCGTGAGCCGCTGACCCAGGCGTTCGACCTTGTCGAGGGCACCGAAGAGGAACCGCGCCACCTTGTCGGCACCGACGACCGGACGCATCGCCGACTGCCGGACGCCACCACCGTCCGCGATCAGGACGGCGTCGGGCGCGAGCACGTCGAGCAGCGCCTGCAACTCGCCGGTCTCGATGGCGTGCTGGAAGGACTCAAGGGCAGCCCGGGTCTCGCGCGGCGAGGCCACCTCCCGCGGGCGGCGGGCCCGGACGTGCTGCCGCGCCCGGTGCGCGATCTGGCGGACGGCGGCCGGCGTCTTGTCGATGGCGGTCGCGATCTCGTCGTAGCCGACGTCGAACACCTCGCGGAGCACGAACACCGCCCGCTCGGTCGGCCGCAGCGTCTCGAGGACCAGCATCAGCGCCATCGACACGCTCTCGGCGAGTTCGACCTCCTCGGCCACATCCGGTGCCGTGAGCAACGGTTCCGGCAGCCACTCGCCGACGTACGACTCGCGCAACTGCTTGGCCGCACGCAGCCGGTTCAACGCCTGCCGCGTGGTGATCCGGACGAGGTAGGCCCGCGGATCGCGCACCTGGTCCAGCTCCACCATCACCCAGCGCAGCCAGGTCTCCTGCAGGACGTCCTCCGCGTCCGCAGCCGAGCCGAGCAGCTCGTACGCCACCGTGAACAGCAGGTTGCGATGCGCGACGAACGCCGCCGTGGCCGGGTCCAGGGGCTCAGCCGGCGTTCGGCGGTGCTCAGCCATCGCGCGCCCCCGACGTCGCGAACGCGGTGGCATCGACGTCCGCCAGCAGCCGAGCCCGCCGGCGGTCCTTCGTCCAGCCCGGGTAGTCGACCGAGCCGGGACGGCGGGCCTCGTGGCCCAGCGCCCAGATGATTCCGGAGCAGATGAACTCCTTGATCGCGGCACCGGGACGTCCCGCCACGTGGAAGCCGACCGCCGTGTCGTCGGGACGCGCCAGCTGGTAGATGCCGTCGTGGCGGCCCATGCTGATGCACTGCGAGACCATCGCGAGAGCGACCTGTCGGGGTTGCTCACCGGCGATCCGGCTGAGCACCGTCCCTGCAGCGGACGGACCGAGCTGGACGGCGGCCTGGCAGCTCATCCGGTAGGGCAGGCCCGACGGGGACGCGGAGTCCCCGGCCGCCACGATCCGTTCGTCGTCCACGCTGGTCAGCGTCTCATCCGTGACCAGGCGTCCTTCCGCGTCCGTGGCCAGGCCGCTGCGGGTGGCCAGGTCCGGGACGCCGAAGCCCGCGGCCCAGATCGTCACCGCGCTGGCGAGCCCGCGGCCGTCCTCGAGCTGGACGGCGTCGCGAGCGACCGCGGTGACCCTGGCGCCGGGACCGTCGAGCACGCGTACCCCGAGCCGGGCCAGCCGCCTGGCGACCGACCGGCGGCCCCGCGGATGCAGGTACGGGCCGAGCGTCCGGCCGCAGACGAGGGTCACCCGGCGGCCCAGCTCGGCGAGTTCCGCGGCGGTCTCGATCCCGGTCGGGCCGCCACCGACGACCGTCACCGGAGCGCCGGAGGGAGTGTCGTCGAGCACCTGGCGGAGTCGCCGCGCCGCCTCCAGCGTCGCGATCGGGTAGGCGAACGCAGCGCCCGGCATCGTGGGCTCGGTGGCGTGGCTGCCCACCGCGTAGACGAGGTGGTCGTAGCCGAGCGTGCCGCCGGACGCCAGCTCCACCGTCCGCCGCGGGCCGTCGATCCGCGTCGCCGTGTCGACGACGAGCCGGACGCGGTCGGCCAGGACCTCGCCGTAGTCGACCACCGCGTCGTCCGAGCCGCCCACCAGCTGGTGCAGCCGGATGCGGTCGACGAAAGTCGGTCGCGGGTTGACCAGGGTGATTCTGATGTCGTCCCGCTCGGTGAGCCGGTTCGCCGCGAGGACGCCGGCGTAGCCGCCACCGATCACGATCACGTCAGTCCGTGTTGTCATGGTGTCTCCTTCTGCAGTCCTACCCACCAGACACGGCCCCGACGCCGGTTGTGACAGGGCGGCGGCGCTCCGGCCCGCTGAGTGTGAGTTGACCCACCGTCAGCGGTGGACGACGTCACACTGGAGCCCGGATGCGGGTCCGATAGCCTGCTCTGCCCATGGACAACATCGGATCGCCACGCCTCAACTGGGCTGCCCTCGTGGGCGTGCTGGTAATCGCGGCGTGCCTGCGTCCGGCGATCACGTCGATCGGGCCGGTGCTGCCCGAGATCGGCGCGGAGCTGGGCCTGGGACCGGTGGCCCAGGGCATGGTCGGCGCGATCCCGCTGTTGTGCTTCGCGGCCGCGTCCGGGCTCGTGCACACGCTGACCGGACGCACCGGACACCACGGTGCGGTGACGATCGCCCTCGCCGGCATCGCGCTGGCGATCGGCCTGCGGTCGGTGCCGCTGGCCGGTGCGCTCTGGACGGGGACGGTGCTCGTCGGGCTGGCGATCGCCATCGGCAACGTGGTGGTGTCCGGCCTGGTCAAGCGTGAGTTCGCCGCGCGGGTGTCGCTGGCGACCGGCCTGTACTCCGCCGTGATGGGAGTGAGCGCGTCGCTGGCGTCCGGGCTGTCGGCGCCGCTCAGCGCGGCTCTCGGCGGATGGCGCCCGGGTCTCGCGGTGTGGGTGGTGCCGACGCTGCTCGCCCTCGCGCTGTGGCTTGTGCTCTCCCGGCGGACGGACGAGGCGCCACGCGTGGCGACAGCCGCCGTCCCGCCGGCCCCGACCCCGTGGCGATCGCCGCTGGCCTGGCAGGTGACCGGCTTCTTCGGCCTGCAGTCGCTGTCGTTCTACCTGATGGTGACCTGGCTGCCCACGATGGCGGCCGGCCTCGGCTACGGACCCGCCGAGGCCGGGTGGCTGCTGTTCTGGTTCCAGGTCGTCGGTGTCGTCGTCGGACCGGTCACCGCCTGGTGGGCCGATCGCCTGCCCTACCAGCGCCTGCTGTGCGCGGCGGCGGGCCTGCTGATGTCGGCGGCAGCGCTCGGCGCGCTCGCGGCGCCGGGCCTGCTGTGGTTGTGGGTGACGCTCGCGGGGTGCTCCGCCGGCGCGGCGTTCGCCCTGGCGCTCGCCCTCGCACCGCTGCGGACGCGCACGCCCGCGGACACCGTCCGGCTGGCGGGCATGGCGCAGTCGGTCGGCTACCTGATCGCCGCCGCCGGACCCGTCGTCGCCGGCTGGCTCGCCGTCGCCACGAACTGGGGCGTTGTCATCGCCGCCGTCGGCGTGCTGGCTCTGGTGCAGGCCGCTCTCGGCTCGCTCGCCGGTCGGGGTGGGCAGCCCTAGGGATCCTGGCTGAACGGCCGCACAGCGAACCGGCTCACCGGAGCTTGTGGTCGCGGCTGGGGCCGCACGGCTCCGGATCGCGGACTTGGATCGGCTCACAACGCGCGAGTTGGACGTGGCCACGATGCGTTCTCGCTCCTACCGTGGGCCTTTCTCCACTTCCGAGGACGACGGATTGGGCAGGCGAGCCAGATGAACGCATCCTCTCTTCGCGGCGTGCTCGACGGCGAGCTGTTCACTCCTGACACACCGGGCTACGCGGCCGTCTGCCGCCCGGCCAACCCGGCTTACTGGGACGTACGGCCCAGCGCGATCGTGAGGTGCCGATCGGTCACGGACGTCGTGCACACCCTGGCGTACGCCGTCCAGAACCGTGAACGCATCGCCCTGCGCAGTGGTGGACACTGCTTCGCCGGCCGGTCCTCAACCGATGGGATCGTGCTCGACCTGTCCGGGCTCGATCACATCACCGTGACCGACAGCGGTTCCACGACGATCGGTGCCGGCGCTCGCCTGGCGAAGGTGTACGCGGTACTCCATGCCCACGGCAGGACGCTGCCTGCCGGATGCGGTGCAACGGTCGGCATCACCGGCCTCACCCTCGGTGGTGGAATCGGTCTTCTCGGACGGAAGTACGGGCTGACCTGTGATCGTCTCACCGGGGCACAGGTCGTGCTCGCCGACGGAAGCGTCACCGACTGCGACCGGGATCATGCGCCGGAGCTGTTCTGGGGTCTGCGCGGCGCCGGAGGCGGTCAGTTCGGCGTCGTCACTGCGCTGCGGTTCGACACCGTCCCCGAGCCCGTGACCGCGCGCATCGAGGCGCACGTGCGCGGCGGTTCCATCGAGGACCTGGTCACGGCCTGGCAGGCCTGGGCACCGGACGCACCCGATGAACTCACGGTCAACCTGACGCTCGAGTCCCGGCCCGGCTCACCGCTCGTCGCCACGCTCTTCGGCGCCTCGACCCTCGACGAGGCCGCGACGCGGACGCTGCTGGACGAACTCGCCGGTCGCGTGCGCTCGCCACTTGAGATCGAGTTGCTGGCCGGGTTGCCGTACAGCCACCTGAAGGACACGTTCGCCGACCTCGACGCGCGCGAGGCACCCGGGAGCGCCCCACGGATCAGGTCGGAGTTCTTCTCCTGCACGATGTCTCGCCACACGGTCGCGGCACTGCTGGACCTCGTCGAGGCGCCGGCCGCCGGCCGGCGCCAGCTCGCGTTCACCGCGATGGGCGGCGCCTACAACCGGGTGGCGAGTGACGCGACTGCGTTCGCCCACCGCGGCGAACGCTTCCTGCTGGAACACGTCGCCGACCCCGCCGATCCCTGGGTGGACACCTCCTGGTCCCGTGCCCACGCCGAGGGGTCCGGACACATCTACCCGAATTTCCCTGACGTTGCCCTCGATGACTGGGCGGCGGGGTACCACGGGGGCAACTACCCCAGGCTCGCCGTCATCAAGGACACCTACGACCCACATCGGTTCTTCGACTTCCCGCAAGCCGTCCAGCCCGTGCCTTCGGCGTAATGGACTGGCCGAAGACCCGGGATTTGGCCCTTTTGAGCTGTCCATGGTCGACCTAGCGTGGGCCTCGTCCTGGCAAGTCCGATCCTGGATGAGGGGGCTCAAGTGACCCACCTGGATGATGTGCTGCAGGCGCAACGTCGTTTCGACGACCCCGAGCGCGTGGGTGACCGCGTGACACTCGACGAACTGATCCATGCCGACTTCGCGTCCATCGGGCCGAAGGGGTTCGTGCTGGACAAGGAGAAGTGGATCGGCCGGCACGACTTCTTCCGCTACCACGAACTCGACATCAGCGAACCGGACGCCCGCCTCTTCGGCGACACCGCGATCATCCGGAACATACAGCGCAATCATGCCGACTCCTCCGGTCACGAGGTGCGGGTGAACACCCGCGTGTCGCAGGTCTGGATTGAGGACGCCGGCGCGTGGCGGATCGTTGCCATCCAGTTCAGTCCTCTCGCTGAGGCATAGCAGACGTACCGAAGGAGGACCCATGTCCCGCGTGATCCTGTTCATGGCGATGTCTCTCGATGGATTCATCACCGGCCCGAACGACGGACCCGGTAGCCCGGCCGGAGACGGCGGAATGAGGCTGCAGCAGTGGCTCGGCGACGGGCAGGGGAACACTGTCGAGGGGTACCGGCCCCAGCACGAGAACAGCCGGATCGTGTTCGACGAAGGCATGGCGACGGGCGCGCTGATCACGGGTCGCCGAACCGGCGACTTCGCTGGGTACTGGAACGGCGATCACCATGGCGGGGTCCCGATCTTCGTCCCCACCCATGCCGCTCCGCAGGACAACCCGTACGAACGCGTGCACTACGTGACCGAGGGCATCGCGTCCTGCGTCGCGCAGGCGAAGGCCGCCGCCGGGGACCGGGACGTGATGCTGCACGGAGCCACGACTGCGCAGGAGTGCCTCAAGGCGGGCCTGCTCGATGTCATCGAGCTCCAGCTCATGCCGGTGCTTCTCGGACGGGGCCGGCTGCTGTTCGACAACCTCCCGCCGGACCATGTCGAACTCGACCTTGTCCGGACGCTCGAGGCACCCGGGGTGCTGCATCTGCGCTACGTTGTCATCCCCACTGACGCGGACGCGCGTAGCTGATCCTGCAGAAGGCTGGTATTACCGGGTCATACTCACAGCATGAAGACTGCCATTTCCGTTCCGGACCTCGTGTTCCATCGGGTGGAACGCCGGGTCAGTGACCTGGGCGTCAGCCGTTCGGAGTTCTTCACCCGCGCGGCCGAGCGCTACCTCGTCGAACTGGACCAGGAGGAGCTGAGCGCCAGGATCAACGCCGCCGTGGACTCGGTGCAGGTGTCCGACTCCGAACGGTCGCAGTGGACGCACGCGGGGCTGCGGTCCCTCGATATGGCGACTCACGATGACGAGTGGTGAGGGTCCGGGCTCGCTCTCGAAGGGTGAACTGTACTGGGTCGATTTCGGGCCGATCGTTTCGAGTGCGCTCGCGAAACGTCGGCCAGCGGTGATCATCCAGGGCGATCAGTACAACCGGTCCCGGCTGGCGACCGTGACCGTGGCGGCGATCACGTCGAACACCGCGTTGGCCAGCTATCCCGGCAATGTGTTCCTGCCCGCATCGCTCACGGGACTGCCGCGTGATTCGGTGGTGAATGTCACGGCACTGGCCACGATCGACCGCGGTGACCTCGCCGAACACGCCGGGAGGCTCCCGCCGCACCTTCTCGCCGACCTCGACGACGGCCTGCGGCTGGTTCTCGGTGTGTAGCCGACGGTGAGCGAGCCGGCCCTCACACCTTGTAGCGCAGGTGAACGGCCGTGGGCGTGGCGATGCACTCGACGAGGGTGAGCTTCACGTGGTCCTCCAGGTCGCCGAACAGGCGGGTGCCGCTACCGAACAGCAGCGGAGCGACGTGCAGTGACAACTCGTCCACGAGGCCTGCTGACAGGAACTGCCGGCCGACGTCCGCGCCGCCCATGATCGTCACGTCGGCGTCGCCCGCCGCCTGTCGCGCCGCGTCGAGCGCGGCCTGCGGGCCGTCCGCGACGAAGCGGTACACGCCGTTGGCCGGAGCGTCCGCCGGCACGCTGTGGGTGACCACGACCACCGGCTTGCGCTGTTCGCCCGTGGGCCCGTCCGCACCCCACCACGGCAGCGAGGTGTCATAGGTGGTGCGCCCGCAGATCACGGCTCCCGTGCTGGCTCCGGCGGTGCGAAGGTACTCGGCGTTGACGTCGTCGTTGCCGAAGGCCCAGTCGTGGACGGCGTCACCGCCCGGCCCCATCGGGACCTCCGCCGTCTGGTGCGCGGCGGTGATGTAGCCGTCCAGCGAGGTGCTGATGTCGAAGATCACGATTCCCATGGGCCGACGCTAGGCGGCCGTTGGCCTGCCCAACAGGTCCAAGCCGGACCGCTGTCGCCGGTCCAACTCCCGGTCAGCGTGCGCCGCGCAGCTCCGGAACCGGGTGGCCGAGCACGGCGCCGAACGCCCTGATCGCGTCCGGCAGCACCGCGGTGGGGATGCCGGCGAAGCCGAGCAGGTAGCCGTCCTTCGCGGGCCGGCTGAAGTAGCTGCGGCTCAGCCGGCTGTACCGCACCTCGGGGCGTGCGGCCGGCTCCACATCGTCGGGCGCGAGGACGGCGACGTGCAGACCCGCGACCGACGGAAGCCGCCGGTGCCCGGCCGGAAGGACGGCGCGCAGCCCGTCCCAGAGCAGCCGGCGGCGCTCGGCGTACACGCCGCGGCACCGGCGAAGGTGCCGGTCGAGATGGCCGGCCTCGATCAGGGTGGTCAGCGCGGCCTGGGTCGCCTGCGGCGGGCTCCAGTCGATCACCTGCCGCAGTGCGCGCAGCGCGGGGACGAGGGTCAGCGGCGCCACCAGGAACCCCAGCCTGAGCGCAGGCGACAGCGACTTGCTGAACGTGCCGACATAGATCACCCAGCCGTCCGCGTCGAGCCGCTGCAGCGGCTCCAGCGGACGGGCGGTGTGCCGGAACTCGCTGTCGTAGTCGTCCTCGACGATCGGGCAACCGGTGCGGGCGGCCCAGTCCAGCAACTCGAGCCGCCGCCGCCGCGACATCGGCATGCCCAGCGGATACTGGTGGGACGGGGTGACGTACACCAGGCGGGCCCGCGCCGGCAGCGCCTCCACGACGATCCCGTCCGCGTCCACCGGCACGCCGACGACCTCGAGCCCGTGGCTGCGGAGCAACTCGACCACCGGCGGATAGCCCGGTTCCTCGACCGCCACCACCGACGCCGGCGGCACCAGCACCCGCGCGATCAGGTCCACGGCGTGGCCCGCGCCCGAGGTGACGAACACCTCGTCCGCCGTCGCCCGGACGCCGCGGGACCGCGCCACCCAGTGGGCGAGCGCCTCGCGCAGGGCAGGGCTGCCGGCCGGATCCCCGTACGACCCGGCCGGGTGGTCGAGCGCGCGCAGCATGCTGCGCCGCCAGTCGGCGGTGGGGAACAGCGCCGGATCCAGCGTGCCGGGCCGGAAGTCGTACGCGGCTGGGACGCCCTGGCGCTCCCCGTACGGCCGGACGGCGGCCGCGGTCGGCACCGGGGTCAGGCGCGCGCGGGTGCGCCGCGGCCCGTCCGGCGAGACCGGCACGGGACTCACCACGCTGCCGCCACCGGCCCGTCCGGTGATGTAGCCCTCGGCGCCCAGCCGGTAGTAGGCCTCCGCGACGGTCGAACGGGCGACGCCCAGTTCGTCGGCGACGCGCCGGGTGGCGCGCAGCCGGTCGCCCGGACGGATCCGTCCGGCCAGGATGGCCTCGTGCAGCTGGTCGTACAGCTGTGCGGTCAGGCTCCGCTCGTCGGTGCGGTCGAGAAAGAGCTCCATCGGTCATGGATACCCCATCGACGTGCGGATGGACTGGTGGCAAAGATGCCGAATGGGCCTGTCGGAAGGGCCATCGCCGACCTAGCGTGGAGTGTTCCGAGCGAGTCCGGAGACACCATGGCCACCTTCGTCACGATCGGCTACGGCGACCAGCCCGGCTACGACCGCACCCCCGAAGAGGTCCGGAACGCCGCGCATGCCAACGACGCGTCGCTCCAGCGGGCGGGCGCGGTGATGGGCGTCGCGGGCGCGCCCGTCCAGGTACGCAACCCCGATGGCACCGGTGTCCGGACCGCCAGCGGCCCTTACCTCTCCTCAGAGCTGCCGGTGGCCGGCTTCGCCATCATCGAGGCGGACAGCCTGGATGACGCGATCGCGAAGGTCAGTCCGAGCCCCTGCGCGGTCGCGCACGGCGTGATCGAGGTCTGGCCGCTGGGAGGGCAGTGATGACCGCCAGGGACGAGGTGCTCGAACTCGGTCGCCGCTGGGTCGCGGCAGAGCTGGCCGGCGACGCGGACGCGCTGGACCGGCTCGGCGCGAAGGACTTCCGGTTGGTCGGACCGGTCGGCTTCGTGCTCGACAGGCAGCAGTGGCTGGACCGCTACCGGGGCCAGCGCGACCTGCGACTGACCGACCTGCGCTGGGATGACGTCGAGGTACGCGAGCTCACCGATGACGTGGCCGTCGCGATCGGCGTCCAGACCCAGCAGGGGACCTTCGCAGGCAACCCGGTCGACGCCCGCCTGCGCGTCACCCAGATCGCGGTCCGCGAGGACGGCGAGTGGAGACTCGCCGGCCTGCACTTCAGCCCGATCGGCGGTCCGCCGCCGTTCGGGCGGCCGCCCGGTCCGGCGTCCGGACGATGACCGTGTCGGGAGACCTGCCGCCGGTCCAGCGCCCGGGCAACCTGCCCCCGGTGGTGTCGGCCGCGGACGCCTGAGCCCGGATCCGTCGATCGAGCACGTCTCGACAGGCTCGACGAGCGGTTTCGGGGGCGGGGATGGAGCGCGTCTTGAGGGGCTCGACGGGCGATTTCGAAGGGCCACGCCACTCAGCCGGCGAACACCAGGTCATTGCGCACGAGGAATCGGCCGCCGAACCGGATCGGCACGCCGTCCCCGTCCAGCGCGCTGCCCGAGTCCGCGCGCACGGCATGGACGTGCAGGTGGGGCTCGGTGGTGTTGCCGGTGTTGCCCACCCGTCCGATCAGGTCGCCGACGGCCACGTCCGCCCCGGCCCGGACGGCGACGCTGCCGGTGCTCAGGTGGGCGAGGAGGACGTCGACGGCCGGGTCGGTGCCCCGGCAGCGGACGATGACGTGGTTCCCGGCGAGGTTGACCCGGTCGGTCGTGGGCGGACTCTGGTCGGCGAGCCCGTCGCGTGCCTCGGCCACGGTGCCGGCGCAGGGGCTGTGCACGGCGCGTCCGAAGACCGCGTAGCGCTCGGGCTCTGCGGGCGCGAGTCCCCAGGCGCGCAGGCCGGCGGCGTTGAGCCCGACGATGTCGAGGGCGTAGGCCTGCGCGCGGTTCGGGTTGTGGTAGTTCAGCAGCGGGTTCGCCCCGCCCTGGCCGACGTAGGCCACGCCGTCCCGCAGCGGGAAGGCGAGGTCGACGGCGGCACGGCCGGCGACCACCCCGGACGCCGCGTAGCCGGCGAGGGCGGTGAACAGGGCCGCGACAAGCACTGATGTGCCGAGCGGGAGCCATCCGCGCCGGTTGTCCGGTCGTTCCCGCCATGGCGTCCGGCGGTTCCGGACGAGCGAGACCACGAGCGCCAAGAGCAGCAGCAGCGCCACCAGGGGACGGAGGTAGTAGCTGAACAGGTCCCAGCGTCCGACCAGCAGCGTGTAGCCGCCGAAGGTGGCAGCGGTCACGGCCGCGAGCAGCCAGTCGAGGCGGGTGCGGTATCGCGTGCGCACCACCTGGACGGCGAGCACGACCGGCACCACGACCAGGAACGCGGCCAGGATGATCGGGATCAGATCCATCGACTCCCAGTACCCGGCGAGTCCGTCCCACACGGCCGCAACCTTGCCCATTGGGGACGGACCCCTTTCCGGGTGATGGTGGGCGCTCGGGCACGACGGATGGAAGGAGCATCATGGACTGGAAGATCGAGCTGGTGGCGGTACCGGTGACCGATGTCGACCGGGCCAAGTCGTTCTATGTGGATCAGGTCGGGTTCAACGCCGACCATGACCACCGGGTCAACGAGAACCTGCGGTTCGTCCAGCTGACCCCGCCCGGTTCGGCCTGTTCCATCGTGATCGGTGAGGGGATCACTGAGATGCGCCCCGGTTCGCAGCAGGGCATCCAGGTCGTCGTCGCCGACGCCGAGGCGGCTCGTGCCGCCCTGGTCGCGAACGGCGTCGATGCCAGCGACGTCGAGGATCAGCCGTGGGGACGTTTCGTCTTCTTCAAGGATCCGGACGGGAACGGCTGGGCGCTGCAGCAGCTGCCGGCCTGGCGGTAGCGCCGCGCCCGACGCGCGGGCGTATCCGGAGGTGTCCACGATGGCGAGTCGGTCACCGGCCCGCCAAGCGCCGAGCGTCGACCGTTCACCGGGAGGATCTGCGCTGTCGATGCGCCCATCTGGTGGTGGTGTCGCTGGCGGTCCGTCGAGAGTGCAGATCCTCCCGGACTCGCCGCGTTGGCCGCTCGTTTCTCGCGGCTCCTCAGGGACCGGGCGGTGCGGCCCGACCGCTCGCCAACCCGCCCGACCGCTCGCCAACCCGCCCCCCACCCGCCCGACCGCTCCCCAACCCGCCTGACCGCTCATCGAGCTTGTCGAGATGTCTGGCCGGTCTCGACAAGCTCGACCAGCGGTTGTTCTGCTCGTCGAGCCGCCAGAGCGGCGGGTCTAGAGCTGGAGATGCAGCCGGAGCGCGTCGTCGACCTGGACCATCACGTGGGCGGGGAGGCGTCCGATCACCGCACCGATTCGCTCGACCGAGACCGAGCGGACCTGCTCGGCCTGCGCCTTGGAGTCGATCCGGATGCCCGTCTCTTCGGCCGTGAGCAGGACCTGGAACGGCGATACTCGGGCGATGTTGCTCGTGACCGGGACAACGGTGACGACACCACGGCCCAGTCTGGCCGCGGCCGTGTTGGCATGGTCGTTGCTGACGATGATCGCTGGACGGCGCTTGTTTGCCTCACCGGCCAGCGCGGGCTCCAGGTCGGTCAGCCGAATCTCACCGCGGAGCATCGTTCAGGCCGTCCGCGGCGGTGGCTTCCCATGCACTGGCGTCGCCGGACGCTTCCCACTCCTGCCACGCCGCGGCGTATGCGTCCTCCAACTCCGGGTCGCCCAAGAGCCTGATGGCCTGGTGGATGGCCGCCGATCGGGACTCCAGGCCAACCGCCCGGGCATACCTGTCCAGGGCGGCGACATCGCTCGTGGAGAGGCTCACGCTGAGTTTCACGTCATCCATGCTACCGTGGTAGTACCAGTATGGCTACCCGGGTGCTCCCCGTGACCGACCACATGCCCCGGTCTCAGCAGACGTGCGTAACCGGGACGGCAGGCCCGCTGTGCTGGGCGGGCGGGACGCAGGATGGCCCCATGGGATTCGTACGGCACTTCGATCACATCGGCGTGACGGTCGCCGACCTCGACGCCGCGGCGGACTTCTTCGTCGGGCTCGGCCTGGAGGTCGAGGGCCGGACGTTCGTGGAGGGGGAGTTCATCGACACCGTGATCGGCATTCCAGGGTCCCGGACGGAGATCCTGATGCTGCGGTCGCCCGACGGTGGCACGGGGCTGGAGCTGTCGAGCTTCGTCCGTCCGGATCCCCTGCCCGGCTCACCGGCCGCGCCGGCGAACGAACGGGGCCTGCGCAGCGTGGCGTTCGAGGTGGACGACCTGCAGGCGGCGGTGGACTGGGCAGCCGACCGCGGCTACGGACTCGATGGCGGCATCGGCGAGTACGGGGGCGTCTGGCGGATGGCCTATGTCCGGGGGCCGGAGGGGATCATCGTGGCCCTCGCCGAGCGAGTCGGCTAGCCACTGATTTCAGGGTATTCTGAAGTCGTGAAACCGAGCGAGGCGCCCCTGTACGAGATCAAGGCCAACCTGTTCCGCGCCCTGGCTCATCCCGTCCGGATCAGGGTGCTGGAGCTGTTGGTGGCCGGGGAAACCGACCCGGAGAGCCCCGGCGAGGTGAATGTCGCGGAGCTGCTGGCCGACATCGGCGGTTCGCCGTCCCACCTGTCCGGGCACCTCGGCGTGCTGCGGCAGTACGGCGTGGTGACCTCGCGCCGGGTCGGCTCGCGGGTGCTCTACCGCACCGCGCACCCGGCTGTGGTCGACCTGCTCAACAGCGCGCGCCGGTTCCTGCTCGACACCCTGGCCGCGACCGGCGACCAGCTCGAAGCGGCCGCCGCCCTGCCGCCGCTCGGCGCCGCATCCCGGTGAACCGCCTATCCCTTCCGACCCGAACGGCCCCATGACCACCACCACGTCCCGCGGCGCCTTCGTGCCCGCGCACATCGGCCGCCACCTCTCCGGGCTGCTGCCCAGACCCGAGGATCTGGCCCCACTGCGGACGAGCTGGCGCCGCGACCTCGTCGCCGGTGTCACCGTGGGCGTGGTCGCCCTGCCGCTGGCGCTCGCCTTCGGGGTGAGCTCGGGCCTCGGGGCTGCCGCCGGCCTGGTGACCGCCATCGTCGCCGGCGTCGTGGCGGCGGTGTTCGGCGGGTCGCACGTGCAGGTGTCCGGACCGACCGGGGCGATGGCCGTGGTGCTGGCGCCGATCGTCGCCGCGCACGGCACCCAGGCAGTCGTCGCGGTCTCGGTGATCGCCGGGGTGATCCTGGTCGCCGCCGGCGCCCTGCGGCTGGGCCGGGTGGTGGTCTACATCCCGTGGCCGGTGATCGAGGGGTTCACCGCAGGGATCGCGGTCGTGATCGCCCTCCAGCAGGTGCCACTGGCGCTGGACGCGCCCGTCCAGACCGGTGAGCGGACGCTGCCGGCGGCGTTCGACGCGGTCCGGAGCGCCGACTGGAGCCAGGCGTGGCTGCCGCTGGCCATCACCCTCGGCGTGGTGCTGGTGGTGGAGCTGCTGCGTCGGCTGCCGGGGTCCCTGCCCGGCGCGCTGATCGCGGTGGTGCTCGCGACCGCGGTGGCCGAGGTGGGCCGCCTGGACGTGGCGCGCATCGGCGCGCTGCCCTCGCACCTGCCGATGCCGAGCATCCCGGCGATCGACCCGGGGATCCTGCACGAGCTGACCGGCCCGGCGCTGGCGGTGGCGGCGCTGGCCGCGATCGAGTCCCTGCTGTCGGCGCGCGTGGCCGCCGGCATGGCACCGACCGGACGGGTGCTGCCCGACCGCGAGGTCTTCGGCCAGGGCCTGGCGTCGATCGCGTCCGGGCTGTTCGGCGGGATGCCGGCGACCGGCGCGATCGCGCGCACGGCGGTCAACGTGCGCGCCGGGGCACGCTCCCGGCTGGCCGCCGTGACCCACGCCGTGCTGCTGGCCGGGGTGGTGGCCGTCGGCGCCGGACTGGCGTCGAGGATCCCGCTGTCCGCGCTGGCCGGGGTGCTGATCGCCACCACGCTGCGGATGGTGGACGTGGGCGAGGTCCGCGGCCTGCTGAAGGTCGGCCGCAGCACCGCGGCCACCTTCGCCGTGACCATCGCCTGCACGGTGCTTCTCGACCTGCTCACCGCGGTGGAGGTGGGGGTGGTGCTGGCGGCGTTCTTCGCGCTGCGAGCGCTCGCCGACACCACCCACGTGGCCAAGCAGGAGCTCCCCGGACCCGCGGCCCCCGGGGACGAGCACATCGCCCTGCTGCGGCTGGAGGGGTCGCTGTTCTTCGGTGCCGCCGACCGCGTGATGGACGACATCGGCGACAACGACGCCTGGGTGGTGGTGCTGCGCCTGTCCAAGGTGGAGCTGCTCGACCCCACCGGCGCCCACCGGCTGGCCGAGATCGTCCAGCTGCTCGAGGCGCGCGGGGTGACCGTGCTGATCAAGGGGCTGCGGGCCAGGCACGAGCGAATGGCCGCGCGCGCCGGCGTCCTCGAGGCGCTGCGCACCCGCGAGCACCAGTTCGACGACCTGGACGAGGCCGTCGCGCACGCCCGCAGCCATGTCGCCCGGCAGCTGGCCAACCAGCCGGTGCCCAGGCGCCGCCACTGACGCCGGTCAGCCGGGCTGCGCCCGGGCCATTCCCGCCACCACCGCGACCCGCTTGGCGCGGAGCGTCCCCGGCGCGTACTTGACCAGCCAGGAGTCGTCCTCGACGAGGTCGACCGAATGCGACTCCTCCTCGGCGACCGGGCGGGACTGCAACCGCTCCACCACCGAGCGGAAGTAGTAGTGGAAGAACAGCCGGTTGAACTCGGTGAAGTAGATGTCGGCCACCCGGCGGTCGCCGCGCACGATCACCATGTTCTCGTCGTTCTCGGTGGTGGACGCCCGGGAGAAGTTGGCCGAGCCGGTGACCACCACCGGGTCGGCGCCCAGCGGGTCGCAGAGCAGGAACTTGTCGTGGATGAAGGCGACATGGCGGCTCAGCCCGAGGACGCGCGCGTTCGTCTCCGCCACCCACTGGCCCATCGGGGTGTCCAGTTCCGAGCCCCACGCCTGAAAGACGTTGCGGCTGGCGTCGAGCCGGACGGTGGGCGTGTCCGAGCCCCGCTTCTCCAGCAGGAAGAACCGCAGCGGACCGTCCGGCGTGCCGGTGGCGGCCGCGTCGGCGATCTCGGACGCGATCCCGAACGCGAAGGTCGCGCAGGCGAGCGCTCGGGCGTCCGCCGCGACCAGCCGCGCGTACAGGTTCAGCGCGCCCAGGTCCATCCGTGGGCTGAACACCGGGGTGACTCCCTTCCGGATCGAGGCCCGGTCGGACGGTGCCGGGGAGAGGCCGGCCACGGCCGCGCGATACGCGGCGTTCCGCTGTCGCTTCAGGGTGGCGCTGTCGCCGGCCCGACCGCCGGGATCGGTGGCCAGCAGGTCCCAGTAGGCGAGATACCGGATCGCGGTGGCGCGGTCGCGGACGAGGTGCCCGACGTTCGACTGTCCGTGGATGCCGCTGGTGGTGAGGTTGGTCGACCCTGTCCAGACGGATTCGGGGACGCCGCCGCGCAGCGCCACCAGGAACTTGTTGTGCGCGATCGCGGACGCCCGCGCCTCCCGCGGCACCACCACGTCCGGCGGGAAGCCGGCCGCGGCGATCGCCGCCAGGTTGGCCTTGCGTGGACCGTCCTCGTCGGCCTTGAGGTCGACCACGAGGCGTACGTCGACGCCGCGTCCGACGGCCGTGACCAGTTCGGCGAGCACCGGCGGGTAGGTGAACTCGTAGAACGCGCCGCGCAGCGCGTCCCCCGGGCCCGTCGAGCGGATCAGACCCAGCAGGACATCGTCCAGATCGCGGCTGAGCCAGGCCAGTGCCTCGTCCCGCAGTTCCGGCGTCGGCTGGTCGTCCGGCGGCAGGTTGTGGAAGCGCCGCTGGTACGCCTGGCTGGAGGCGACGCCCCGGTTGAACACCACGTCGTGGACATCGCCGCGCAAGGGTTCGGTCTGGATGGTCAGCGTGGTCGGACGGCCCCAGCGCGGTGCGGCGGGGGTGCCCCGCATCGGGTGGAAGCGGTAGGTGTAGGTGGATCCCGACCGTAGCGTGAAGTCGTCCCAGACCAGGGCCTGGATCGGGTGGACGTGGGTCGACACGGACGTGTTGGGCGTTGGGTTCGGCACGAGCGAGCGGAAGACCTTGAACCCGGTGACCCAGCGGAACGGCCCGTCGCCGACGGCGCGCTCGACACTGAAGCCGAGCAGTCCGCGACGGGCGGTAGGGGTGGCGGTGAGGGCGAACGACGCGGTGTTGATCCCGCACACGGCGTACACCCTGATCCCGCGGACGGACCTGGAGCGGTAGCGCATGCTCAAGGCTACGCCCCGGCTGCTGGGGCTGCCGCTCGCCGACCCAGTTGGCATACTTGTAATGCTGATATGATAGTATTACCGACATAACGTGAGGGGAGGCGTGGGATGCCGACCGATGCGCGTGAACGCGAGGATCTGACCGCGCGGGATCTGGGCGTGGCCGCGCAGCTGCTGGACACGCTGGAGCGGGCGCACCCCACCGAACTCGAGGGCCCGCTGACGAGCGTCGACATCGCGCGCAGCCTGGACATCCTGCGCTCGGCGCTGACGCTGACGGCGGGGATCGCTGCGGCGCTGCCGGCCGGTCTCCCCGTGGGAGCGGCTGCCGCCCTGTTGGCCGAGTACCGCCACCTGGCGGGCGAGCGCTCCCAGCTGGCGCGGGATGCGCTGTTGCGGGAGCTGACCGCCGCCCTGCCCGACTCGGTGTCGCCGGCGTCCCTGCGCCAGGCCACTCGTGAGGCGGCGCATCGGCAACACCTGCTCCAGACCCCGACCTACACGTACGAGGATCTCCGGCTGCTGCGTGGCGACACCTCGGTTCAGGCCACCCGGACCGCCGTCTCCAGGATGGTGGCCAAGCGGGCCCTGTTCACGGTTCCGGTGGCGAACCGGCGGGTCGTCGTGCCCGCGTTCCTGCTGAACGACGAGGGACGGCCGCGGCCGGAGCTGGCGCCCGTCCTGGCGCCGTTGATGGACGCGGGAGCCGGCCCGTGGCAGATCTGGACGTGGCTGACGAGCCCGACCGGACTGCTCTCCGGTGGCGTGCCCGCAGCTCTGGCCGTTGATGCTGAGGAGGCCCCGCGGGCGGCTGCGGCGGCTCGGCGGTTCGCCGCGAGTCTCCCTCCCCGCGCAGAGGCAGCCACGGCGTGACCGGATGCCCCGACCCGGCCGGATGCCCGGTGGTCGCTCCGGCTGCGCTGTCCGCAGCCCCTCGGCACCGGGTGCCCGCCGGCACGGTGTGGGCTCGCTGCCACGACAGCACGTGGGGTTACGACGAGCCGAATCCGGGCTTCGGTGACACTCGCTTCGCCCCGTTCGCGGACGCGGGTGGACGGTCGGCGCCCACCATGTACCTGGCCGACAACCCGGCCGGGGCACTGCTGGAGTCGGTGTTCCACGACACCCTGCCCGGCGGGTTCGTCTACGAGGACACGCTGCGCGGCAGGTTGGTCACCTTTCTCGCGACGCCGGTCGATCTCGTGCTGGTCGACCTGAGGGACCCCGCGCTGGCCGCCATGGGGGTGCCGCGGTCGGGTGTGGCGTCGAGTCCGGCGGAGCACTATCCGTGTACCAGGCTCATCGCTCGCGAGTTCCACAGGAGCGAGGCTGCGGTGCACGGCCTGATCTGGCACTCCCGGCAGGCCGAGTTCCACCGTGCTGCCGGGCGGCCGGTCGATGACAGCGAGGTGGCGGTGGTGTTCACCGCCCGGGTCACCTCGGCGCGCGGCGGCTGGCCACGCGTGTCGCTGCAGACGATCTCTCTCGGCTCCGGGGAGGGCCGCACCCTGGTCGACGAGGTTGCCGACGCGCTGGGGGTGGCCACGGTCACGAGTTAGGAGCGACGGCCGCTTCTCCCGTACGGTGGGAGGCATGTGTGGTCTCTCCGTGACTCGTTCCTGACTTCCTCGCTGACGGCGCCGGGCAGCCTGTAGGCACGTTCCTCTTCCGCGTCGCGGCTCACCGCCGGGCGACCCGTGCGTCGTCCGGCCCCGAGACCTCTCAAGAGCCACACCATGTACGAACACGAACATTCTGATTCGGCCGATGCGCGCATCGGCCCTACCGTCGTCTACCTGATCGTCGGCCTTCCCGGTGCGGGGAAGACAACGCGCGCGAAGGAGTTGGAGGCCAGCGCGCATGCTCTGCGGCTGACATCTGACGAGTGGCAGATCGCGCTGTTCGACGGGCAGAACCCGCCGGACAAGCGGGACCTCGTCGAAGGCAAGCTGGTGCACGTCGGCATGCGGGCTGCCGAGTTGGGCAGCAACGTCATCCTCGACTTCGGGTTCTGGGGGAGGGACGAACGGTCAGCCCTGCGCTGGGTGGCGGACGCAGTTCCAGGCGCCGGATGAGAAAGAGCTGCGAGGCGACGAGATTCCTTCGGTTCCGTCGGGATTCGAGTCGTGGTCGCAGTGGGCCTCTCGGAGATGGCCGTCACTGCCCGACCAGTACGCCCCGCCTCTGCGGTAGCTCGCCCGTGCGGGGGCGCATGCGCAGAAACCGCAGGAGCTGTGGGTGGCGGAAGTGCGGGCTATTCATCGCCGGTTCGGGTCGGGATGGGATGGGCGTGGCGGTTCAGGACCTCGGACGCCGTCAGGGCGTCGCGGCGGGTTGACCGCGGTCGCCGGGGCACGCCCGCATCCAGCACCACGTCAACGGCAAGGACCCGCAGCAGCCGCATCACCATATCGAACGGCGCGGTCAGCTTGTCGCCGGCCTCGAACTCGACCAGCCATTGTCGGCCCACTGCCGCCTCCGCGGCCAGGCCAGTCTGGGACAGCCCGGCAGCGGCCCGGGCCTCCCGGACTGCCGCGCCCAGTTCCGCTGCGTCATGGACCCGTACTGTCGCCATGCGACGACAATACGACTCTGTCGCCGTATGACGACAGAGCGCGCCGTCCTGGGTCTGCGGTCTCGTTGACCGTCCGCGGCGCCGCGGTCGACCTGCGCTGCTCGGCGGTCGGATCACGGACATCGTCGGGGGTCAGCGTCCTTTCCTGGGTCTGGGCCGACCTCTCGAGGATCTCGGAGAGAACTCGCTCGCTGTCCAGGTAGCTGTCGAAGAACCTCTGTTGGCCCACGTCGGGAGAGCCATGCAGCAGGTAGACGAAGAAGCGCCAGGTCCAGTCGCGGTGTTGCCACATCAGCGAGTGGAGGCGAGCCGGTGGCCACTCGTACGGATCGGCGGTCCCGAACAGATCACCCTGCAGCTCCGGTCCCCGGATTGCTGCGGCCCACCGAGCCTGCACCGCGATCGCCAGACGTGCGTACTCGGCCCGCTCCCATTTCGGCAGCGCGCTGAACCTCGGCACGGTGAGCGCGCGCAGCACCTCCGGGTCGCCCAGGCGGATCCCTCGGCTCTTCCCCGCTGTCTCGGCGATCGAGAGAGCGCCCAGCTCATCAAGATGCGCCATCGCCCTTCGGACGCTTTTCCACTCGCTCTCGCGTCCGGAGAACTCGAGCCGGAGCCGTGACCACTTCGTGGGCCGCGAGTACGCGGTCTGGGCCTCGTAGAAGCGAGCGGGGCCGCATGCTGAAGCGATGAGCGAGGCTGCGTCGGTGGCCGCCGCCAGTCGGACGGACACCAGGCCGAACTCACCCAGGATCCGAAGGCAGTTCAGCTGACTTCTCCCCAGTCGCCGGTCCACGCCCAGGCCCTCCTTCTGTATATCAGAAATGATATGTCGACTGCGGGTCCTGTCCGCGGTGCACTTGGCCTTTATTTGGGCCGGTCTCAGGTTTCTCAAACATTCCCCTCAATATTGTGCCGTTATTGGGGCAGCAACTGAGATGCTCGCCCCAATAACGGGGCGATATCTAGCCCGTGCTTGCCCGGGATGGAGGGATACGAGAGGATGAAAACGGGTCTCCGCTGCGGGAACAGCGAAGACCCAGAGGCTCAATCCGCTAGAGACAATTAGGGGTTGAACGTGACAGACACTACCCTCGGCACCGCGCCGCCTTCAAGCCCTCCACCGCACAACGGCAAGGGGCGACGGGGGTTGGCGGTCCTGCTGGCCCTCGCCGGCGCCGGCATCACCTGGGTCATCACTCGGGACTGGCCAGTCTCGCTCGCCGCCGGATCCGCGATCCTGGCAGGCTTCTCCGTTCCGCGCGAATGATCTGCGAGCGGTGCTTCCCCATCCAGCGCTGTCGTGGCACCGCGTCAAACTGTTAGCAGTCCATCTCCTACCACTACCGAGTACGCCGGTGGCACGTCGGGCGTGCTGTGGGGCGCCGGCCTGCGGGCGCTCGGTGCGCAGCTCGGGGACGCCGGGACGCCCGCGCCCGAGACGGTCGCCGTCGCGTGGCGGTCCTGGCTGCAGGCGCTGGTCGAGCTGGGCAAGGCGCAGGTGGGCGACAAGACGCTGCTCGATGCCGCCGTGCCGTTCGTCGAGACCCTGAGCGCGTCCCTGGACGCCGGTCTGCCCGGGGCATGGGAGCGGGCCGTCGCCGCGGCGGAGACCGCGGCCCAGGCCACCGCCGAACTCAGCCCGAAGGTGGGCAGGGCCCGTCCGCTCGCGGCCCGGAGCATCGGCCACCCCGACCCCGGCGCGATCTCATTCGTGATCTGCGTGCGGGCGGCCGCGGCGGCGCTCGGCGACTGCGACTGACCGGATCGGAGGGATGACCATGGGATGGCGGATCGCGATCGGCGCCGACAGCGCCGGCGTGGACTACAAGGACGCCCTGCGCGCCCAGCTGGAACAGGACCCGCGGGTCGAGGCGGTGCTGGATGTCGGCGTGCGCGCCGGCGAGGACGTCGACTACCCCCACATCGGGGTGGCCGCCGCCCGGAAGGTGGCGGACGGCGACGCCGACCGCGCCCTGCTCGTCTGCGGCACCGGCATCGGCATGGCCATGGCGGCGGGCACCGTGCCCGGCGTCCGTGCGTCCGTGGCCCACGACAGCTACTCGGTGGAACGGCTGGTGAAGTCCAACAACGCGCAGGTGCTGACCCTCGGCCAGCGGGTGATCGGCCTCGAGCTCGCGCGCACGCTGGTCAGCCAGTGGCTGGACCACCGGTTCGACGAGACCAGCGCGTCCGCGGGAAAGGTGGCCGCGCTCGCCCAGTACCAGGGCGGTGCCGGAGCCGTGCCCACAAACTGCTGACCCAGCCCCGGCCCGGTCGAGCGCGCCCCGGGATGACCGCAGGAGCACGCGAGCTCCCCCGCTTCCTGAGGAGCGAGTGCCAGCGAGCAACCCCCCGCTCCCTGAGGAGCGAGCGCCAGCGAGCGTCACGAAGGGCGCCGCACCCACGCACCTCCGCAATTCTGCAGATCCTGAACAACGTTAACCCAGTTCAGTGAACGCCGTTCTCGGATTGATCTGGATCAACGCCTGACTGTCCCGCCTGAACGTGGACTGAGAGCGTTGTCCGGATGCCTGAGGGGATGCGCGTCCAGCGCATAGGCAAGATGGGAGAACGAGCTGTGTTTCATGCTGCCCGAAAGCGGAACAGAGGGGGCCGGGCCGTGGTGGCCGGTCTTCTGGGCGGGGTCCTGCTCTTCAGTGGTTGGGGGGTGGCCACGCCGGCACACGCCGCCGACTTCAAGCTCGGCATCGACAAGAGCGTCGAGGACCCGAAGTCGTCCTACGACGTCGGCGACGAGGTGAGCTACCGCATCCGGGTGAAGTGCGACAGCCTCGAGGTGCCGTGCAGGACGGCCGACCTCGTCGACACGCTCGACCCGAACCTCACCTACGGCAGCTTCTCGGTGACGCGCATGGGCAGCGGTGAGGACACCTCCAGCGCGCCGATCACGCTGAGCCGCTCGGGCAACACCCTGAACTTCACGATCGGCTCCGACGACTCCGAGGAGAACTACTTCAAGGACGGCGAGACCCTCGAACTGGTGATCAACGCCACGGTCACCGGCGTCCCGTCCAACCCGGACCTGACGATCGGCAACCAGGCCACGATCACCGCCGAGGACGAGTCCGCGACGTCCGACACGGTGACGATCACGGTGAACAAGCCCGAGATCGACTGGAAGATGCGCAAGACCCGGACCTGGCCGCCGTCCGGCGTCGACCCGGCTGTGGGCGGCGAGGTCACGTACCAGATCCAGTTCTACCGCGACAAGACCTCCGGCGGCGTCGCGCTGGACGACGCGACGATCAGCGACACCCTCCCGGCCGGCGCGCAGTTCGTCCGCGCCTGGACGGAGAACCCGTCCACCACGGGGACCTACAGCGCCGGCAGGGTCACCTTCGACCTCCCCGACAGCTTCCGGCTGTCCCCTCGCAGCAACTCGTTCGCCGCGTACGTCGTCGTCCGCTACCCGGACGCGGACTTCGACGCCGGCGACGAGCCGGTGAACACCGCGGCCGCCGACGTCACCTACGACACCGGCGAGGCGACTCCGCCCACCGGGACGCTCGACGCGTCCGCCACCGTCACGCTCGCCGACCCGACGGGCAGGAGCAGCACCGGCAAGTGGTCGAACCTCGAGGTCAACCCCTCGCCCGGCGGCAGGATCCACTGGGACGTGATGGGCCACAACACCGGCAACATCGAGCTCGGCACCTATGTGTCCACCGACCACCTGCCCGACGGTCTGGAGAACGTGCGGATCGTCGCCGCCGACAACTGGTGGCAGCCCACGTCGAGGAACGGCCAGGCCGTCACCTTCGAGTACAGCACCGACGGCACCACCTGGACCCCCGCCTTCACCTGGACGGGCCAGTCCGGCTCGAACGCGTCCCAGTCGGTCCCGGCCGACGTGAGGTACGTGCGGATGACCAGCCCGAACCTGCCGATCGACGGCTACACGGGCTTCCGGATCACCGCCGACATCGCCGCGGACGCGACCGGCTCGCTGAACAACTGCGTGACCGCCTCCGGTGACGGGACGCCGCAGACCGCCTGCGCGAACGCGACCCTGGAGCCGGAGACGGTGCGGCTGCGTCCCACGAAGACCCACTTCTTCAAGGACGAGGACGGGAACGTCATCTCCGCGTCCTCCGCCTCCCCCGGCGACACCTTCGAGTGGGTGCTCGGCGTGAACCCGCACTCCTCGCTGCCGGTCAACGACCTGGTGATCACCGACGTCCTGCCGCCCGAGTTCGAGCTGGTGGCGGAGGAGAGGCCGTGCCTGGACTACCGCCCCTACTCCGGCTCCCCCACCTCCGGCTGCGCATCGACCGCCACCTATCCGGCGTTCACCACCGAGGTGCAGGACGACGGCTCGACAAAGCTCACCTTCACCAATCCCGAGCTTGCCGACACCGGCGCCGGGGACTTCGTGCAGCAGCTGCACCTGACCGTCCGGGTGAAGGACGGGACGACCGCGGGCAACTACACCAACCGGATGACCGTCAGCGCTCCCGAGTTCGCCAACACCTACTGCGGCAACTCCGGGACGAAGAGCGACGGCACCTGTGAGGCGACCGACATCGTGACCATCGCCAAGGTGGCGGCCGTCGGCATCCAGAAGTGGGACAAGGGCACCCGCGAGAACGTGACCCAGGCCACCGGCAGACCCAGCGACAGCTGCCCCGACTGGAACGGCTACACCCGCTACCCCTGCGTGGCGCAGACCACGCCGGGCGGCACGTTCGACTACCGGCTGCGGATCGCCAACCAGGGCAACGTGAACCTCACCAACGAGGTGGTCTACGACATCCTCCCCTACGTCGGTGACACCGGTGTCGGGGAGAACCTGAGCACGTCCACCCGCAAGTCGGAGTGGGCGCCGGTGCTCGCCGGACCGATCACGCTCGAGGACTCGCTGACCACGGCGACCGGCCACAACGCCGTCGTGGAGTACAACCTGACCACGAACCCGTGCCGGCCGGAGCTGGCCGAGGGCGGCGACGCGAACTGGCAGGGCGGCAGCTGCGACGACACCTGGCACTCCGAGAGTGAGATCAGCGACTGGTCGACCGTGAAGTCGTTCCGGATCAAGGCGTACGAGGGCGGCGCTGTGTGGGCCCCGGCGACCCGGATGGTCTTCCACGTGCCGATGATCGCTCCGGCCGACGCGCCGAAGTCCACCATCGACGGCTCGACCGTCGACCTCTCGGTGGCCTGGAACTCCGCTGCCCAGCGGGTCTTCCAGGTGAACGCGGACAGCTCGACCACGCGGCTGCTGCCGACCGAGCCCCGCAAGGTCGGCATCATCATCGCCGCCCCGCTGGTGAGCATCGGCGACTACGTCTGGTACGACAGCAACTACAACGGCAAGCAGGACGCGTCCGAGGCGCCTGCGGAGGGTGTCACCGTCCGGTTGCTCGACTCCGACGGCAACGTCCTCCGGACCACCACCACGGACGCCGACGGCTACTACGGCTTCACCGACCTGCCGGAGAAGACCGACTACGTGCTGGAGTTCGTCAGGCCCACCGGCTACGAGTGGACCCGGCGCAACAAGGGCACCGACGACACGATCGACTCCGACGTCAATCCGGCGAACGGGCGGATCAGCGTCACCACGCCCGAGTGGACCGAGACCTCGAAGAACGAGAGCGGCCACGACGTCGCCGACGATCCCACCCTCGACGCCGGCCTGATCGTGCCGCGCCCGATGGTGTCCGTGGGTGACTACACCTGGTACGACAGCAACCGGGACGGCATCCAGGACGCCGACGAGCCGGTGGTCGCGGGCGTCACGGTCAACCTGTACGACGCCGACGGTGAACTGCTCGACACCACCACGACCGACGAGGACGGCTACTACGCCTTCACCGACCTCGGCGAGAACGAGCAGTACACGATCGAGTTCGTCCGGCCGTTCGGCGCGGCGTTCACCGTGGCGAACGCCGGCGGCGACACGTCCAACAGCCCGTCGGCCGACGTCACCGACTCCGACGCCCCCGCGGACGGTGACTCGATGGGCAGGGTGACGTTCACCACGGGCTCCGACGGTCTCAACCGCGACGGCCACGACCAGGCGGACAACCCGGGCATCGACGCGGGCTTCGTCGCCTACAACCTGCGCCTGGCCAAGACCCTGGAGACCACGGGTCTGGTCCGGCTCGGCCAGACCGTCGAGTTCACCCTGACGCCGCACAACGACGGCCCGGTGGCCGCGCTGGCCGGCTGGTCGGTCAGCGAGGTGCTGCCGATGCAGTCCGGGCTCACGTTCGTCTCGATGACCGGTGCCGGCTACGACTGCACCGCGACGCCGGGCACCTGCGTGGCGTCCGCGCCGCTGGCAGCCGGTGCCGACGGGGCGCCGATCACGGTCACCGCGACCGTGGACGCGTCCGCGACCGGAACGCTGAAGAACGTGGCGTACGTCTCGCGGGCGGCGGCCGATGCCGAGGAGACCAACCCGCTGGTGGTCCCGACGCTGGCCACCGAGACCCCGTCCACGCTCACCGACAACGACGCCCAGGCGCAGGTGCGGATCTCGCCGCTGGTGAGCATCGGCGACTACGTCTGGTACGACAGCAACCGGGACGGCCGGCAGAGCGCCGGCGAGCCGGTGTACCCGGGCATGACGGTGAATCTGTACGACGCGAGCGGCACGCTGCTGCACACGACGACCACCGACGCGGACGGCTACTACGTCTTCTCCGACCTCGAGGCGAGCACCGACTACGTGGTGGAGTTCGTCAAGCAGGACGCCGAGACATTCACCACGCAGGACGCGACCGGGGTCAGCGACAACGACCTGGCCACGGACGCCGACGACAGCGACGCCTCGCCGACCACCGGACGCGCCGTCGTGACCACCCCGGCCACCGGCGCGAACCGGACCGGGCACAACGAGGCGGACAACCCGACGATCGACGCCGGCATCGTGGCCTACAACCTGAAGCTGGCCAAGGCGCTGACCTCGACCGGTCCGTACTACGAGGGCAGGACGGTGACGTACCAGCTGGTGCCGAGCAATGACGGCCCCGCGTTCGCGCAGGCCGGCTGGTCGGTGACCGACGTGCTGCCGTCCGGGCTGACCCTGGTGTCGATGACCGGTGACGGCTACACCTGCTCCGGCGCCACCTGCACGGCGTCCGCGCCGCTGGCCGGGGGTGCGTCCGGGGCTCCGATCACGGTGACGGCGACGATCAATGCGGCGTTCGTGGGCAGCGCTCACAACGTGGCGTACGTCTCGCCGGCGGCCGGTGACCTGGTGGAGACCAACCCGCTGGCGGTCCCGGAGACGGACACCGACACGGCGTCCACCGCGACCGACAACGACGCCCAGGCCGACATCACGGTCGACTCGCTGGTCAGCATCGGCGACTACACCTGGTACGACGCGAACCGGGACGGCGCCCAGGGTGACGACGAGGACCCGGTGGTCGGGATGGTCGTCAACCTCTACGCCGCGGACGGCACCACGCTGCTCGGCACCACGACGACGGACGAGAACGGGTTCTACTCGTTCGTCGGGCTCACCCCGAACGAGCACTACGTGGTCGAGTTCGTGAAGCCTGCGCACACGGCGTTCACCCATCAGCAGCACGAGGGGGTCGGTGGGGCGGAGGACTCCAACGCCGACGTGACCACCGGACGAGTGGCGGTGATCGCACCGGCCAGCGGGGTGAACTCCGCGACCGAGCCGGACGACCCGACCATCGACGCCGGCCTGCTGAAGCTGGTCAGCGTGGGCGACTTCGTCTGGATGGACCACAACCGCAACGGCACCTATGACGAGGGCGAGCCGCTGGGCTCGGGCGTCACCGTCCAGCTGTTCGACCGGTCCGGCAACCTGCTGGCCACGACGGTGACGGACGAGGACGGCTACTACGGGTTCGGCGACCTGCTGCCCGGTGAGCCGTACCGGATCCATTTCGTCGCGCCGAACGGCTACAGCTTCACCGGTCCGGACATGGTGGACGACGACGCGGACTCCGACGCCGACCTGAACGGCGACGTGCTGTTCACCACGCCGATGTCGGGCTCCAACCTCGTCACCCCGCGGGAGGCGGACGACCCGACCATCGACGCCGGCCTGGTGGCGTACAACCTGACGGTCACCAAGACCCGGACCTCCGGGGCCACCGTGAAGGTGGGCGGGACCGTCGAGTACCGGCTGGTGCCGCACAACGACGGCCCGTCGTGGTCGCTGCCCGGCTGGTCGGTGACGGACGTGCTGCCCACCGGGCTCACCCTCGTCTCGATGAGCGGTGAGGGCTACACCTGCACGGCGAACGTCTGCGTGGCGAGCGAGGGACTGGCGCCGGGGGCGGACGGTCCGGAGATCACGGTCGTCGCGAAGGTCGGGTCGAAGGCCAAGGGCCGGCTGTGGAACGTCGCGTACATCGACCCGTCCGCCGAGGACGCGATCGAGTCCAACGTGCTCGGCGACCCGCCGTCCAACAGCACGGACACGGCGCTGAGCCCGACCGACAACGACGACCAGGCGGCAGTGACCGTCGCGGCCGCCGAGGGGCTCGCCTACACCGGCACGGACGGGGTCCTGTTGACTCTCGTGATCGGGTTCGGCCTGGTAGCGGCAGGTGGCGGCCTGCTCGTCCAGCGCCGGCGGGGAGTCAACTGACCCCTGCTCCCCACCCCCGAGCCGGTGAACGAGAGGGGCGCCCGGACATCAGTCCGGGCGCCTCGCCCATTCTGAACGGAAAGGGGACGGGTTCCTTTCCGTTCACTCTTCGCCCATCATCGGCGGAAAGTGAACGGGAAAAGAACCGTCCGCTTACTGTTCAGCGGACGGGTTCGATCGCGGGCCAGCGGCCGCGCAGGTAGGACGCGGGGTAGCGGGCCATCGCGTCGCAGTCGAGCTCCGCGGCGGCGCGCAGCGGCCAGGACGGCTCGCGCAGGGCCACCCGGCCCAGCGAGACCACGTCAGCGGAGCCCTCGTCGAGGATCGCCTGGGCCTGGGTCGGCTCGGTGATCCGGCCCACGGCGCTGACCGGCAGGCCGGCCTGGCGCACGGCAGCGGCCAGCGGCACCTGGTAGCCGGGGTCGGCGGGGATCTTCGCCAGCACGTTGCCACCGCTGGAGACGTCGATCAGGTCCACCCCGTGCTCGCCGAGCATCCGGGCGACCGCGGTCGCCTCCTCGACGGTGAAGCCGCCGTCCGTCCACTCGGTGGCGGAGATCCGCACCAGCAGCGGCTTGCCGACCGGGAGGGCCGCGCGGACGGCGTCCGTCACCTCGAGCAGCAGCCGGCTGCGCCCGGCCAGGTCGCCGCCGTAGGCGTCGGTGCGGTGGTTGGACAGCGGCGAGAGGAACTGGAACAGCAGGTAGCCGTGCGCGGCGTGCAGTTCGACGGCGTCGAAGCCGGCGGCGTCCGCCCGGCGGGCAGCGGCGGCGAAGGCCTCGACCACCTCGGCCAGGTCGGCCGCGGTGGCCTCCCGCGGCGTGGCCAGTCCGGGGAACGGGATCGGGGACGGCCCGATCGTCTCCCAGCCGCCGTCCTCCAGCGGGACGGAGCCGGAGTGGTGCGGCTCGAAGTCCCGGTAGACGGACGCCTTGCGGCCGGCGTGCTGCAGCTGGATCGCCATGGCGGCGCCCTGCCCGTGGCAGAAGTCGACGATCCGGCGCCACGCGGCCACCTGCTCGTCGTTCCAGATGCCCGTGCAGTTCGGCGTGATCCGGCCCTCGGGCAGCACCCCGGTCGCCTCCGCGATCAGCAGGCCGAAGCCGCCGGCCGCGCGGGCACCGAGATGCACGAGGTGCCAGTCGGTCGGGACGCCGTCCCGCGCCTCGCACTGGTACTGGCACATCGGCGCGAGGAAGATCCGGTTGGGAATGGTGAGGTCCCGCAGCTGCAGCGGGTCGAACAAGGAGGACATGGCTACAGGGTAGGGACACCGAGCGGCCTGCGAGGACTTCGCGGCCGACTGCTCGCGTCCTTCTACTGTCATCCCGGCGGACGCCGGGATCCCCTTCGTGACGCTCGCCGGCGCTCGCTGCTCAGGGGACGGTGGGGGTGCCGATCACCAGGCGGCCGTCCACGAGGCTCACGGGGCGGGGGTCGATCACGCCGCCGACGAAGCGGCCGTCGGCGTCCTCGTGGGCGAAGGCCATGAACACCCACTCGTCCCGGCCGCGCAGCGGGACCAGCCGGCCGACGTAGAGACGGCGGTCGGCCAGCAGCTGGGCACCGGCGAGGTCCCAGGGGCCGAGCACCGAATCGCCCTTCGCGGCCCAGGTGCCGCCGCCCGTCCCGGTGGCCCGGTGGGCGGCCGACAGGTCCTCGCCCAGGCAGCTGAACACCAGGAACGGCTGGCCGTCCACGACCGCGGTGTGCATCACCTCGAGCTGGCCGAATCCCTGACCGACCTCCGACAAGGGCGGACGGCCCTCCCACGCGCGCAGGTCCGGCGACCAGTAGTGCCCGACGACACCACGGTCGTCCGCCGGGCCCGTGCGCCCGCGAGCCGTGACCAGCATGTGCCAGCCGTCGCCGTCCGGATCGGCCAGGACGCACGGATCCCGGAACGCCTCGTCGTGCCAGCCCTCGTCCGCGAGCCGTTCGTACCAGCGCCCGTCCGCCTCCGCGACCTGGCCCTGTTTGGTCCAGTCGAACAGGTCGGGCGAGGTGGCGTAGCCGACGCTCTGCACATTCTTGCCGTCCACCAGCCGCGTGCCGGTGTAGAAGAGGTACCAGGTGCCGTCCGGGTGCCGGATGACCGAGCCCGTCCACGTGGCGAGTTCGTCGAAGGCCGGGCCGTCGCCGTGGACGAGAGCGTCCTCGACCCGCGTCCAGGTCACGAGATCGGATGAGACCGCGTGGCCGATGGCGGCACGGCGGTGCCGGGCGATCGGGTCCTTCAGCGCCCGGGACGCGTACAGGAAGAACAGGTGGTACTGCTCTCCGTCGTCCGCGGTCCAGAAGTCCCAGACCCAGGCCTCGGGGAGTGCGAACATCAGCCCTTCACTCCGCTCGAGGCGATCGAGTTGATGAACGCCCGCTGGAAGGCGATGAACATGACCAGCACCGGCACGGTGATGATCGAGGCGTAGGCCATGATCTGCCCCCACGAGACGTTCAGCTGCTTGAAGTAGTCGATGCCGACCATAGCCGGACGAAGCTCTTCGCTCTGCACCACCATCAGTGGCCAGAGGTACTGGTTCCAGGCCGGGAGGAAGGTCAGGATCGCGACCGTGGCGACCGCGGGCCCGGCGAGCGGCATGATCACGCTGCGGTAGATCCGGAACCACCCCGCGCCGTCGACCCGGGCAGCCTCGTCCAGCTCCTTCGGGATCGAGTCGAAGTATTGGTAGAAGAGGTAGATCGAGAACGCGTTGGCGATGAACGGGACGATCTGCACCTGGTAGGTGTCCAGCCAGCCCTGGGACAGGCCGTTGGCGTCGATCCAGGGCAGCTGGTTCACCCACCACAACAGCGGCAGGGCCATGGTCTCGAACGGCACGATCAGCGTGGCCAGGATCACCCCGAGCACGACCTTCTGACCGCGGAACTCCATGCGGGCCAGCGCGAACGCCGCCATCGAGTTCACGACCAGGCCGAGCACCACGGTGAGCACCGAGATGATCACGGAGTTCATCAGGAAGGTGGCGAACGGAACGCGCTCGAACACGCCCAGGTAGTTGTCCAGGTTCAGTTCGCCGACCGGCAGGAACGCGTTGAACGTGCCCAGATCGGCGAAGATCTGCAGGTCGGGCTTGAAGCTGGAGACGATCATGAACACCAGGGGCAGGCCGAAGACCAGGCACAGGAAGATCCGGAGCACCAGGCCGAGGACCTGGCGCAGCGGGCCGGGCGGGGCGTCGCCGGGACGCAGGCCGTGGCGGCGGTTCTTGGTGGGGACGGCGGCGGTCATCGGGTCGCCTCCTTGTCGCGAGTGAGGTAGCGCTGGATCAGCGAGACGGTCAGGACGATCACGAAGAAGACCAGCGAGATCGCGGCGGCGTAGCCGGTCTGCTGCTGCTGGAAGCCGGTCCGCACGGCCATGAACACCACGGTGGACGTGGAGTCGAGCGGGCCGCCCTGGGTCATGATGTTCACCTGTGTGAACAGGGAGAACGCGGCGATCGTGATCGTGATCAGGATGAAGATCGCGGTCTGCCGGAGCCCCGGCCAGGTGACGTGGACGAACTGCTGCCAGCGCCCGGCACCGTCAAGGGAGGCGGCCTCGTAGAGCTCGCCGGGAATGGTCTGCAGGCCCGACAGCCAGATGACCATGTGGAAGCCGCACGCCTGCCAGATCGACAACAGGATGATGGCCAGCAGCGCCCACTGCGGGTCGCCCAGCCAGTCCGGGCCCTGGATGCCGACCTTGGCCAGCAGGGCGTTGATCAGGCCGTCCGGCTGGTACATGAACATCCACAGCATCGAGACCACGACCATCGAGGTCACGACGGGCAGGAAGTAGACCGTCCGGAAGAAGTTGACCCCGCGCATCCTGGTGTTGATCAGGACGGCCAGGCCGAGCGCGACGGCCGACTGCACCGGCACGATGACCACGGCGAAGATGACCGTATTGGTCAGGGACTTCCAGAACGTCTCGTTCTCGAACAGCCGGGTGAAGTTCGTGATCCCGATGAATTTGGCCGGCTCCGGGGAGATCAGCCGGGCGTTCGTGAAGGCCAGCACGAAGGTCAGCCCGATCGGGATGAGCAGGAAGGTGAGCATCAGCACCCCGGCCGGAAGCAGCATCAGGACGGCGGTCCGGCGGGAGTGCTTGTCGGCCTTCTTCAGCGAGTGCTCGGCACTCGCCGGTGCCGTGGTTGGCGGGGACGCGGCGGCGGTGGCGGTCATGGCAGTCCTTTCCAGTCCTGCCTCTCGTCATCCCGGGCTTGACCCGGGATCTCCCCCGCGTGTCATCCGAGGGAGATCCCGGCATTCGCCGGGATGACGAGAGGGGTGGGGATCACTCGAAGAAGCCGTTCGACTCCTGGTTGGCGTCGATGTTCTTGACCGCGGTGTCCAGGGACTGCTGCGGATCGGCGCCGTTCAGGATGTCCTGGGCGACCTTGGTGAACTCGGTGGCGATGAAGGGGTAGCCCGGGGTCTCGGGACGGAGCACCGCGTACTTCTTCGAGAACTGCCGGAAGACGTCGTTCTCGCCGCCGGCCTCGAAGCCCTCGACCAGTTCGGCGCCGGCGTCCGTGGCCGGGATCGTGCCGGTGGCCTTGGAGACCGAGGCGACGTACTTGTCGGCCGCGGCGAACTTCATGTAGTCCTGCGCGCCTTCAGGGCTTGCGCAGCCGTTGGAGATGCCCCACTGCCACGAACCGCCACCGATCTTCGGGCCCTTGCCGAGGTCGACCGGCGGGATGAAGAGCGCGTCGTCACCGAACTGCTTGCGGGCATCGGCCGCGCCCCAGGAGCCGTTGTAGATGATCGCGGTCTTGCCGTTCAGGAAGTCCTTGGCGGGGTCGGCGCCCGACTTCAGGGGCATGAACTTCTCGGTCGTCAGGCTGCGGAACCACTTCGCCCACTCGATCGCCTCGGGGCCGTTCAGGGCGCCCTGGGCCGACGTGAAGTCGGAGCGGTTGATCAGATCGCCGCCGAAGCTCTGCAGGAACGGGGAGTAGGCGTAGGGCCACCACTCACCGGTGTTGCCGGTCTGCAGGTCGAGGGCGTAGGTGAAGTCGCCGGAGTCGCGGATCTTGGCCAGCGCCGCGGTGAACTCGTCCTTCGTCCACGGCTGGTCGATCGAGGGGATGCGGACGTCGTACTTCTTCAGGGTGGAGGTGCGGGTGGTGAAGTTCAGGGCCACGTCGTAGTAGCCGTAGGAGTAGGTCTTGCCGTTCCACTTGCCGAGCACGGTCGGGAGGAACTTCGACAGGGTGTCGTCCATGCCCTCGATCGGGGCGAGGTAGCCGGCCCACGCCCAGTTCGGCACGTTGGGGCCGTCGATGTCGAGGATGCAGGGCAGCTTCTTGGCCGCGGCAGCCGCGACGACCGACTGGTTGTAGGAGTCCTGCGGGAACGCCTGCACCTCGACCTTGTAGGTGGTCTGGCTGGCGTTGTAGTCGCTGACGATCTGCTCGATGGCCGCGAGCTCTTCCTTGTTGCCGGCGTTGTGCGTCCACATGGACAAGGTGGTGGTGCCATCCGCGCCGGTGGCGTTGTTGCTGGTCGTCCCGCCCTTGGAGCACGCGGCGAGCGAGAGGGTGAGGGCGGCCGCGACGAACGTCGTGGCCACGAGCTTGGCTGTGCGCTTGAGCACTGTTTCCTCCGTTGGATTCCGTGGGCGCTAAAAGCTTTTAGCAAGAGGAAGGTAGCACCGGCTCACCAAGGCTCGCAAGAGGTTGCTAAAAGGTTTCTGCAACTGATACCGGTATCATGCACTCACCAGTGCCGACGAGAGGGAGCAGTCATGGCGAAGCGGGCCACTCTTGCCGATGTCGCACGGCTCGCCGGACTGTCCACGACGACGGTCAGCATGGTGCTGAACAACCGTCCCAACTCGCGGTTGTCCGAGGACGCCGCGGAGCGGGTGCGGGCCGCGGCGGCCAAGCTGAACTACCGGCCGAATCCGGCGGCGCGCGGCCTGCGTCTCGGCAAGACCCGGACGGTGGGCTTCATCTCGGACGAGGTCACGATCACCCGCTACGCGTCGGCGATGATCCGGGGTCTGCTGGAGGTGGCCGAGGAGCGGGACCACACCGTCCTGATCTCCGAGTCGGGACGCCGCGCGGACCGGATCGCCAGCGCCCTCGACCTCATGCTGGACCGGCAGACCGACGGGATCGTGTTCGGCCTGATGGGGGCGAAGCTGATCGAGGTGCCGGTGATCGCGGACGTGCCGGTGGTGATCGCCAACGCGAAGTCGGCCGCCGGGCACCCGTGCGTCCTTCCGGACGAGCACCGCGCCGGCTACGACGCTGCGCGGCACCTGCTGGACCGTGGGCACCGCCGGATCGCGTTCATCGGACGCTCGGAGGCGCTGGTCGATCCTGCGCTGTCGGTGACGATCGGCTCGCGGTACGCGGGCCTGGACGCGGCCATGGCCGAGGCGGGCCTGGAGTTCGTGCTCCAGATCGACGGCCGTCACTGGGAGCCCGACCTGGGCTATGCCGGCGCGCGGGAGGTGTTCGAGCAGACCGGAGTGACCGCCGTCGTCGCCGCGAACGACCGGGTGGCGTTCGGCGTCTACCAGGCCGCGCAGGAGCGAGGTCTCCGCGTCCCCGACGACCTCTCGGTGATCTCCTTCGACGACGAGTACCTGGCCTCCTACCTGCGCCCGCAGCTGACCACGATGCAGATCCCCTACCTGGAACTGGGCCGGATGGCGATGCAGCTCGTCCTCGACGGCGACCCGCCCCCCGAGACCCTCGTCCCCATGCCCCTGCAGGACCGTGGCTCCGTGCGTGACCTGACCGCTCCCTGAGGAGCGAACGCCAACTTCCCGGAGGCCGCTCCCTTGAGGAGCCAGCGCCAGCGAGCGTCACGGAGGGCCCACGAAGTGGACAGCTTCCGGGCGTAGTCGACGGTTTGGGTCCACTGTGTGGTGGCGGCCGTCGCAGCACGCGGTGTCGGCCGGCCTTGATAGCCTCCCGAGGCTGGACGGAAGGAGGCTCTCGTGCTCATCGCGATCGTGCTCAGTGTGCTTGCGGGCGGCCTCATCCCCGTGCAGACGGCGATCAACTCGCGGCTGTCCGGGCGACTGGGCGCGGTGCTGCCGGCGTCCCTGGTGTCGTTCGCGGTGGGCTCGGTCGGGCTCGGTCTCGCCGTGCTGGTCACCGGCACCGCCGTGCCGTGGACGGAGACGGCGACCACCCAGCCTTGGTGGATCTGGGTCGGCGGCGTCTGCGGGCTGGTCTTCCTGACGCTCAACATCGTGCTGCTGCCGCGGATCGGCGCCGCGGCCACGGTCGTGCTGCCGCTGGTCGGCCAGGTGCTCGGCGGCCTGGTGATCGACCTCGCGGGCGCGTTCGACACGGCCGTCCGTCCGCTGACCGTGGTGCGCGGTCTGGGCGGCGGACTGGTCGTGCTGGGCGCGGCGCTGGTGAACCTCGTCGGGCGGCGGGCCGCCGTCGCCGCCGGGCACGACCGTCCGCATCCAGTGCTGTGGGTGGTCGGTGTCCTGGCCGGGACGCTGGGCGCGGTGCAGACCGCCGTCAACGGTCGCCTGGCGGAGGTGATGGGCTCCGGACTGGCGTCGGCGCTGGTGTCGTTCCTGGTCGGGACGGCGGGTCTGGTGCTGGTGAACCTGGCCTTCCGGCAGCGCGTCCGGCAGGTGAGTGGCGTGCGCCCCTGGATGCTGGTCGGCGGCCTGATGGGTGCGGCGTTCGTCCTGGTCAACGCCGTGAACGCGCCGATCCTGGGCACGTCGCTCGCGGTCAGCGCCGCGCTGCTCGGCCAGGTCCTGGTCGGCCTCGTGCTCGACCACGGCGGCTACCTCGGCATCGTCCGCCGCCCGGTCACCGCAGCCCGCGTCGTCGGTGCACTGCTCGTCATCGCCGGCGTGGTCCTGGTGCGTCTCGGCTGACCGAACCCACCCCGTCCCCGAGGACGCCCCGAGGAGCGAGCGCCCCCACCCGGTCCCTGAGGAGCGAGCGCTAGCGAGTGTCACGAAGGGCGTCCGGTTCGGTTGGGTGGCCCTTCGTGTTGGCGTCCTCGTTCCTCGGCCGTCTCCTCAGGGAGCGTCGTGGCGGGGCCTACTCGGCGTCCAGGGCCTCCGCGATGCGGGCACGGAGGTTGGCGAGTTGCTGCAGGAGGGCTTCCGGGATCCGGGTGCCGAACTGGGCGAAGTACTCCTCGGTGAGGTCGGCCTCGGCGGACCAGGCGTGGGGGTCGAGGGCGAACAGGGCCGCCAGATCGGCGTCGCTGATCGCGAGTCCTTCGGTGTTCAGGTCGCCGGCGTCCGGGATGCGTCCCGAGATGGCGTCCACGGCGCCCACGTCCCCGGAGACCCGGCGCAACGCCCACTCGATGGCGCGGGAGTTCTCGCCGAAACCGGGCCACAGCCAGTGTCCGTGGTCGTCCTTGCGGAACCAGTTGACCTGGAAGATGCGGGGGGCTTTGTCGCCGAGTGCGGCGCCGATGTCGAGCCAGTGGGCCCAGTAGTCGGCCATGTTGTAGCCGCAGAAGGGCAGCATGGCGAAGGGGTCTCGACGCAGGGCGCCGACGAGCCCCTCGGCGGCCGCGGTCTGTTCGCTGGAGACGGTGGCGCCGACGAAGACGCCATGCTCCCAGTCGTAGGACTCGCTGATCAGCGGGACGTTGGTGGCCCGTCGGCCGCCGAACAGGATCACGTCGATGGGGACGCCTGCGGGGTCCTCCCAGTCTGGCGAGATGGAGGAGGCGTGCTCCGCGGGGACGGTGAACCTCCCGTTCGGATGGGCGGCGGGACGGCCGCAGCCTGGCGTCCAGTCGTTGCCCTCCCAGTCGATCAGGTGGGCGGGCGGCTCGTCGGTCATGCCCTCCCACCAGATGTCGCCGTCGTCGGTGAGGGCGACGTTGGTGAAGATGGTGTCGCGGTCGAGGGCGTGCAGAGCGGTGGGGTTGGTCTTCTCGGAGGTGCCGGGGGCGACGCCGAAGAAGCCGCGCTCTGGGTTGATGGCGTAGAGGCGTCCGTCCGGGCCCTTCCGCATCCAGGCGATGTCGTCGCCGACGGTCTCGACCTTCCAGCCCGGGAT
>NZ_JARKPQ010000133.1 GCF_029975155.1 Propionicimonas sp. | reverse complement strand
ACCTGACCGGCTTCATCTGGCAGGGCGCGGACGGCGCGGTGCGCCACAGCGACGGGAGCACGCTGCCGAGCGCCACGGTCGAACTCCCCGACCGCAGCTTCCTGGTCTACCGCCAGGACGCCGACAACGTCTGGATCCGGGACAACAGCAGCGGCGGTGGCTGGGGTACGACCATCGGCAAGGTGGGCGACATCCTGCACGGTGGCATGGGCTCGAAGTCGGACGGAGGCGAGTGGGAGTGGTCGCAGTTCGGGCTGCTGCCCGTCGGCGCGCACGACATCGAGCTGACCCTCGGCAAGGGGGACGGCGGATGGGGCTCTGCCGTCATGACCGATGGCACGGTGGCAGTGGTGGCGGAGCTGCGCGGGATGAAGGAAACCGGGGATGTCGTCCGGTCGTTGAGCTACACCGATGCGTCCGGCAAGCGGGTCGTCGTCCGCAGGTGAGTGGGGATGGCCGGCACCCGGTGCTCGCTTCAGGGCGCCGGTCCTCGGTTGGAGTTCGGCACGGCTCACCCGGTATCGTTCTCGGCGGAGGATTCGCCTAGAGGCCTATGGCGCTCGCTTGGAACGCGGGTTGGGTTCACGCCCTCACGAGTTCGAATCTCGTATCCTCCGCCACTCTGAAACTGGCTCTGACAAGTTCGTATACGCCGAATTTTCGCCCGGATGGTGACTTGTTGCCAGATTTCTGAAGATCGGTCCAGCTTCCTGCGTCACTCACACTCCGGCCTGCGCGCGGATAGGGTCGGGGTCCCCATCAGCCGCAGAGAAGGGCTCCGACGTTGACCACTGGCACTTCCCCGGGCAACCGGCTCTCCCAAGTCGATTCGCTTGCGTGCGGATCGGTTCGCCGGGCCGAGACTCGATTTCCTGAGGAGTCAGCAGCCCGATTCGCGCCAACGGTCACGAGTAGGCGGGGTTCGGTGGGGGATCCCGATTCGGGACCCGCGCTCACTCCTCCGAAGGTTGAGCGGGATTGGCCGATGACAGTTGCCGGTGTGTGGCTCTCTCCGTTTGGCATCGTGTCTGCGGGCTTCAACGCGGTCACTGAGTGGCTGGAGCGGCGCTTCTTGGGCCGTCGTCCAGGTGCAGACAACACCGCGAGCACGTTTGAAGTGATGAACGGTGAAGTGACCACACTCATCGGCGTGTTCGCCGGAGGGCTCGGTGGCGTGATCTTCACGAGGGTCATAGATCCTGGGACCGGCGACGCGACATGGTTGTCGATTGTTTGGCTCGCGATGATCGTTGCCCTGATGATCGCGACTATCCGACTCTTCGGCTGGATGCGGCGCGAAGTGCGCGCCGCGAGGGTCGGCGCTTGGGAGCCGGGCGTGGCACCCGACGTGGCGATCAAGTCGCTGCGAAGCGAGCTGGAGCGTGAAGCTGTGAGGACCATCTGGCCTGGAACAGCCGCGTGTGCGCTGAAAGGTGAGTCGGGGTTCTGGCGGCTGACCCGTGCGGATAAGTGGGCAGTGATTTGGCGCACGTTCTTCTCGTGCGCACTGGTGGTTGCGTGGGGGATCATCTTCTCCGAAGGCTGGATCGCTGCTTGCCTGTCTCTCGCCGTCGCGGTGGTCAGCTTCGCGGGCGTTGCACTGTCGCTCCGTCGCGAGTACGCACGGGTGAACTACAGAACCCGGATGGTGGAGGCGCGGTTCAGGACGTTGCGTAGGAGGCTCGCGAAGCCCCAGGAGATCAGCCTTGACCAGCGAGTCGCACACATCCAGGAGGCCGTCGATTCCGTCCTCGTCGGCCAGCTGCACCTGCAACAGACGCTCGACGAGCTTCTCGAGCGTGAGGGCGCCGTCTCGTCCTTGCGTCAGCGTCCGGAAGGTCTCTCCGTTGGGCGGGGTTGGTTGTGCCACATCTGGAGGAATCTTCAGGCAACTGTCGTGAGATTCGAGCCGAGTGTCGCTGCCGAGCGTAACGGACAAGACAGGTAATGGGACTTGACTGACGGCCGATGCGTCACGACTAGGGCCATTTCGGGTGCTTCGAACCGTCGGGCGCGCTTGAGGGTGTGCTGCCGGCCGCGAGTAGGCCAGAACGGACGTAATGCGCAGAAAATGCGACTACCCGTGAGCTGGCCACTTCGCGCGCGTGCGTGCGACAACCTTGCGGGCGCCGCTGTGGTTCATGCGCCAGCGCGCGACCGCCAGACTGACGGTGAAGGCCATCGCGGCCTGTTCATCCGTGGCGTTTGCGCGAGCCAGACGGAAGGCACCATCGGTGGGGATGAGCATCTCGCCTGAGAGCCAGTCAGCTTCTTCCTCCTGGTCGCCCCCGAGGCCGCACCTTCGCTCGTCCGAGAGCGACACGCCGAACTCGTGCTCTAGAACGACATGGGCAAGTTCGTGGCACATCGTCGTGCGCCGTCGGGTGAGAGGTTGAGCGTCATTCTCCAAGATCACCACGCCAGTTCCCACGGGGATCAGTGCTCCTGAGAGCGGGCTGTCGTCAGCTCTGAGGAAATGGTCGCGTGCAGCGCCCTCAAGCGTGCTCAGCTGGATGACAGGTATGCCGTACGCGGAGGCGAATCGATACGGGTCGAACGGTTGGTGTGCGTTGAGGCCGATCTCGCCGCGAAGGTCGAGAGCGAGCTGTTTCGCCTGTGTCTTGAACCCTCGGCGCAACGCTCATCCTTGGGCTCGGGCGCGCTCGATCGTCGCACCGATCACTTGTTGGAGGTACTTGATGTCGGTCTCATCTAGGTCCTTGCGCGCCCGCAGCAGCGGAACGATCTGGGCCATGAGGTCGGGTTCGCCCTGTCCACCACTAGCGCTGTCGGCGTCGCTCTGATCGAAGAAGTCTTCTGCGGGCAGCTTCAGCCATCGGACGATGGTTGCGAAGCCGTCAGTGTCGGGCCTGAGGCCGTTCCCGAGGCGAGACAGGAGTGACGGACTCACACCGATCTCGCCCGCCAGGGCGCGCCAGGACAGCCGTCGCTCCTGGCGCGCGGCGTCTAGCGCGGAATACAGGAGGGCCGTGTTGATGGTGGTCTTGGCCATGCCCCCAGTGTTGCACGTCTGCAACGCCATGTCGCTTGCGGCGCAACTGTGTGTTAGTATTGAAACGTTAGGTCGGTTCTAGAACAGAGGTACAGGGTAATGGCAACCAGTCGCGGACGCAGCGCGATCAGCGGGCGCTTCGTCAAGCAGTCGACGGTCAGACGGCACCCGAAGACCACGACGAACGAGAACACCAAGAAGCCGCGAAAGAACTAGCGCCGGGCTCGTGCCTCGCGCTGTCAGTGGCGAGCGCCAAGCTCAGGTATGAAGCAGAAACTAGCGAGATGGGAGGGCCTGATGGCTCACTTGAAGCAGCAGTTCAAGGACGCTTTGAGCTCGATTGAGCCGGGCGATGACAAGACCACCGCACCGGAGGCGCATCGGCTCGTCCGCGATGCCCTAGAGGCGGACTCCAAACTCGTTGAGTACGGCGTTCACCCGGTGCTGATCGGTTCATACAAGCGGAGCGTGTCCATCCGGCGGGTAAAGGATGTAGACGTGTTTGTTCGGCTCCCCGAGCTGCCGGAGGATGTCACCGCGCAGGACATCCTCGACAAGTTCTTCAAGGTCCTGCACGCGGAGTTCGGTGTCGATGCCGAGGGACACCGTCGCACGAAGCGACAGGATCGGAGCTTGCAGGTCTCCTTCCCGGACTATGACCTGTATGTCGACGCGGTACCGGCGCGCCCGGCCGGGTCGGACGGGACCTGGGAGATCCCGCAGAAGGGTGACGCTGATGAATGGGTGCAAACGAACCCTGAGCTTCTCACGTCGCTGTCGAGTGAGATGAACGCTGCCCACGACGGGTACTACGTGCCGACCGTCAAACTCCTTCGCCAGACCCGGCGGAGCCTCATCGGCAAGAAGAAGCCCGGCGGGTTCTTCATCGAGATCGCGACCTATCAGGCCTTCGCCTCCGACGAGGTGACCGGCAACGACCAGGCGGAGTACTACGTTTCGGCTCTCCAGAAGGTCAGCTCCATCCTCGAGGACTTCGTGACGAACGGCGTGGAAGTTGCCGACCCGACGCTGCCCGACGCGAGCATCCACATCCGAGCAACAGACGAGGAACTGGAGGCCGTGAGGAGCAAATTCGCCGAGGCAGCAGAGGCGGCGCTCGAAGCCCTCGACGAGGAAGACGAGGGAAAGGCCGCGCTCATGTTCCGGAACCTGTTGGGCAAGGACAGCGAGGGAGGGTCGGTCTTCCCGATGCCACCGGGCTTCAACGAGGACGGCAGCAAACGCGCATCCGCGATTTCCGCCGGCGCCCGCGTCGTTCCGGCAGGAACCAGGACATTCGGGTGACCAACCCAGATCTCGACGAGCAGATCGCCTACTCGCGCCAGCACTTTGAGGAAGGGCTCCTGCGTGCCGGTTTCGTTGAAACTAGCGCTGGATGGAAGGGGATGATCCCGTACGAGGGCGGGGCACGAGAAGTGCTCATCGACCTTCCGCGGCGCTTCCCCTTCAAGCCGCCACGAGTCCAGCCCACCGATGAGGAATCGGTCGCCTGGTCGTGGCACCGCGAACTCGATGGTGCGCTCTGCCTTGTCGCCGAGGACGACCACGACGGACTGTGGTGGGCCGACCCAGCGGCCTTCCTCGAACACATTGCCGCCTGGTTCACTCAGTCCGAAGCGGGCTGGCCAGACGATCGTCCGGACCTTGACCTCGAACGTTACTTTCACCCGTCGGAGGACACCCGGCTCTTCCTCTACGGCGAGCTGTCTGAATTCTGCAATGCGTTCGTGCGGTTCCGCGCCGCACGCAACAACACCATGACCATGACCCGAGGAACCAGCCCCGCCAGGATCTCGCCTCGGATGAAGGACCGGTTCGGCTACGTGGCCGATCTGGGGAAGGTTGACGTACCACCAAGGAGTTGGGGCGACATCGCGTCGCTTATCGACCCTTCAGTCGACCTCGAACGGAGGATCCGCCAATACACGGTCTCCGTTGTCGTACTGAGCTACTTGCGCGGAGACCACCCTGGGGCCCTAGTGGTTGAGGTCTGGCCCACAACGTCAGGAACCATCGCGGTTCGCCGCCTTCATGCGAGCCCAAACACCGAAGTAGCCAGGGCCGCTCGCGCAGGCGTTCTGGCTCCAGCGATCCGAAACAGCAAGGTGGCCGTGGTCGGAACTGGTGCCTTGGGCTCCTTCATCGCCGACATGCTCATCCGCGCGGGGGTCCGTCACCTCACACTCATCGATGGCGATGTGGTGATGCCCGGCAACGTGGTCCGCCACGTCGCCGGTGAGGATGCAATCGGCATGCCCAAGCCCGATGCAGTTAAGGCCGTACTGGGTCGACACGACCCTGCCTGGGCCAGAGACATCGTGACCGTTCATGAGCCCCTGACCTCGAGCGCCGACGCTTCTGAGCTCATCGCCGACCACGACCTGGTCATCGACGCGACCGCTGACTTCGCCACAACAGCGCTACTTCATCTCAGCGCGTCCTCGATGAGCGCCAGCATCCTCTCCGCTGTGATCCTTGATGAGGGGGCCACCTGTCGAGTCGACGTGCTCCCCCCACTAGACGACGCACCACTGCTCCCGCCGTTCCCGAGCGCGGGTCAAGCGAGCCCCAGCACGTACGAAGCGGGATGTGGAAGCCCAATCTCCGCCACACCCCCATATGCGGTCATCGAAGCGGCCGCAGTCGCAACTCGCCACGTCATTGGGATACTTACAGGGAAGCCTGTCCATCCGTCCGGCGAGATTCGCGCACTGCTGCCGCCAGTAGAAGGAGTTCCCGATTGAGCCGACCGCAGGCCACCATCCAGCTGTCGCCGAAGGCCAGGGAGTCCATAGCGGCCGAGACCGCACGACACATGCCGTTTGAGACGGGCGGCATCCTCCTGGGCTACCGAGAAGGCGCCGACGTTATGGTCACCCATGCGCTGGTAGTGGAAGGATCCGGAGCATCCGGCGACCGTTACGTCCGCGACGATGTCGAGGCCAACCGGATGCTCTCCGAATTCCTGAAGGATCGCGGCAGTGACGATTTCACTGGGTATGTCGGCGAGTGGCACAGCCATCCCGCGCCATCCGGCCCAAGCTCCATCGATCATGCAGCCATGCGCGAGATCGCGAGGACCAGCGGCGACCCGGTCGCTCTGGTAGTGCACGTTCCCAACCCAGCATCATTCGTCGGTCGCATCGCGCGCCGCCAACGATTCGGTCGCGTCCAAGTCGCCGACGTCCCGATCGTGCTCCCGCAAGCGAGATTCGAGCCGCTGGGTCCACTGCCAGCAGGCGCGGTCAGTCCCAACGGCCCGGTCTTCATCTCCTACCGGCAGTCGGATGGAACCGAACAGGCCGAGGTGCTGGAGGCCATGCTCCGAGCCGCGGGGTTGGTTGTCTGGCGGGACCGCAACGATCTGCGACCGGGCACGACAACAGACCGACTTGAGCAGGCTCTCACGCAGGGGCTGTCCGCCGCAGTGCTCGTGGTGACTCCCGATCTGAAGGACAGCGAGATCGTCCGCGAACGCGAGTTGCCCCGCCTACTCGAACTCGACAACGACGTCGCCTTCAGCCTCTGCATCGCAAACAAAATCGCGCGAGCCGACGACGCGTCGTCGTGCGACTACGGGGCTCCTGACAGGCTCCTCCGGCTAGCCCCTGCGCGCACCCTTGCAGACAAGAAGCAGGCCAACATCCTCGATCCATCCGGAGAGGTGGAAATCGTCCGCGACCTCGTGATGCACCGGATCGAACAGCGCAGTGTTGCGATCCGCAGCGAGCGCCGACCGGTCACGATTCGCATCCAGACCAGACCCGCTCCGTTTGCGATCGATGCAGGCGAAGATGACCTTCACATCCGCATCAGTGCCTCCAATGACGGGCGGCTTCCCTCACATGAAGGGCTCCAACTCCTGCAGACCACCCTCCCGATCATCAGCGATGCCGTCTACGCCGCCGGCACAACGGCGGTGCGGATCACGGGTGGCGCGCACCTCTCGATCGCACTGGCGCTTGGAGCGGCACTGCCGGAAACCAAGATCGGACGCATCGAGGTCATCGATAGCCGCGGCGATCTCTGGGCGTCCACCACACACCCCGACGACCCTGCATCTTGTGAGCTGTACGTGGCGCCGCACCCGTTCCTGGAAACGACCGCGACATCGAACCGGGGCCGCGTCGCCATTTTCGTCAGCTTGACGCCAAACCCCGATCGCACAGCTTTCGACCGCCTCATCCGGGAGTCACCCGAACCCTTCGCGACCGCAGTAAGCATCACCGCGTCCGAGGACACGATCGATCCGCGAGAGTCCGGAAGACTGAGCGCGGCGATCGCCCGCCAGATCAAGTCGCTCGCAGCACAGACGGGTAGAGCAGAAGTACATCTCGCCTTCCACGGGCCTTACGCGATGGCAGTCCTCGTCGGCAGACAACTGAACACCCTGCGCACTGTGGTGTACGAATGGGGCGGGCCGGGCGAAAATGTTGTCGGCTATGTGCCTGTGTTGACGCTCGAGCCAGGTACTTTGATGGGCCCGATCGTTGAGGTCTCGCGGTCAACTGCCTCGCCCAGCACAACTCGGGCTCGCTGACCCGGAGCCATCGTGTAGAACCGCTTCGTCGTTCGTCTGTGCCTGTCCGCGACGGATGGGGTGGGACGATGGATTGTGCCTTCCTGGACTGATCAACTCGCGGCGTGGTCGCAGCTAGCCTCTGCGGTATTTGCCCTCGGTGTCCTCGTGCTCGCGTGGGTCGCATGGCGTACCGCTCATGCGACCCTTGAGGAGTCCGCCAAGGCGAGCTTGGCCGCTCAGCGTTCGGCCGAAGCGGCCCAAGTGGCGAACGAACAGATGCGCAGGGACAGCATCGAGCAGACACGTCCGTACGTCTTCGCTGAGGTGTTGCCGGGGCTCGGAGGCCCCGCTGCGTTCGACCTTCGCATCACGAACTCCGGGAAGTCCACCGCTCGAATGCTCACTCTCACGCCCTCGGAATGGCCTGATCGAGACGATGCCGTCACGACATCGCTCCGCGAACTCATGGAGACCCCGCGAACGCTCCCGCCAGGGTGCTCCATTCGTGCTGTCTGGCGTGTGGGCCCTCCGCCTCCAGGCTATTACACCGACGGCCCTGACGAAATGGGCATGAACGCGCGGGCAGCAATATCGGTAAAATACCAGAGCGACGAGTCCAGACACTATGACGACACGTTTGACGTCAACGCGGACGGCGCGGGCCTTTGGCCTGTTCCGGAGTCAGGCCCAGACGCCAAGACTCTCGAAGGTGACGTTCGACTCTTCTACAATCTTGGGCAGTCCATGGTCCGACGCATCGGGGAGCTGGGTCGGTAAGGACAGTCTCTCTTGAGATTAGAGCGCGTGCATCCGGCTAAGGCAACGCACCAATCGGGAGCTGCGCGGCCCGTCAGCGCGCGGACAGGACCCGTTCCCAAGGTTGCGCCAAGGCCTATAAGACCAAGACATTCGGGGCGGTTGCCGAAGCGAGTCGTCCGACCTCAGCTAAGGCTGAATGCAGCACCGCGCGCGAGGCAGTGGCGTTCACCCAGGCAGCCAGCGCCTCACACCCTGAAGACGCGGCGTATCACCTGAGTGTCGATCGCGAATTCGTCGTGCATTCTCCAGCCCCCGACCCCGCCGTGGTTCGCCCCGCCGCATTGGCATAGACAGCGGAGAGCGTTCTCGGGTTTGCCGTTTTGGCATGCCGGCCCGCACTTGTACTGTTGAGCGGAGTCCGAAATGATCCGACTTTGATCAAACTAGTGCGTAGCGGCGGCGGTCTGGATCTTGGTGATGGCTTGGAGTGCGTCGGCGGGTAGGGGGTCGGCGGCGGTGACGACGTGGTCGCCGGCTTGGATCTGGATGGTGTGGTAGCGGCGCAGGGTCTTCACGATCTTGCGGGTGGACCATCCGGTGGTCCGTTCGAGCCATCTGGACACGGCGAGGGCGGCGAACACGATGGTGAGGTGGGCTTCGATCGAGTCGCGTTTGTGGTGGAAGGTCGGCCGGGCCTTCAGGTCGGATTTGGACATCCGGAACGACTTCTCGACTTGCCACAGCTGGTGGTAGGCGCCGATCACGAACTCGGCGGTCGGCGCATCGAGGTTCGTGACGTAGCCATTCAACCCGGCCAGCGCCCGGGTCTTGGCCTCCAACTCCCGGTTCACCGTCCGGGTTCCACCGCTGAGTTGGACGAACCGGTTCCGCTTGATCGCGGCCTGGCCGGCGACGGCCTTCTCCGCTTTGGCGACTTGCTGGTCGATGCCGTGCAGGGTGCGGCGGGCCCGGTCAGCCCGGTACTGATAGAAGATCGTCCGTTTCCGCTGATCGGTGTTGGGTCCCATGATCCAGGGCTGGATGAACACCTGCTGGTCGCCGATCGGCTCGCCGGGGTGGTCTCGTTGCCACTGGGCGACCTGGTAGGGCACCTCAGGGATCCTCGCCCCGACAACGAACTTCAGCCCGGCGTCTTCGAGGTCTTTCAGGTTCTGTTCGCTCATCATCCCGGCATCGGCGAGCACGGTGACCTCAGGCAGCTGGTGGGCGGCCATGAACGCCTGCACGACCGGCAGCATCGTGCGGGCTTCGGCCTTGTGGAGGTCTTCACCGTCCGCACGCACGCCACAGGCTGAAGGCTAGAAGACCACCCCGCCTAGTGCACAACCCACCAACCAAAACCCCTAGCCAGCGACACCCTCAACAGCCGAAACGCCGAAACTGATCAAAGTCAGTGGTACGGATGCACAAGCGTCGTGGTGAGGCCGCACGCTGGAGGCGACAAGCGGTTGGCCATCTCCGGGCCTGCTTGCGCAAAGGGCATTGGTGAACGGCCGCTCCCGCTCGGGCGGCGATCACCTATCGAGCGAGTTCTGCTTCGGAGATATCGAGGGCTTCTGGCGCGCCGCCGGCACCTACGTCGACGTAGCCCGAGCCGGAGATGTGGCGGGCCTAGCCAGCGCGGAACTTCGTCCTGAAGTGCCAATCAAGAGCATCTCGATCTGGGTGAAGGCGAGGCGACTCCGGCACGGCGATCTGGAACCCCGCGGCCTCCCGCTCGTAGAACTCAACACCGTTCCACCCGTGCGCGCGCAACTCGGGGCTGACCCGAAGGCGCAAGTCGGCGTCAATCCCGAGGTAACCCCGGTCATACAGCCTGTGCACGTCGGACCGCAGCAGAAGTGCGTTCGACACAGCGTGGACGCCTCCGTCAAGCACGAAGTCCCGAATATGGGCGGCTTCAAGGCTCGGGTAGGTCCCGCTTCCCGTAACCGCGCAACGGTACGAGTAGGCCTCGTCGACCGCATGCCGAAACCGTCCCTGCCCCATGCGAGGACGGCTGAGGACGGGCGCGCCGTACTTCGGGCCGTCCCACGCAATCTCCACGCCCGTGAGGTCGGCGTCCCAGACGATATCGACTCGTGCACGCCCTTGTAGGAGTTGGAAGGCCTCGAGCACGTACTCGGAGTCAGCCTTGCGGTCGCGGCCGATCGTCTCGTAGCCCTCGATTGTGACGTTGCTGCGCGCCCAGTTGGGGGGTTGGGGAAGTTCATCTCCCGGTTCCGCGAAGAAGATGTTGCGGAGGATGACGCAGCCGATCGTCGGGTCGGGTGGTGGCTCGTGGTTCTTCGAGTTGCGATACGCCTGAACCCGAAGGAGGAGCTCATCTTCGCTGCTTGCACCGTTGCCGCGGCCCCAGATCGCCCAGGCCTCACTCACCGGCATCTCAAAATACTGCTCAAAGAACCCACCGCCGACGAGGGCGTAGCCCGGCATATCCAGCTCCGGATATATCCGCGGATGCTTGGTCTTGAACAAGAACGGTTCGCCTTCGGCAAGGGCCTTGAAGCCGTGCGGCGAGGGCTGCCAGAAGTTCGCCTCGCTGATCGAGCGATGGTCGCGCAAGAACGTCGCCCACCGACTGTCGGTCACACCGACGACGATCCTCACGGCCAGATGGTATCGAAGCGCCACCGGCAACCCGATCGCAGACCGGTCGCCATGGCGACTGACGACGACGCTCGAACTCTGGTCGGTTTCGAACCGGTCGCTGATGAGGCAGGGCGTCCCCGGAATTGCGCTCGCGATGTGCTGCTGGGCTGGGAATGTAAGGCCAGACAGGATCGCTGCCACTCGACCAGCGGCCGGGACATCGCATCTGACGAGGGCAACTGAGGACAACAAGCGACCACGCGGTCTGCGTTGGGAAGTGTCGATCCTGCGAGCTACTCGATCTCCTGCGGATCGACCACGATCTCTTGCGTCGCCCGATCATCGCCGGATGCCCGAGCAGTCGCTGGAGTCCATCCGCAGAGACGTGGCCGACAGAGCGGCCAATCCGGCGAGGGGAACCGTCCGGTACGTCCCTGTCCGCGAGCCACAGTCCCGAACGCCCCCCAACTGGCAGTACCGTCAGGACGAACCCGGAAGCGCGTGCGCAGCGACGCGCAGGAAGTCGAGAGATGGCACCGACCACGAAGGAAGCGCAGCGCGCCGAGCTGCACAAGACCATCTGGCGCGTCGCCACCGACCTGCGCGGCAGCGTCGACGGCTGGGACTTCAAGGCCTATGTGCTCGGCATGTTGTTCTACCGGTTCATCTCGGAGAACCTCGCCGCCTATGTGGACGCCGGCGAGCACGAGGCCGGCAACCCCGAGTTCCGCTACGCCGACCTGCGCGACGGCCAGGCCCAGCTGGCGTTGCGGGGCATCGTGGAGGAGAAGGGCTACTTCATCTTCCCGTCCGAGTTGTTCGTGAACGTCCGGGAGAAGGCACCCCGCGACCCGAACCTCAACGAGACCCTGGAGCGTGTCTTCACCAACATCGAGGCGTCGGCCGTCGGTACCGACTCCGAGGACGACGTGAAGGGCCTCTTCGAAGACCTGGATGTCAACAGCGCCAAGCTGGGCCCCACCGTCGCCAAACGCAACGAGAAGCTGGTCAAGCTGCTGGACGCGATCGGCGACCTTCCGCTCGGCAGCTTCGGTGACAACACCATCGATCTGTTCGGCGATGCCTACGAGTACCTCATGCAGATGTACGCCTCGCAGGCCGGCAAGTCCGGCGGCGAGTACTACACGCCGCAGGAGGTGTCCGAGCTGCTGGCTCGAATCACAGTGGTCGGCAAGACGAGCGTCAACAAGGTCTACGACCCGGCCTGCGGCTCCGGCTCACTGCTGCTGAAGTTCGCGAAGGTGCTGGGCAGGGATAACGTCCGGCAGGGCTTCTTCGGCCAGGAGATCAACCTGACCACGTTCAACCTCGCGCGGATCAACATGTTCCTGCACGACATCAACTTCGAGAAGTTCAACCTCGCACACGGTGACACCCTCACCGACCCGGCGCACTGGGACGACGAGCCCTTCGAGGCGATCGTCTCCAATCCGCCCTACTCGATCCGGTGGGATGGGGACGCGAACCCGCTGCTGATCAACGACGAGCGTTACTCCCCCGCCGGCGTGCTCGCGCCGAAGAGCAAGGCCGACCTGGCGTTCACGATGCACATCCTGAGCTGGCTGGCCGTGAACGGCACCGCGGCCATCGTCGAGTTCCCCGGTGTGCTCTATCGCGGCGGTGCCGAGCGCAAGATCCGCAAGTACCTGATCGACAACAACTACGTGGACGCGGTCATCCAGCTGCCGCCGGACCTCTTTTTCGGCACCACGATCGCCACCTGCATCATCGTGTTGAAGAAGTCGAAGACCGACAACGCCGTTCTCTTCGTCGACGCCTCCGCCGAGTTCACCCGTCTCGGCAACAAGAACAAGCTCATCGAGGCCCACCAGGCAAAGGTTTTAGACGCCTTCACCGCCCGTGCGGAGGCCGACCACTTCACCCGTCTCATTGCGAACGAGAAGATCGCCGCCAACGACTACAACATTGCCGTGTCCAGCTACGTCGAGGCCGAGGACACCCGCGAGGTGGTCGACATCACTGCTTTGAACGCCGAGATCGCCCGCATCGTGGCCAGGCAGGCCGAGCTACGGGCCCAGATCGATGCAGTGGTGGCGGACCTGGAAGGAGCTGAGTGATGGCCGAGATGCCCACGTGGGAGGGGTTCCTGACGCCGTGCATGGCGGCGCTGAGCGATGGCTCAACGCGCAGCCGCCGCGAGATGAATGTTTTGGTGGCAGATCTCGTCGGGCTCAGCGAGACCCAGCGGGCCACGATTCTCAGCTCGGGGCAGCCAATGTATGCCAACCGAATCGGATGGGCGTTGTCGTTCCTAGCCCGGGTTGGCGCTCTGTCCCGCCCCTCACGCGGCAACTACAGGCTCACCGGCGCGGGCCGGCAAGTGCTTGCACGGTTCCCAGACGGCGTGACCGAGAGTGAGATCAAAGGCCTCGGCGCTGACCCGGAATCGGCGATCCACCCGTACGTCCCTTCGGCGGACCCGGAGGTCGTCGGGCCACTGATCGACAAGCCGACCGACAAACTGGACCCCACAGAGCAGATCGAGCAGGGCGTCGCTCGCGTCCACGAGGCGGTGGCGAAAGAACTGCTCGAGCGGCTGCGCGGCAAGGAACCCGCCTTCTTCGAGCAGGCCGTCGTCGACCTGCTCGTGGCAATGGGCTACGGCGGGACGGGCGGGGTCGCCGCGGCTACCCAACTCGTCAGCGACGGCGGCATCGACGGCATCATCGACCAGGACGTCCTCGGCCTGAACAAGGTCTACGTGCAGGCCAAGCGGTACGCGGAGGGCAACTCCGTCGGACGGCCCGAACTCCAAGGCTTCGTCGGGGCGCTGATCGGCAAGGCCGACCGCGGCGTCTTCATCACCACCAGCAGCTTCAGCAACGGTGCGACCGAGTACGCCGACCGCAACACCAGCACCCGTCTTATCCTCATCGACGGAGCGAGGCTGACCGATCTGATGATCCGCTTCGGCGTCGGCGTGCAGGTGAAGGATACCTTCCACGTCGTTGAGATCGACGAGGACTTCTTCGAATGAGCAGGATCGACGACCTGATCGCGGAGCTGTGCCCAGACGGGCTGGAGCACAAGTCGCTCGGCGAGGTCGGCGTGTTCGTCCGGGGCAGCGGGCTCCAGAAGTCGGACCTTACTGACGACGGGTTTCCGGCCATCCACTACGGCCAGATACACACCCACTACGGTGTCTGGGCCTCCTCGACGAAGTCCTTCACCGACCCAGGGTTCGCTGCGAAGCTCAGGCACGCAAGGCCCGGCGACCTCGTCATTGCCACGACCAGCGAAGACGACTCGGCGGTCGCCAAGGCAACCGCGTGGGTCGGTGACCGAGACGTCGCCGTGAGCGGGGATGCCTACATCTTCAGACACCGCCTCGACCCGCGTTTCGTTGCCTACTTCTTCCAGTCAACGCCGTTTCAGGATCAGAAGACGCGCTACATCACCGGCACCAAGGTGCGCCGCATTTCGGGCGATGCTCTCGCCAGGATTCACATTCCCGTGCCGCCGCTGGAGGTGCAGCGGGAGATCGTCAGGATCCTCGACACGTTCACGGAGCTGGAAGCGGAGCTGGAAGCGGAGCTGGAAGCGGAGCTGGAAGCTCGTCGTCGCCAGTACAAGCACTATCGCAGCAAGCTCTTTGCCACCGGTGAGCCAATCGAGTGGCTTCATCTTGGAGACGTGGCAACGATTGGCACCGGGAGCCACGACACCAAGGATGCTGTGACTGGAGGTGAATACATCTTCTATGCACGCGGCCGTGAGCCCCTCCGGCTCAACTCATTCGACTTTAATGAGAGCGCCATCATTACCGCGGGCGATGGGGTCGGTGTGGGAAAAGTATTCCACTTCGCGACAGGCCGCTACGCCCTCCATCAACGCGCATACCGAATCGTTCCAAGCTCGCTCGTGGACGCGCGGTTTCTGTACCACTACCTCGTTGAGGACTTTGCGCGATACCTCGCGCGCACCTCTGTTCATGCCTCGGTAACATCTCTCCGTCGGCCCATGTTTCTTGGGTACCCGGTGCCGCTGCCGCCTCTCCGCGAGCAGCGCAGGATCGCTGTGTCCCTCGACAAGCTCGAGGCCTTGGTGAGCGAGCTCAGCGCCGGACTCCCCGCCGAGCGGGCTGCCCGCCGGAAGCAGTACGAGCACTATCGGGACAGGCTTTTAACGTTCAAGGAGCTGGTGGCATGACCGAGGCGGCGGCCAGGAGGTACGAACCGATCGCGGTGAGTTCGGAGAGCACAGTCGTCGCCGAGTACGTCGCCGACCCGGTTGCCGCGACCGCGTACCAGTCGGAGGCGGAGCTGGAACGGGAGCTGATCCGACTGCTGCAGTCGCAGGCGTACGAGTACCTGCTGATCACGTCCGAGTCCGAACTGGTGGCCAACCTGCGCACCCAGCTCGAAGCGCTCAACCACATCACGTTCTCCGACGCCGAGTGGACGCGGTTCTTCGGCGAGCGGATCGCCAGCGCCAACGATGGCATCGTCGAGAAGACTGTCCGCCTGCAGGAGGATCACGTCCAGCTGCTCAAGCGCGACGACGGTTCGACGAAGAACATCCAACTCATCGACAAGGCCAACATCCACAACAACCGGCTGCAGGTGATCAACCAGTACGAGGTGCCTCGGGGTGAGGGCGGCGGCCGGTACACCAACCGGTACGACGTGACGATCCTGGTCAACGGGCTGCCGATGGTGCACATCGAGCTGAAGCGCCGCGGCGTCGACATTCGCGAGGCGTTCAACCAGATCGACCGGTATTCGCGCGACTCGTTCTGGGCGGGCTCGGGGCTGTTCGAGTACGTCCAGCTGTTCGTGATCAGCAACGGCACGCTGACGAAGTACTACTCCAACACCACCCGCGAGCTGCACGTGAAGCAGGCCTCCGGCAGCCAGCGCGGACGGAGGACCTCGAACTCCTACGAGTTCACCTCTTGGTGGGCCGACGCCACCAACCGTCCGATTCGAGAACTGACCGCCTTCACCCGGACCTTCTTCGTCAGGTATACCCTGCTGAACATCCTCACCCGCTACTGCGTGCTGACCGCCGATCACATGCTGCTGGTGATGCGTCCTTACCAGATCGTCGCCGCCGAGCGGATCCTGAACCGCATCGAGATCGCCACCAACCTGCGCAAGCTGGGGACGGTTTCGGCGGGCGGCTACATCTGGCACACCACTGGTTCCGGCAAGACCCTGACGAGCTTCAAGGCCGCCCAGCTGGCCGCGCAGCTGCCGAGCGTGCGCAAGGTCCTGTTCGTGGTCGACCGCAAGGATCTGGACTACCAGACCATGCGTGAGTACGACCGGTTCCAGAAGGGTGCGGCCAACTCCAACACCTCCACCGCGGTGCTGAAGAAGCAGCTCGAAGACCCGTCCGCGCGCATCATCATCACCACGATCCAGAAGCTGGCTACGTTCATCAAGGCAAACGCCGGCCACGAGATCACCGCGGAACACGTGGTGATCATCTTCGACGAGTGTCACCGCTCCCAGTTCGGCGACATGCACGCGGCCATCACCAAGGCGTTCAAGCGCTACCACCTGTTCGGCTTCACCGGCACGCCGATCTTCGCCGCCAACGCCGGCACCGGCGGCAACCCTCAGCTGAAGACCACCGAACAGGCGTTCGGCAAGAGGCTGCACACCTACACGATTGTCGACGCAATCACGGACCGGAACGTCCTGCCGTTCCGGGTGGACTACGTGAACACCATCAAGGTCGGCAACGTGACCGACAAGCTGGTGCCGGGTATCGACACCGAGGACGCGCTGCTCGACCCCCGGCGAATCAATGAGATCGTCGCCTACACCCTTGAGCACTTCGACCAGAAGACGAAGCGCTCCCAGAAGTACGTGCACTCGGCGGTGACCAACGTGGCCGAGGTCGTCCGGAGCCGCCGCCCGATTGAGGAGGTGACGCAGGCCCGCCGGGTGCGCGGTTTCAACGCGATCTTCGCGACGGCGTCCATCGACGCGGCGCAGGCGTACTACAAGCACTTCAAGGCGCACCAGCAGAACCTGACGCCGGATCGCCGGTTGAAGATCGGCCTGATCTACTCCTTCGGGGCCAACGAACCCACCGACGACCTGCTCGACGACGAGGGGTTCGATACGGGCTCGCTGCCGAACGACGCGAGGCAGTTCCTGGACAAGGCGATCGGCGACTACAACGAGCTGTTCGGCACCAGCTACGACACGTCGTCGGACAAGTTCGAGAACTACTACAAGGACGTGTCGATGCGGCTGAAGAACCGCGAACTCGACCTGGTCATCGTGGTGAACATGTTCCTCACCGGGTTCGACGCCACAACGCTGAACACTCTGTTCGTCGACAAGAACCTCCGTGCCCACGGGCTGATCCAGGCGTACTCACGGACGAACCGCATCCTCAACTCGGTGAAGACCTACGGCAACATCGTCACCTTCCGCGACCTCGAGGAGCAGACCAATGACGCGATCTCGCTGTTCGGCAACAGGGAGGCGCGCGGCGTCGTCCTGCTGAAGCCGTACGCCGACTACTACGCCGACTACGCCGCGAAGGTCAGCGAACTGCTGGGCGCGTTCCCCCTGGGGGAGGTGATCGTCGGCGAGGTTGCGCAGAAGGCGTTCATCACCCTCTTCGGGGCGATCCTTCGGCTGGAGAACATCCTCACCTCCTTCGACGAGTTCGCCGGTGCGGCCCTGCTCACCGAGCGGCAGAGCCAGAACTACCGCAGCAACTACCTCGACCTGCACGCCGAGTGGCGCAAGGAGAGGGGTGCAGACCGGGAGGCGATCAACGACGACGTGGTCTTCGAGATCGAACTGATCAAGCAGGTCGAGATCAACGTGGACTACATCCTGATGCTGGTGCAGAAGCGTCGCGACGCCCTGGGCGACGGCGACGACAAGGAGATCCGCGCCGAGATCTCGCGCGCCGTCGACGCGAGTCCCACCCTGCGCAACAAGAAGGACCTGATCGAGGCCTTCGTCGATTCGGTGTCCGCCCACGGTGCGGTCGATGCGGAGTGGCAGGCCTTTGTCGCCGCCCGCCGGGAGGCCGAACTCAACGCCATCATCGCCGAGGAGAAACTGCGCCCGGACCAGACCCGTAGCTTCATCGAGTACGCCTTCCGTGCCGGCGCAGTGCCGACCACGGGCACGGCGATCACGACGGTGCTGCCACCGATGTCACGCTTCGGCGCGGACGGCGACCATGCCGAGCGCAAGCAGTGGGTGCTGACCCGACTCGCGGCTTTCGTTGACAGGTTCCTTGGGCTCAGCTGAACAGCAATCGTCGCAGCGGTCGCCCTGAGGGGCTCTGGCAATGCTCGATGGCCTTCTGGTCTGACAAGGCTAGATAGCCTGCCGGAGTGGGTCCCCGCCGTCGCTCGATGGAGCTGGAGCGAGCACATGGGGCGGTCTCCACTCACCGGCCGAGCCCATCGGTGAACGCCCGACCCTACGACCGCCGCCCACCCAGCCCCGCGTCCCGGGCGTGCGCGACGGCTTCGGCCCGGGTGGCCACCTGGAGCTTCGTGAACACGTTGCTGACGTGGTTGCGCACGGTCTTCGGCGACAGCACCAGGCGGCTGGCGATCTCGGTGTTGGTCAGGCCGCGCGCGACCAGGTCGAGGATCTCGCGCTCGCGTTCGGTCAACTCGGGGAATGGGACGGTGGCTGTCGACGTTCCGCCCCCGGCGAAGTAGCCGAGCACCCGGCTCGCGATGCCCGAGCTGAACACGATGCCGCCCCTCGACACCGTGTCGAGTGCCTGCCTGATCTCCTCCCGATCGGCGCCCTTGAGCAGGTAGCCGCGGGCCCCGGCCCGCATCGCGGCGAAAACCGAGTCGTCGCCGTCCAGCATGGTCAGCACCAGCACAGCCACGCCCGGCTGCTCCGCCACGATCCGGCGGGTCGCCTCGATGCCGTTGACGCCGGGCATGTGCAGGTCCATCACGACCACGTCAGGCCCCAGCGTGGCCGACTCACGGACGGCCTCCGCGCCGTCCGCCGCCGATCCCACGACCTCCACGCCCGGCATCGTCGCGATCGCCGTCACCAGTCCCTCGCGGTACAGCGGGTGGTCGTCCACCACCAGCACACGTAGCGTCATGGCTCATCGTCCCCCATCGCGAGCGGCAGGTCGGCAATCACGGTTGTACCACTGCCCGGCACGGACTTCACCGTGAATCGTCCGCCCAATTCTTCGGCTCGCGCGCGCATCGAGTCCAGGCCGACTCCGCTCGGACGATCGGTGGGCAGCCCGCGTCCGTCGTCGGTGATCCGCACCTCCACCTGCGTTCCCACACCCCGCAGGCTGATCTCGATCCTCGACGCTGCGGCGTGCCGGACGGCGTTGTTCAGCGCTTCGGCGACGATCCGGTACGCGGCCAGGTCGATCGCCGCGGGCAGCCCGTCCACGTTGTCCGCGGACACGACCACGCGACGCTCGGGACGGCTGAACCGCGCCGCCAGCTCGCCGACAGCTCCCACCACCCCGAGTTCGTCCAATGCCGGTGGTCTGAGCTCGTGCACGATCGCCCGCACGTCATCCACCGCTCCCGACAGGTTCGGCATTAGCCGGTCGAGAATCGCCTGGGCCGCGTCCGGGTCGTCGTGGACGATGTCCCGCGCGGTCTCGGCCTGCAGCGCCAGGCCGGCCAGCAAGGGCGCCACCCCGTCGTGCAGATCCCAGCGCAGCCGCCGCCGTTCTTCCTCGCGAGCGGCCACGACCAGCTGGCGTGCGCGCCGGGCGTCCCTGGTGGCCAGCACCGAATGGACGGCGACCGCCGCCTGCGCGGCCACTCGGTCGAGCCGGCTGCGTTCGGCGCGCGAGCGATGGCGTCCGGCGAGCTTCAGCACGCCCACCCGAGCCCCGGCGTAACGCAGGTCGATGCTCTCGACCGGGTCGCTCGCGACGCCGTGCGCCACCACCGTGCCATCGAGGAGTTCGAGCACCACGAACGGCGACCGCAGCAGCCCGGCCAGCCGGTCCACCACCGCGGGCAGTAACCGGTCGGCGACCTCGACCGGATCGCCGGTCGCCTCCAGGCGCGCGCCCAGTTCGGCGAGCGCGGTGTCGGGATCGTTCCCCTCGCCGTGCACCAGCCGGTTCACCAAGCGTCGGAGCCGGTCGTGCAGCGGCAGCAGCACCAGAGCCACGACGGCGGTGGCCACCACCGGCGCTCCGCTGAACGCGCCGAGCAGCGAGACCACCACGGTGTACACGGCGATCGCCACCGCCGACAGCAGGACGTAGCGCAGGCCGGTCGAGATCGCCAGATCGACGTCCCACAACCGGTGTCGTAGCGCCGCGACACCCATCGCGAGCGGCATGGGCAGCGCGGACAGTCCGACCAGCAACTCGCCCCACGGCTGCGGCGCCGCCACCCCGAGCTCGAACAGCAGCACCACCAACGCCGCCCCGACAGCCAGCCACTTCAACTGCTGCCTCGCGTCTCCGGACGACTTCCGCCAGCGGCTCACGAGGGACGCGAGCGCCAGCCCGGCGGCGGCCAGCGTGAGTGCCCCCAGCACCACCTGCACGGCCGGGGTCCCGGCCACGGCCAGGCCGACCGGGTTGCGGAGGTCGCGCACATCGATCGGACGCGGGGTCTCGTCCTCGTAGCGGGTGACGGCCCACACCACCGCGTGCAGCGCCAGGACCGCCCAGCTCAGCGCAAGGACCGGACGCCAGCGAGCCGACGGCAGCGTCCCTTCCGGGAGCAGCAGCACCAGCACGGTGGCCGAGAGGAACAGCGCCGGTGCCCACAGCCAGCTCGCCACCCACAGGGCCAGCGAGGCCAGCGGCAGCGGGCCGAGAATGGCGTACTCCATCAGCAGCAGGGAGACCCCCTGGCCCAGGCCGGTGGCCACCATCAGGTCGGGCACGCGGCGAGCTGTCGACCGGGCCGCGAGCACCGCTCCGACCGCGCCGAACGCCACGGCGTCCGCCGCCTGCACCAGCCAGAAGGACGGTTCGAAGCCGCGTCCGGCCACGGCGTTGACGGCATGCAGGACGCCGCCGCCGATTCCGCTCGCGACGGCGAGCACCCCGAGAGTCACCCGCACCCCTGAATGGTGGCCCGGGTGCTGTCCCGCTGTCATGGGACGCGATGTCCCGACCGCGGTCGAGAACCGTGCCCCATGTGCCCGGGACGGCGCCCCGCCGACGCTTGCTGCATGACTTCAGCACTCCGTGAGCCGGCCACCCTGACGCCCGGCACATCCACCTCCGGCCCCGACGAGCGCCTGTTGCTCCGCGGCGGCCTGGTCGCCGTCGCGCCCTACGCCGCAGCCATCGGCTTCGCGATCTGGTTCCTGAACACCACGCACCCCGCGTTCGACGCCAGCCCGATGGATGCGGCGATCGGGTTCCGGGACAACGCCTGGCAGCTCGGCGTCAGCACGCTGCTGTTCGTGCTGCCGATGCCTTTCGTCCTGATGTTCCTCGGCGGCCTCACCTCGGTGCTGCGGCGCTCGGGCGCGGCGCTGGC
>NZ_JARKPQ010000128.1 GCF_029975155.1 Propionicimonas sp. | reverse complement strand
TCCAGATCGAGCGCTCGCCAGTCGCCGTGTTCACGGCTACCCAGCGCCGCAATCCAGGACGCAGATTGTCACAGTCGACGTTCTCGAGCGGGTGGATGCCTCCGCGCCCGGCATAGGTCAGGGCCAGCCCCACGGTCTTAGTCAGCACCCCTCGTGCCTCGTCACGGGTTAGCCGTTCGCGCACGCGAGGGATGCGAGGGTGAGCCACTGCGACCAGCCACGCGCGTTTGTCAGAGTCCCTCCCCGTTGCACCCTCGTCGTACAGCGCGTCCAATGCCTCGGTCGCGTGCCGGCGCTCCTCGAACCGAGCCCGGTACATCGCCTCGATCTGGCGCTCCTTCATCCACACCGTGTCCGAGTCGTTCCGTACTGGCGCCCCGAAGTAGTCGTTCTTGTAGATCAGGTGCGGCCCGTCGATGCTCGCGGGCACCTCCACGACGACAGCCCGCATCCCTTCGGCCCCGAGGCGATGCACGTTGAGCCCGAAGACGGGCGGTGAAATTGCGGTGATAGCCGCGCTCCGCAAGGAGCGCTCGTAGGCCTCGTCGAGCTCGCCTACATCGACTCGTTCCGTCGCCGCCTTCTGCGACTCGCGTACGCCCAACACGATGACGCCACCGCCGCTGTTCGCCATCGCAGCAACGTCCTTCGGAAAGTCCGTCTGCGGCAGGCCCCTGGCTGGCGGCAGCTCCGACTTCCAATCCAGATCGTCTGCCTCCACGACGCCGGCGGCCACCGCTGTATCGAGCAGGTCGTCGGTGAGCGGTGACGGTGCGATGCCGAGCGCTCGGTGTAGAGCCGTGAACGTCATGCCCCCAGCCTAGGGAGGATCGCCGACACGACCTGCGGAGGGCTCGTTCCCTCTGTCTGCTGTCGCCGGTCAGTCGTCGCCGCGCATCTTGTCGATCGCGGCGGTCCTGACCGCCTGCGCGTTCGCGGTCTCAGAACTCGGGAGAACACGGGACATCTCGACCGAATAGCCTTTCGGCCACCCGAGCCCGGCAGGCGAAGTGCTCTTCTGAGAAGGGCGGGCGAGTGACGTCATGACCGTCGGCGGACTCGGACTCCAGTCACGACCTGTTTGCCACTCGAGGACGCCGACTCTGGGTATGCGAGTGAAGTCACGACCATCAGGCGGGATGTCGATTCCAGGGCGCCGCGCACGTCAGTGCTAGGGCAGTGACCGATTACCTCTCGCTCGAAGATCTCCTGACCCTGGTCGACGATCTCGGGGTGGGCCCGGTCCGTGATGTTGGCTTGCTGGACTCTGTCGCCCACCGGCCGCGTACCCGCCTGTGGGGACAAGACGCC
>NZ_JARKPQ010000124.1 GCF_029975155.1 Propionicimonas sp. | reverse complement strand
GCGTTCAAGGCGGTTCAGGACGGCAAACAGGTCGCAATCTTGGTGCCCACCACGCTGCTCGTCCAGCAGCACGCCCAGACCTTCGCCGACCGCTACGCGGGCTTCCCGATCACCGTGGCCTCGCTGAGCCGCTTCCAGTCGGCCTCCGAGACCCGCAAGACCATCGAAGGGCTGGCGTCGGGTCGTGTCGACGTGGTGATCGGCACCCATCGCCTGATCAGCGACTCGGTGAAGTTCAAGGATTTGGGCCTGGTGATCATCGACGAGGAGCAGCGCTTCGGTGTCGAGCACAAGGAGGCCCTCAAGCAGATGCGGGTCAACGTCGATGTGCTGTCGATGAGCGCCACCCCGATCCCCAGAACGCTGGAGATGGCGGTCACCGGTATTCGCGAGATGTCGACCATCGCGACCCCGCCCGAAGAACGCCATCCGGTGCTGACCTTCGCCGGGCCCTACGATCAGGGCCAGGTGGCCGCCGCAATCCGGCGCGAACTGGCTCGTGAGGGGCAGGTCTTCTACGTTCACAACCGGGTGCAGGACATCGACAAGGTGGCCGCCGAACTGCGGCAGGCGGTGCCGGAGGCGACCATCGTCACCGCGCACGGCAAGATGGGGGAGCGCGCGCTCGAGAAGGTGATGGTCGATTTCTGGGAGCGGCGCATCGACGTGCTGGTCTGCACGACCATCGTCGAGGCAGGTATCGATGTGTCAACCGCTAACACCTTGATCATCGACCGGGCCGACCGGATGGGCTTGTCGCAGCTGCATCAGCTGCGCGGCCGGGTCGGGCGTAGCCGCGAGCGCGGCTACGCCTACTTCCTGTACCCGCCCGACAAGCCGCTCACCGAGACCGCCCACGACCGGCTGTCGGCGCTCGCCGCCAACGCCGATCTCGGGGCGGGCATGGCGATCGCGATGAAAGACCTGGAGATCCGCGGCGCGGGCAATCTGCTGGGCGATGAACAGTCCGGCCACATCGCCGACGTCGGCTTCGACCTGTACATCCGGATGGTCGGTGAGGCGATCGCCGAATACCGCGGCGAGCAGACCGGCGACGAGGAAGCCGAAATGCGCATCGAACTCCCGGTGGACGCCCACCT
>NZ_JARKPQ010000010.1 GCF_029975155.1 Propionicimonas sp. | reverse complement strand
TCGGCCCTCGACCCGGTGCTCGACCGCGCCGAGCGCGAGCCCGACCCCGAGGCGGCACTGCTGGCGCTGACGGTGTGCGACCCCGCCTGCGGGTCGGGGCACTTCCTGGTGGCAGCTGCGCGCCGGATTGCCAAGCGCGTCGCGGCCATCCGGACCGGCGACCCCGAGCCACCGCCCGAGCGCGTCCGCGAGGCTCTTGCCGACGTGGTCGGACGCTGCATCTACGGCGTCGACCTCAACCCGCTGGCCGCCGAACTTGCGAAGGTCTCCTTGTGGTTGGAGACCCTCGACCCCGGACGCCCGCTGGCCTTCCTGGACGCCCAGATCAAGGTCGGCAACTCCCTGATCGGCGCCACCCCCGCACTCGTCGGGCAGGGAGTGCCCGACGAGGCATTCGCAACGCTTGAGGGCGACGACAAGAAGGTCGTCACGGCCCTCAAGAAGCAGAACAAGGCCGAGCGCGCCGGGCAGGACGACCTGTTCGGCGACGACATGGAGCCGCCCCTGGACACCGCCGTCGCGGGCGAACTGGGCGCGCTGATCGTTGGTGGCCGCCCCGCGTCCCTGGCCGACATCCACGCCCGCCAGCAGCGACTCAAGGCGGTTGAGGCCAACCCTGGGCTGCAACAGCAACGGCTGCTCGCGGATGCCTGGTGCGCCGCGTTCGTCTGGCCGAAGCAGCCGGGCCGACCCAAGGCCATCACCGATCGCAGCTTGCACGCCCTCGCGCGCGGCGAAGCGCTGCCACCGGCCACCCTCGCGACCGTCCACGAACTCGCCGCAGAGTACCGGTTCTTTCACTGGCACCTCGAGTTCCCGCACCTGTTCCGCCCCGGAGGTCCCACCGACGGACCGGGCTGGCGCGGCGGCTTCGACGTGGTGCTCGGCAACCCGCCTTGGGAGCACATCGAGCTGAAAGAGCAGGAGTTCTTCGCGGTCCGGTCGCCCGAGATCGGTGCAGCGAGTGGCGCGCGACGCAAGCGACTCATCGACGGTCTTCCTGAGACCAATCCGGCACTTGCGGCCGAGTATGCCAGCGCGAAGCGCCACATCGATGGCACGCGCCACTTCTTGGCCAACTCGGGCCGTTACCCCTTGTGTGGGCGCGGCCGGATCAAGACAGACACGGTCTTCGCTGAACTGGGTAGACATCTCATGGCCTCGCACGGGCGGTTCGGGCTCGTTCTTCCGACCGGAATCGCCACCGATGCCACCACGCAGTACTTCTTCAAGGACTTGGTAGAGCGCGCAAACCTCGTGAGTCTCTACGACTTTGAGAACCGCAGGCCTCTCTTCGAAGGTGTGGACAGCCGTTTCAAGTTCTGCCTGCTCACTCTCACCGGCCGGGACGAGCGCGTTGCCCAAGCGGAGTTCGCATTCTTCGCTCACGACTCCTCCGACCTGCTGAAGGACGATGCCCGCTTCGAGCTCACCCCCGAGGAGATCCAGCTCCTCAACCCCAACACGGGCACGTGCCCCATCTTCCGGACCCGCCGGGATGCCGAGATCACCCTCGGCATCTACCGCCGCGTCCCGGTGCTGATCAACGAGAACGACCCGGTCAACGGCAACCCTTGGGGCATCAGCTTCATGCAGGGGCTGTTCAACATGACCAGCGACTCGCACCTGTTCCACACCCGCCACGAACTTGAGGCCGACGGTTGGACCCTCAACGGGAACGTATTTGAGCGCTCCCTCGATGGGGGGGGGGGGTAGCTCGAATGCTCCCGCTGTATGAAGCCAAGATGATTCACCTCTACGACACCCGCTGGGCGACCTACGAGCCGGACGGGTCGATTCGGCCGATGACCGAGGAGGAGAAGGCCACGCGGCCAAGTCCGATGCCCCGCTACTGGGTGCCGGAGTCGGATGTGGATCGCAAGCTCGCGGGCCGGTGGGACAAGAACTGGTTCCTTGGATGGCGGGATATCTGTCGAGCGACCGATGAAAGAACCAGCATCTCGACAGTCCTGCCACGTGTCGCGTTGGGAAACAAGATCCCTGTCGCCATGCCCGATTGCTCCTTGGCGCAGGCCACGATGCTCCAAGCGGCGCTGGCATCCTTTGCACTCGACTTCGCGGCACGGCAGAAGCTCGGCAGCATCACCATGAACTACTTCGTGTTCATGCAGCTTCCCGTTCTTCGTCCTGACGCGTTCTCGCGGTCAGACCTGCTCGTGAGGGGCGGTCTCTCGGCTTGGCTGTCGCGGCGCGTGGATAGGCTCAACGGGTGGATCGCGGACGAGCAAGAGCGTGGCTGGGTCCGCGCCGAGATTGACGCTGCTGTCTTCCATCTGTTCGGGCTTTCGCGCGATGAGGTGTCGTACGTGATGGATACGTTCCCGATCGTGAAGCGCAAGGACGAGGCGGCCTTCGGGACGTACCGGACCAAGGACTTGATCCTGTCCGCCTATGACGCGATGGCCGAGGCGAAGTCGTCAGGTCTCACCTACCAGCCACCCTGGCCACAGGAGGTTCGTGCATGACCGAGACCGTTGAGCGCATGCTTCCCCTCTACGAGGCGAAGATGATCCACCACTTCGACCACCGCTGGGCCACGTACGATCCGGACGGGTCCGTCAGGGACGTGACGCTCGACGAGAAGCAAGACCCGACGTTTGTGGCGTTGCCGCGCTACTGGGTGCGCGAGGAGCTCGTTCGGGCCCGACTATGCAACCGCTGGGACAGCGAGTGGTTGTTGGGCTGGCGCGACATCTGCCGCAGCACAGACGAGCGGACCATGATCGCGAGCCAGTTGCCTCGGTGCGCGGTCGGACACACCATGCCGCTGGCTCTCACCACCTCTGTGGACCCTGCGTTGCTGCAGGCTTTGTGGTCCTCCTTCGTGTTCGACTACGTCGCGCGCCAGAAAGTGGGCGGCACGCATATGACCTACGGCTACCTGACTCAGCTCGCAACCGCGTTGCCGCAGACCTGCCCACCGTGGCGGGGTGGACAGCCCGACTGGTTCACGGCCAGGGCCCGGTTCCTGCAGACGCCTCAGTCTTGGGCCACGACCATCCGCGTCAACGTGCGCGCTGAACTTGATGCCGCCTGGTTCCACGTCTTCGGCCTGGGGCGCGAAGACGTCGACTACATCATGGAGACCTTTCCGATTGTGAAACGCAAGGACGTGGCGGCGTGCGGGTCGTATCGGACCAAGGAGCTGGTCCTGGAGGCGTACGAAGCGATGCAGGCGGCGATCGACAGGGGGCAGCCGTACCTATCTCCCTTGGACGCCGAACTCATCGGGGTCGACGCACCAACCGGGGATACGGAGACTGCCGTCCGAGGAGGGCCGTCGAGCCAACAGCGAGAGACACAGGCGGGGCTGTGAGCGGCATGAGAAACCCGCCTCACCCAGGATCGATTGCCCAGAAGCCCGGCGGGGTGGCCGATGACGGCGCCAAGCAGCTCAACCCAGCCGAGGCGGTCCACTTGCAGCGTGCTCTGGACGCAGAGCCGTCCGTTCCATCGCAGACCCCACGGTGTTTCGTGAGCCAGCTCGGGTGCGGCTTCCGGTCGCGATCGCCCGGATATCGTCGGAGTCGACCCCTACCATCGGCAAAGAGAGGCGTTCCTGCATTCTTGGTGCGCCGCCGAAGTGAGCAGGAGACCCAGTGACTGCAGAGACCACGTCAGACAACGAGCCGGTCCGCAGAGCCCTGCTGATCAGGGCCCTGCTACAGATCCTTGCTGACGCTGGAATGCCGCTGAAGCGCGGCGAGGCGATGCGTCGGGTCTCACAACGGATTCAACTCACCCCCTACGAACTGGCCCCGTACAGCGACCGCAGCGAAGAGCCTCGTTGGGAAAACCATCTGGCGTGGGCAAGCACCGACCTCAAGGCTGCGAATTGGCTTGAGAAGACGCCCAGCGGGTGGCTGATCACCGATGACGGCCGGGTTGCACTCGCGAACCACCCGGAGGACGGGACCGGTCTCGACGTCGAGGCCGGCAAGGCCTATCGGGAGGCCCACCGCACGAGGCGTGGCGAGACAAAGACTCAGCCGGACTACGCACGCCTACTCGAAGCGGCGCTGGAGTTCGTCGAAGAGGGCCAGTGGACGACCTACAGCGACTTGGCCGCCGTGGCCGGCACCAACCCACAGACGGTGGGCACCTTCATGGGTGTGACGGCCAGCGCGGGTGCCCACCGCGTCCTTGGGAAGGACGGCCGGCCTGTGCCTGGCTTCGTCTGGGCGGACAAGTCGCGGACTGACACCCAGCGTGAGGCACTCGAGGCCGAGGGCGTCCGGTTCGACGCCTCTGGGTCCGCCAGCGAGGAGCAGCACGTTCGCACGGAAGACCTGCGGGTCAACCTCGAGGAACGCGGCGTGCTTGAGGTGCTGCCGAAGCGGGCATGGCTTGTACGCGGCTCGTCGGTGGACGGCCATGACCTCATTCCTGCGTGGCGGCAGCAGGGGTACGCGTCGCTGAGGGCGTCGAAACTGCGCGAGGTCGAGGAAGGGATAGGCCGGCAGGAACTGAAGGCGATCGTCGATGAGGACTACTCGCAGACCTCGTACGCGGCGAAGGCGGCGAAGCTTGATGAGTTCCACTCGTTCCTGTCCCGGATCCAGGTAGGCGACATCGTGGTGACGACGAGTCAGGGTGAGCTGTATCTGGGCACGGTCACGGGCCCGGCTGAGTATGTGAAGTCGGCTGACGGCTTGTCGAACTTGCGGCGGGCGGTGGAGTGGGCGAAGCAGGGCTTCGACTACGGCGACCTGGCCAGTGAGATCAAGGCGCGTCTGCAGGTGCAATACGACGTGGTGGAGATGACCCAGCAGCTTGATCTACTGGAGAAGCTTCTCGCGGCGCAGACCACGGTCACCGAGGACGATGAGCCGCCCGACGCGCCGGTCGTCGTTCGTGAGCTGACCCTCCCGGATGCCACCGATGCCCTCGCTGAGTCGCTGAACGTGGACCGGGTCTGGCTGCAGGAGTGCGTCGACCTGCTGCGGGATCGGCCGCAACTGATCTTCTACGGCCCGCCGGGGACGGGGAAGACCTACATCGCCCAGGCGCTCGCTAGACACCTCGCGGGCGACAACGTGCGGCTGGTGCAGTTCCATCCGGCGTACTCGTACGAGGACTTCTTCGAGGGCTATCGGCCAGTGAAGGAAGGCGGGTTTGAGCTCAAGCCCGGTCCGTTGCGCAAGACGGTCGACGCTGCGCGGGAGAGTCCCTCGACGCCGTACTTCCTGATCATCGACGAGATCAACCGCGGCAACCTGGCGAAGATCTTCGGCGAGTTGTACTTCCTGCTGGAGTACCGCAGCCAGAACGTCGACCTGCTGTATGCCACGGATGACGACATCGGGTTCACGCTCCCGGAGAACGTGTTCATCATCGGCACGATGAACACCGCCGATCGGTCGATCGCCTTGGTGGACGCGGCGATGCGGCGCCGGTTCGCGTTCGTGCCGCTGCACCCGTCCGAGCCGCCCACCAGCGGGGTGCTGCGCAGGTGGCTGGCGGCGTCCGACCTTGAGGTGGGGATCGCGGACCTGCTGGAGGAGCTGAACCGGCGGATCGAGGATCCGGACTTCAAGATCGGCCCGTCGTACTTCATGCGGAAGGCGGTGCACCAACCGGGCGGTCTGGAGCGGGCGTGGCGGACGGCGATCCTGCCCCTGTTGGAGGAACACCACTACGGCGACGGCACCGACGTCCGGGCCAAGTACGGGCTGGACGCGATCCGGGCCCGGGTGGCCGTCCTGAAGGCGTCCGAAAGGTCGGGGGACACTGGTGGCAAACCCGCTGATTCTGCGTGAGGGTGACCCGTCGCGGTTGGTGGAGTTGCGGCGCCCGGTCGCGGACGCGTTGGCCGCAGCGGGGGTCGTCCAGGTCGCGCTGACGGATCGTACGGGGTGGTGGGAGGTGACTCCGGGCACGCAGATCGGGGTCGTCAGCGTGGCGGGGTTGCAGGTGGTGATCGAGCCGAAGATCGATATCAACCGGTTGATGTTCCTGATGGGGTACGCGCGGCGCCCTGATTTCTGGCGCGACGACCGGGTGCGGTTGGACGCCGACGCAGACCTGCCCGAGGCGCTCGCGGACGCGTTCGTGCGGTTGGCGAAGCGGGCGTTGGAGCAGGGACTGCTCAAGGGGTACGTGACCGTCGACGAGACGTTGGCGGTGCTGCGGGGCCGGGTGCGGGAGGCGGACCAGCTGCGGCGCCGGTGGGGGCGGAGCATCCCGCTGGAGGTGCGCTACGACGAGTTCACCGTCGACATCGCCGAGAACCAGGTGCTGCTGGCGGCGGTGGAGCAGCTGCTGCGGACGCCGCGGGTCGGCGTCCGGCATCGGGCAGGGTTGCAGCGGCTACGGCTGCAGTTGGCGGACGTGACCGCTCCTGGGCGGGGCGGCGTCCGGCCTTCGTGGACGCCGTCGCGTTTGAACGCGCGGTACGTGCCAGCGTTGGAGTTGGCGGAGTTGGTGCTGGCGGGACGGTCGTTCGAGCAGCGGGTGGGGGAGCTGGTGGTGTCGGGTTATCTGGTCAACATGGCGACGATCTTCGAGGACTTCGTCACGGTTGCCTTGCGGGAGGCGTTCAAGCCGCTCGGTGGGCGTTCGCGGTTGCAGTACCGCACCCATCTGGACGAGGCCGAAGCGGTGCCGGTGCGTCCGGACTTCGTGTGGTCGGACGCCGGCGTTCCGCGGGTGGTGGTCGACGCCAAGTACAAGGCCGAGAAGCCCAGCGGATTCCCGCAGGCCGATCTCTACCAGATGCTTGCCTACTGCACGGTGCTTGGGTTGCCGGTCGGTCATCTGGTGTACGCCAAAGGCAACGAGGACGCCCGC
>NZ_JARKPQ010000081.1 GCF_029975155.1 Propionicimonas sp. | reverse complement strand
ACCTGGAGTATTCACGCGGGTTGGTCTCGGGGCGGCCTGTTGAGTCGTGAAAGGTGCTCCGGCTTGGGAGAATACGAGTTGTTGAAGCTTGTAGTCGTCCAAGGATCGGAGCACCCTCGTGGTGAAGCGTACCGCTGCTGGTGTTGTTCGGGGAACGTCGGTGCCAGACGTGGCGTTGGGATGGTCGAATCGGTTGAAGGTCGCCAGGGGCGGGCAGGGTGTGGTTGCTCATGCCGGGGTGGTGCTGCCGCGGTTGCTGGCGGATCGGGTCGGGCTGACCGCGGGGCTGCGGGCGGTGGTCGCCAGACAGGGTTTCACGCCACGCAGGGACCGGGGGCGCCTGCTGACGGACGCGGTCGCGGCGTTAGCGGCGGGGGCGTCGTGTCTGCTGGATGTGGAGGCGTTGACCAGGCAGGAAGCCTTGTTCGGTCCTGGTGGCGCGGCATCCGATACCACGGTGCTGCGCGCGTTGGACGAACTGGCAGATCGGATCGGTGACGATGGTCTGCCCGAGCGTCGATACGCCCGCATGCTCGCCGGGGTCCGTGCGACCGCTTGGGCCGCGATCGTCGCCGGGAACCAGGGCCTGCTGCCGGCGGTGCAGGTAGCCAGGCGGCCTCTTGCCCGGTCCGGGACCGGGGAGCCGGTCACGGTGATCCGGGTAGATGCCACGATCATCGAGGCCGCCACATGCAAGGAACCGTCTGTGACGGGGCATTACAAACACGGCATCGGCTGGCATCCGTTGACGGCGTGGTGCAGCAACACCGACGATCATCTGGCCGTGATGCAGCGTCCCGGCAACGCCGGCTCGTTCACCGCCTCCGACCACGTGCTGGTCCTGGATGCCGCCCTGGAACAGGTCCCAGCCCCACACCGCCGGGACGTGTTGGTCACGATCGACGGGGCTGGCGCCTCCCACGATGTGATCGACCACCTCACCGGGCTGAACACGTTCAAAGAGCATGGCAGGCGGGGCCGCCGCGTCGAGTACACGATCGGCTGGCCCGTCGACGCGCGGACCCGCACCAGCATCGAAGAGGTCCCCGAACAGGCATGGACCGCCAGAATCGACCCCAACGGGGACGTCGCTCCTGATGGTGGCGAGGTCGCCGAGGTCACCGGGCTGTTGCGTGGCAGCGCCGGTGGGGACCGTCTGGATGGCTGGCCCGCTGACATGCGGGTCATCGTGTCCCGAACCCCACGCCCGATAGGTGAGCAGGCGAAACTGGGTGAGGATGCCCAGTGGCGTTACAGCGCGTTCGCCACCAACACAGGCGAAGGCCAACTCCAGTGGCTCGACGCCCGGCACCGCACCCAGGCCCATGTCGAGGACAAGGTCAAGGAACTCAAAGCCATGGGTGCGGCGAAGCTACCCACCGCCGACAAGGACCGCAACGCGGCCTGGCTGCAGCTGGCGGCGCTCGCCGTCACTCTGACAGCGTGGCTGCGGCACCTCGCCCTCGATGGAGAACTGGCCCTCGCGGAACCGAAGACCCTCCGGTTCCGGCTGTTCGCCGTCCCGGCCCGGATCGCCCGCCATGCCCGCTACCAGATCTTGAAGCTCCCCGACGACTGGGCCTGGGCCGATGATCTGGTCAACGCCTGGACCCGCATCTGGTCCCTCCAACCCGGCTGACCCCAGTATCCCCCGAACCAACGACCAACTGAAAGGACAAGCAGACCGCCGCAGTGGAACCGGCAGCCACCCGGGCACCCGGGCCGGATCAGCACGCCCACCGCAAGGATCCAGCCGTCCTGGGGTTCAACCAGCCGGAGATCACACCAGAGCACACCCCTGTGAATCATCGAGGTCCATGGCTTGTCTGTCACCGATGAGATGCGCCCGGCCCGCCGTCCATAATGACGCCAGCTTCGACCAACGCTGCGCGTACGGCCTTGCGGTCTACACCCATCCGACGAGCGATCGCCCTCATCGAGATTCCCGCTCGTGCGAGGCGCACAGCCTCGGCCCTCTCGTCGAGGCAAAGCCCGGGGCGGCGGCTCGGCACGTTGCGACGGCGGAGGTGGGAGAACACCGTGGCGCGGTGGATGCCATACCGTTCGGCCAGGGACTTGACACTCATCCCGGCCAGGTAGTCACCGACAAGCTGGTCCACCTCGGAGGCAGTGAGAAAAGTTTGAGCCGTCTCGATAGTCCTCACGACGGGCCCCCGATCGTCCCTCGGAGCGCTACTCTGGGGTCGTGTGGACACCTTGTAGACGCCCCGCAACAGGCGGTTGACCAGGGTTCTTGTCTTGGGGGCAGAGTTGCCGAACGTGCTACTTAGGCACCCCAAATGGGTCAGGTGTGAACTTGCGACCAAGGGGCCACCCTTGGTCGCGGTTCGCGCCTGGCCCATTTTCTTCGCCTCGGCGGCCCAGCTCAGGGCGTCGGCGTGGAGGCCGGAGAGGCTCAGTCCGTCATACGGGTTCCGGTAGCCGACGCGCACGTCGTTGTCCTCGTCGATGTAGATCG